>CAJUTD010000011.1:19242-57932 GCA_910589635.1 uncultured Lachnospiraceae bacterium | reverse complement strand
GCAATCCATTCACAAATTTTTCATTTTAGGCTTGACTTTTAATAGTTAGTCTTTTAATATCTTATTTAGAACATATATTCGATTTAATTATCTATCTGATGTATAGACTGAAATAGGTCTACTATTCGCTCTAATTCTTCATTTGAATAATATTCAATTTCAATTTTGCCTTTTTTATTATCCTTCTGATTAATAGAAACCTTCGTACCCATAATATTTTTAAGTTTCTGTTCTATATCTTCATAGAAAACTGCCATACTGTCATCTTGACTCTGTTCAAATTTCTCAGACTTTGGCTTTTGCATTTTCTTTATCAATTTCTCTGTTTCACGTACACTCAACTTTTCATCAAAAATCTGTTGTGCCAAAGAATACTGTATTTCATTATCTGTAATAGCTAATAGCGCTCGGGCATGTCCCGTTGAAATTAGTTCATCAATTACCATCTGCTGTACACGTTCATCTAATTTCAAAAGACGCATAGAATTTGTTACTGCTGTCCTAGATTTGGACACGCGCTCTGCCACTTCATCCTGTTTCAAATTAAATTCTTTCAGAAGCCGTTTATAAGCTAAAGCCTCTTCAATAGGATTCAAATTTTCTCTCTGTATATTTTCTATTAAGGATATCTCGACAATTTCCTGATCTGTCAATTTCTTAATGATAACCGGAACTTCTTTTAATCCGGCAAGTTTTGCCGCTCTCCATCTTCTCTCTCCGGCAATGATTTCATAATAATCTTTCTTATCCTGCACCAATAATGGCTGTAATACACCATACTGTTTAAGTGACTCTGATAACTCCAACAATGCATCCTCGTCAAAACTTTTTCTTGGTTGTTCTCTATTAGGCTCAACTTTCCCTATTTTAACGTATACTACATCTTTTCCAATCTCTGGTTTCTTAGTAGTTTCTGCACTGCTCTTATCACCGCCAATTTTATTGGGTATCATGGTATCCAGTCCTTTTCCAAGACCTCGCGCTGCTGCCATCATTCATCCTCTCTTTCTATTACTTCTTTTGCCAGTAAACGATAACTTTCTGCCCCTGCCGATTTTGCATCATAAAGATTGATAGGCATACCATAACTAGGAGCTTCTGCCAGCCGAATATTTCTTGGAATAATCGTCTTATATATATTTGTACTTAAATTTTTTTTCACATTATCTACTACCTGCAAAGATAAATTAGTTCTGGCATCATACATAGTAAAGACTACCCCTTCCATCTCTAAATCAGGGTTCAATCTTTCTTGTACCAAATTAATCGTATGTACAAGTTGGCTCAATCCTTCCAATGCATAATATTCACATTGAATAGGAACTAATACGGTATTTGCGGTTGTCATTGCATTGATTGTAAGCATGTTCAGAGAAGGTGGACAGTCTATAATAATAAAATCATAATCATCTCTTATATAATCCACTTCATTCTTTAATATGTACTCCTTCTCATTGATACCAAGCAACTCAATCTCAGCTCCGGCAAGATTTATATCCGATGGCATAAGAAAAAGATTATCAATATTCGTTGTCTGTAAACTTTCTCGAACTGTACATTCTCCAATCATAAGTTCATAAACTGTATTTTCTATTGTCTCTTTTTCTAAACCAAGTCCACTTGTAGTATTTCCCTGCGGATCCAAATCAATCGTTAAAACTTTTTTACCTGCTTCTGCAAGACAGGCAGATAAATTGATTGCTGTTGTAGTTTTACCAACGCCGCCTTTCTGATTAGCAACTGCTATAATTTTTCCCATGTTCTTCCTCCATTTTGTACATATATCAGTACAAAAAGATATCTATTTTATAATCGCTTTTTTCTATTATAGCACTTTTTCAATTTTAATACTATATACTATATATGCTTATTCGTATCAATATGTAGTAGATTGTTGCTCACAGTTCTTATATTTGTTAATATTTAGAACCTCATAAAAATAGAAAGTTACTCTATTGTAAAATAATTATTAAAATTATAAGAGCTATTTGCATGAAGGATATGAAATGTTTCACGTGAAACATTCTAAACTTTTATTAAACTTATTTTATAGAAAAATATTTTTCTATATATTATTTTTATAAAAAAAATTTTTTTAATATCAATGTTTCACGTGAAACATTGCACTTCTTACATATGGTAATTCCTATTATAATAACTATTCCAGGTCAGTTCATTCCGCAAATTATTTAATTCCATATTTCTAATACCTACAACTAGTACATCATCTCCAAATTAACTAGACAGATATATGATAAATTCATTTTGCGTATTAAGTCGAGTTATTTGTAAGATAATGTACTAGATATCCACTTTATCTTATATTTTTCAGCATTTGCATAATTTTTTTTGCACTCTGTTCTATTTCTCTAAGTTCCAATTTACAACGCACGGTATCTACTCCCAATAATTTATTACACATCTCTATTTTATGTACCAAACTTGCAAACTCTGAAAGCACTACACTATCTGTTTTACCATCTAATGAAAATGACTCGCCTTGATTACCAAATTCTTGTTCCGATAAATTTTCATT
The DNA here is from genome assembly GCA_910589635.1 of uncultured Lachnospiraceae bacterium. GTDB lineage: Bacteria > Bacillota > Clostridia > Lachnospirales > Lachnospiraceae > Petralouisia. The sequence continues at coordinate 55,396 of CAJUTD010000011.1, read as the reverse complement.
CTGTTTTGAGGATACATCTATATACCCTTGATTCTGCCTAATATTTTCCAATATTAAATCTAATTCTTCTATCTTAGCTATAACGCTATCTAATTTTTTCTGTAAACTAGTAATTTCTTGCTTAATAATTTTTCGTTCTTCCATTAACGATACAATTTTTTTATGGCTCTCTTCATCTACTTTTCTTGGAGAGAATGATTCAAAATCTTCATCCAATGATTCTTCCAGAACTCGGACAAATTTTACATTATTATTAAGCTGTACTTCCTTTCTTTGTTTTTCCTGTTCTAAATTTAATTTTTCTTCTAATAATTCTTGATGCAATCTTTGTAAATATTCAACTATCATATATTAACTCCTTTACTGAACATCTGTTCATATTTATTAATTATTACAATTTTCTCTCACTATATTTGAAAAACTTAAATAAAATTTGTTTGTATATCTGCGCTATATCGTCTATAATAACAATAAAGATACTAAAAGAAAGGAGATACTGCTATGAAAAAAAAGCACATCCGCAATTTTCTAGTCCTTACTACATTTTCGGCAATTGGTATCCATGGCATTAATAAAGCAATCAGTATGACTTCTCCAATGAAGAATTTATTAAAAAATGAGAATGGTAATTTTTATAATTGGCGATATGGTAATATCTATTATACTAAAAATGGTAAAGGCTCACCATTGCTTTTAATCCATGACTTAAGCCCGGTATCCTCTAATTACGAATGGCATAAAATCATAAAGCATCTCGCAAAAGGACATACTGTATATACTTTGGACTTACTGGGCTGTGGACAAAGCGACAAGCCCAATATGACATATAGCAATTTTCTATATGTTCAGTTAATCACAGATTTTATCAATCATGTTATTCGTACAACTACCGATGTTATCACAACAGGGGAATCCTCCTCTTTCACGCTGATGGCATGCAATATGGAATCTGACTGCTTTGGTAAAATCATAGTCATCAATCCCTCTGATTTATCAGAGCTTTGCAAAACACCTAACAAACAAAAGCACGCATTAAAGTATCTCATTGATTCTCCTATCATTGGTACTTTTCTCTATAATATTCTATATTGCAGAAAAAATATTGAGAATAAATTTTACAATGAATTCTACAGTAATAAGCGCATGGTATCTACAACTGCTATTGATTACTATTATGAATCTGCTCATCTCAAACAGAGCAACGGCAAATATCTGCTTTCAAGTATGATATCAAATTACACAAATATCAATATTATACATGCACTGAAAAAAATTAAAAACGATATTTACCTTATCGGAAGTATTGAAATTGAAGGTATGCAATATATTATCGACTCATATATATCTTACAATCCTTCCATAGAGTCATCTTTCATAACAGAAGCAAAATACCTTCCGCAGCTTGAGAAAGCGGATAAATTACTACAAATTATAATGGATCTCTTGTAGGAGTTCCTGCTCTTCTCGGATAAGATTTGGAGGTCTTACTATTCTTTTTTATTTTTACAAAAGACCTCCAAATTTCTGTTCCTGGAAGAACAAACTTTTCCACTTCTTGAATCTCACTTCCAAGCAGATGTAATGCCTTTTTAGCATGAGAGACTTCCTCATCTATTTCCCCAGACTTATAAGAAATAAACAATCCTCCCTGTTTTACAAAAGGAATACAGTATTCACTCAAAGTTGACAAATTAGCAACTGCTCGGGAAACACAAATATCAAATTGTTCCCTGTATTCCGGCTTTCTTGCAATTTCTTCCGCTCTTCCATGCAATGCGCTTATTTTTGTTAATGATAATTCCGATATGACATCTTGTAAAAACAATACACGCTTATTTAGAGAATCCATCAAAATAATCTCCAATTGAGGAAATGCAATTTTTAAAGGAATACCAGGAAATCCTGCCCCTGTTCCCAAATCAAGAATTTTTAAAGGTTGTCCTAAGTCTACACTTTTAATAAGACAAAGTGAATCCAAGAAATGTTTCTCTACGACTTCCTCAAATTCTGTAATTGTTGTTAGGTTTACGGATTTATTCTTTTCCACCATCATTTTATAAAAAATTAAAAAATGATTTAATTGTTTATCCGTAAGGGTAATCTCTAAATCTTTCAAGCCATTCGTAAACTTTTGCAAATTATAATCCATATACTTTATCCTTTCAAACATAAGACTTTTATTTTTATATCATATTGGATTAAGGTGCTTTTAACACCCTAATCCATATTAATAAAAAAGTAAAAAATCATTTCCCACGAAAATAAATCAATAAGACAGAAATATCTGCCGGAGATACTCCTGAAATTCTGGAAGCCTGTCCAACATTTACCGGTTGATAGAGATTTAATTTCTGCTTCGCTTCAATTCGCAAACTCTTTATCTGGTTATAATCAAAATCTTGCGGCAGCTTTTTATTTTCTAATTTCTTAAATTCTTTAACCTGCTTCAACTGCCGCTTAATATAACCATCGTATTTTACATGGATATTTACCTGTTCAACTACATCTTCAGCTAATCTAGGTCTTTGCGGATCAAGCTCTGCTAAATCTTCATATTGAAGCTCTGGCCGGCGGATCAATTCTGCAAGAGTAGTTCCGGTTTTCAAGGGAGCGCTCCCACATTCCGTCAATAATCTCTGTACAGCAGCATTTGCCCCTATATTGACATGCTCTATTCTTTCTACTTCTTCTGCAATCAAACGTTCTTTCTCCACCACCCAATCATATCGCTCCTGGCTAATCAATCCTATATAATATCCTTTTTTTGAAAGACGTAAATCTGCATTATCCTGGCGTAAAAGTAAACGATATTCCGCTCGTGAAGTCATCATACGGTAAGGTTCATGATTTTCTTTTGTCACTAAGTCATCAATTAATACCCCAATGTAAGATTCCGAGCGATCCAGAACAAGAGGCTCCCTTCCTAAAACTGTCATTGCTGCATTAATTCCAGCAATTAATCCTTGTGCTGCAGCTTCTTCATAACCGGAACTTCCATTAAACTGACCGCCAGAAAATAGACCTCTCACTTTCTTAAATTCTAAAGTCGGATTAAGCTGCCTCGGATTAATACAATCATATTCAATGGCATAAGCATTGCGGACAATCTTAGCATTCTCTAATCCAGGGACACTATGATACATTCGATACTGAACGTCCTCTGGCAAAGAACTTGACATTCCTCCTACATACATTTCATTTGTATACAATCCTTCAGGCTCAATAAAAACTTGATGGCGTTCTTTATCGGCAAACTTCACTACTTTATCCTCAATGGAAGGACAATATCTGGGCCCAGTTCCCTCGATCATCCCGGAATAAAGAGGAGAACGATCTAAATTTTCTTTTATTATCTCATGCGTCTCCTCATTCGTATAAGTAAGCCAACAGGAAACTTGCTCTATCTGTACATCTTCAGGATTTGTGGTAAAAGAAAATGGAACAACTCTCTCATCACCTTTCTGTTCCTGCATTTTACTAAAATCAATAGAACGTTTATCTATTCTTGCCGGCGTTCCTGTTTTAAAGCGGAATATCTCAATACCATTATCACTTAAAGATTGCGATAACAAATTAGCAGACTGTAATCCATTCGGTCCAGTATGATTGACAACATCGCCATAAAGACATCTTGCCTTCAGATAAGTACCGGTACACAATACAACCGCCTTGCTGTAATAAACTGCACCAGAAAAAGTCTTCACTCCTTTTACAACTCCATCTTCCACTATTATTTCAGTGACCTCCGCTTGGCGAAGCGTGAGATGTTCCGTATTCTCCAGAGTCATACGCATAGTGCGACTATATTCCGCTTTATCAGCCTGTGCGCGTAACGAATGAACCGCAGGACCTTTAGAAACATTAAGCATTTTTGATTGAATAAAAGTTTTATCTATATTAATGCCCATTTGTCCTCCGAGGGCGTCTACTTCCCGCACAAGATGTCCTTTTGAACTTCCTCCAATGTTTGGGTTGCAAGGCATCAAAGCAATACTCTCCACACTGACTGTAAAGACAATCGTATCTAATCCCAATCTGGCACAGGCAAGCGCAGCTTCACAACCGGCATGTCCTGCTCCTACAATGCAAACATCATAATTTTCATTTAAGCAAGGCATTGAGTTTCCTCCTAACTAAATATTTAATCTAAACATAATATAATTATATTTCCTATTTTCCCATACAAAACTTTGAAAAAATTTCATTTACTAAATCCTCTCCAACTGATTCTCCAATAATACCGCCCAAGGCTTCATAGGCATTCATCAAATCAATGGAATAGAAATCTTCCGGCATTTGATTTTCAATACTTTTCTTCACAAGAAGCATACTATCCAGAGCTGATTGTAAATCTGCTTTCTGCCTCACATTTGTAATACACACTTCATCATTACATGTGACTTCTCCTTTAAAAAACATATTTTGAATTGTATGTTTCAATTCTTTGATTCCTGTCTCTTCTTTTGCTGAAATTGAGATAATTGGCAAAGACAACCCTCGTTCTGACAATACATTTCTGAAATCTTCTTTTGAAATAACCTGCAACAAATCCGTCTTATTTAAGAGAACTAATACTTTATTTTCTTGTAAAAGTTCCAGTATTTCCTTATCATTGTTATCCAGACCAACGGAAGCATCCACAACATAAATAATTAAATCTGCCTGTGCAAGATAATCTTTTGTCTTATCCACACCAATTTTTTCAATCATATCTTCCGTTTTACGAATTCCCGCAGTATCAGCAATATTCAAAATAATGCCATCTAAATTAATCTGTTCTTCCAACACATCTCTGGTGGTTCCCGGAATATCAGTAACAATCGCCCGTTCTTTACCTACAAGAACATTCATCAGAGATGATTTTCCTGCATTCGGTTTTCCCACAATTACAGTACGAATTCCCTCTTTCAACAATTCTCCATTTTCTGAAACAGACAAAAGAGATTCAATTTCATCACAAATATCCGTAACCTTATTATCTAACTCTCTTCCATATCCGTCAATGGAAATATGCTCCGGATCATCAAGCGCCGATTCTATAAATGCAATTTCATGGATAATTCTATGACGAAGGTTCTTAACTTTTTCTTTAACGCTTCCTCTAAGCTGATGCATGGAAGATTCCAAAGCAAAATCATTCTTAGCATTAATAACATCAATTACTGATTCTGCCTGAGAGAGATCAATTCTGCCATTTAAAAATGCACGCTTTGTAAATTCACCGGGCTGCGCAGGCCTGGCACCATAGCGGACAACTGTCTCAAGAACACGCTTCATCACAAGAGTACCCCCATGACAATTAATTTCCACGGTATCTTCCATAGTATAACTTTTGGGAGCTCTCATGACCGCAACCATAACTTCGTCTATAACTTTATCTCCATCACAAATATACCCATAATGCATTGTATGACTTGGCTCCTGTGATAATTTTTTCTTCCCACCCTTTGTTTTATATATTTTATCAATAATTGCAAAAGATTCCTCTCCACTGATACGGACAATTCCAATACCTGAATTTGTCATGGCCGTCGCAATTGCTGCTATCGTATCTTCCTGCATGATTTTCTCCTTCCTAATTTTTCTATAGAATGAAAAAGGCTTCCCAAAAATACTAAAAAGCACTTTGGAAAAGCCTTTCAAAATCTTGTCTATATATTTTTCTTCAAAGTAACTACTACATACCTATAAGGTTCTTCTCCCTCGCTATGTGTATTTACATATTTATCACCCTGCAAAGTAGAATGAATGACACGCCTCTCAAAAGGATTCATCGGCTCCAGGGAAACCGGACGCTTTGTTCTCTTTACCTTATATGCAATATTTCTTGCTAAACTTTCTAATGTTTCTCTGCGCCTTTTCCTGTAATTTTCAGTGTCAATCTTAACCTTTACAAATTCATTTACTTGCTTTCCAACAGCAAGATTCGTCAAATATTGTAATGAATCTAAGGTCTGTCCGCGCTTCCCAATTAATACGCCCATCTCTTCACCTTTCAATTCTACATCAATATTCTTCTCATCTTCACTCTTTGTCACAATAATCTCAACTTCCAGGCCCATAGCACGAAAAACATCTTCAAGAAATTCTCTCACGAACTCTTCAATTGAGAACTTTTTCCAAATCTTAATGACTGCCGGTTTACTGCCAATCCCTAAAAATCCTACGCTTCCCTTTTCAATAATTTCCGTTTCTACTTTATCGCTTGTAGTTCCAAGTTTTATCAGGCCTTCCGTAATAGCGTCATCTACTGTCTTTGCTGTTACTTCAATACATTCCATCTCAAATTCCCCCTGTCCTTTACCTATTATTTCTCTCATTAAAATCTCTTACCATATTTGCTTTTTCCAGAAGACTTCCCTTTTTTGCACTTTTCGCATATTCAGCAGTCTGGCGAAGCTTTTCTTCCTTCTCCTCTGTAACAACTGGCTCAGAGATTTTTCTTGTATTCATCCTTGCTGTATTTGAAATCTGATTCTCATGAATGCCCTGCTTCTCTTTCTTCTTCTTTGCTTTTTCTTTATTCTTCTCAATAATAGCGTCAAGATCTAAATTCTTAAAATGACGATTCAATACCAACTGCTGTATAGAACGGATAACGGAACCGGCAATCCAGTAAATACCTGCACCTACAGGAACAGAAAACACCATTATCAATGAAAACAGAGGCATCATCGTATTCATAGTCTTCATCTGTCTTGCCATAGCGTCGTTGCCATCTTTAAGCGCATCTGAAGTCGATGTAGGCATCAACTTGATATTGACAACCTGTGACAAGTAAGAAAAAAGCGGAATCATAATTGCCCCAATAATTAAAATAAAATCTTTCTCTTTCCAGCCGCTGGTAATCAAATTCAAAGGTGAGTTGGCAATGTTAATTCCAAAAAAATTATTCATATGCTGTACTGCCGCTTCAGTGGAAGTAATTACATCCGCTAATCCACTAAAATTATCACGCAAAATATCCCAGCCAGCGCTTGGCAGCGCATATAAGACGTCGATGATAGAATTAGAAGTTGTCGTAGCAGAGCTAAAATCTAATTTAGCAGCAACACTGGAATCACTGACAACTTTCTCCATTATCCCTTGAAATCCATTAACATCAACAATTTTGTCAACTAAACCTAAATAAACATCTTTCACACTGTCTACATATGCCGGGACATTCCTGATTACCTGATACATGGCAATAAAAATTGGAAAGTTAATTAACATCTGCACACAACTTCCCATCGGGGAAACACCATACTTCTCATATACAGACTGTGTTTCTTCATTCATCTTCTGCATAGAAGCCTGATCTTTTTTATTTTTATATTTCTCCCGGATTGCATTTATCTCCGGCTGCATTACCTGTGTCAATTTAGAAAATTTCTGCTGCTTGTATGTCAAGGGCATCATCAGAAAATAAATAATAAACGTAAATAATACAATACATACAGCAATATTCTGAATGCCAAACACATCATTCAAAAACATATACAGGCTGTTCATAATGTATCCTATCAACCTCGCAATAGGTCCCACAATCTTGCCTGAATACTGGGTTAATACTATTCCTGCCAATTCGTTAAACCTCCTAAATTACGGAACCGGGTCATATCCCCCTTTTGAAAAAGGATTACATCTCAAAATTCGCCACCCGGCTAACAAAGATCCCTTCAAAGCCCCATGCTTTTCAATTGCCTCCAACCCATAAGTAGAACAGGTAGGATAATAAGGGCATTTCGTAGTCTTGAAAGGCGATAAATATTTTCGGTACAACTTAATAAAATAAATGAGAACTTTTTTCAAAACATTCCATCTTCTTTTCCGATTTTAATTACTGTTATCTCTTTTCGTGCTCTATTCAGCACTCAGTATCACTTTTCAAAATTTGATGAAGATTTCCAAGGCGCAGGATCGCCCGCTCTGTCTCATGATACGAGACATTCTTTGCTGACACTCTTGCAATGATTACAATATCCAAACCACTATTGAACATCTCTTCATGTAATCGGTAGGCCTCTCTTACTAATCTGGTGATATGATGTCTTATAACGCTATTTCCTACTTTTTTGCTGACTGATATTCCTAATCTGTTTCCCGCCAGATTATTTTCCAGGACATACATGACAAAATAACGATTTGCATAAGACTTCCCATTCTTATATACATTCTGGAAATAACTGTTCTTCTTCAACGATTCCGAAAATTTCATAAATAAACTTCCTACAAAGGACAATCCTTAAATTTCAACTGTCCAATTACTTGCCATACGATAATGTGGCCTTTCTTATGATAGAAGAAAGACCACAATTGATGTGGCCTAAGCTGATAATTTTTTTCTTCCTTTTAATCTTCTTGCTGCTAATACTTTTCTTCCGCCCTTCGTGCTCATTCTTTTACGGAATCCATGCACTCTGGATCTGTGTCTCTTTTTTGGCTGATATGTCATTTTCATGGGTATACACCTCCTCTGCGTTAAAAAACATCATGTTTTATTATAGCAAAAAATCTTTCTAAGTCAAGCTATTTTGGGACTTTTTTGCTAATTAACAGAAATAAACACAGTGTCCACATCCAATTCCACATTTTCCACATCCATTTGATAACTTGATCAAAAAAATTACGAGTTATTATTAAGCCATAAATTTTAGATATGAAAAATTTTTGCTTTCCACAATATAAACAAACAAATATATATAATAAGGAAGAAATTCGTTTTCTCCACAAGTTATCCACATTATCAACGTTTACATAAAGTTATCAAGAAAATGTGGATAACTTGTTTATAAGTACAGGAAATCTCCATATTTTTGCCATATACAGATTTTTTTTTCTTACTTATCCCCTACACATATAGAAAATTTTATTGATTATTTGGGCGATTTGCGTTATTATAGACTATGAAAGATTACGCCAATAGCAATATTTTTTATCTTATAATAGAAATTATTGCTATTTACCAAAAAGACTTACCGTGGTAGCGGCATTAACCATAATAATAGAATGTGGAGAGATATATGGAGCTTATTTTAGAAAAATGGGAAGAAATACTGAAAACCGTCAAAGAAGAATATGATATTGCAGACGTCGCCTTCAATTCCTGGCTGAAACCTCTGCAAGTTTATAATATTATAGATTCAACGCTTTATATACTCATCACTTCAGAACAGATATTAATCAGTTATATCAAGAAAAGATTTACGATTCCTCTCAAAGTTGTAATTGCTGAAATCACAGGGATCGAATATGAAATAGAATTTATAGGGCAGGACCAAAAAGCTGATGTTAAACCGCATAAAGACAAAAGCCCTAAATTTATTAGCGCTCCAACTACAAACCTCAATCCAAACTATGTTTTTGACAGCTTCGTAGTTGGGAAAAACAATTCTTTCGCTCATGCCGCATCTCTCGCCGTGGCTGATTCTCCGGGCGAAGTTTACAATCCCCTCTATATATATGGAGGGCCGGGTTTAGGCAAGACCCATTTAATGCAGTCGATTGGACATTTTATCTTACAACAGAAACCGGATAAAAAAGTACTATACGTCACTTCTGAAGAATTTACAAATGAAGTTATTGATTCTATCCGTAACGGTAACGCTTCTGCTATGAACAAGTTGCGCGAAAAATATCGGACGGTAGACGTACTGATGATTGACGATGTACAATTTATCATCGGAAAAGAAAGTACACAGGAAGAATTCTTCCATACGTTTAATGTCCTGCATTCTGCCGGAAAACAAATCGTTTTGTCTTCCGACAAACCGCCTAAGGATATGGAAACACTGGAAGAAAGAATTCGCTCCCGCTTTGAATGGGGGCTTCTTGCTGATGTCGGATATCCTGACTATGAAACCCGAATGGCAATCCTACGCAGCAAAGCCGAAGTTGATGGATTCATAATTGACGATAATGTACTTGACTATATTGCTACCAACATCAAATCTAATGTCCGCGAGCTGGAAGGGGCCCTTAACAAACTTTTGGCTCTTTTTAACCTTGAACATGCAGACATTACCTTAGAAGTAGCCATACAGGAATTACAGAATATCATTTCCCCGGACAAGCCAAGGGAAGTAACTCCGCAACTTGTAATTGAAATTGTAGCGGAACACTTTAATATTTCCACCGACCAGATGATATCCAAGACCAGAATTAATGATATTGCAAAACCAAGGCAAATTGCCATGTACCTGTGCAAGAATATGACGGCGGCTCCTTTGGACACAATTGGAGCATTGCTTGGCGGCAGGGATCATTCTACGATTATATATGGAATCAAGAAGATTACAGATGAATATGAAAAGGATGAAAACTTCCACCATTTAATTGAAACGATTAAGAAAAAAATCAACCCTAATTAAATTATTTTATTCACATAAGAAGCAATTCAAGATTAATTTGACCGTTATGCCTTATTTTATTCACAGGCTGTCATAGGCAATTCAAGATAAAATTCACAGAGTTATACAGAGGATTTATGGCCTGGAAGTCCTTAAAGTACAGGCTTAGAGAAATTATTAACATACAAACATGTCCTATTACTAATAAGATGAATCTTTTACTATAAATGTATTTTTATGCCCAGGAAGGAGTTATTCACATCATGAAAATCATATGCTCTAAATCAAACCTCCTGCAAGGAGTGAACATTGTATCAAAAGCAGTACCCTCCAGAACTACCATGGCAATTTTGGAATGTATTTTGATTGATGCATCTACAAATGAAATCAAATTGACCGCAAATGATATGGAGTTAGGAATTGAAACCAAAATAGAAGGGGAAATTGCAGAACGTGGTGTGATTGCTCTGGATGCAAAGATTTTTTCTGAGATTGTAAGGAAACTTCCTGATAACGAAGTGACGATCAAGACGGATGAAAACTTTAAGACTATTATCACTTGTGAAAAGGCCAGATTCAACATTATAGGAAAGTCAGGGGAAGATTTTTCCTATCTTCCCTATATAGATAGAAATGAATCCATTGAACTTTCCCAATTTACCTTAAAAGAAGTAATTCGTCAGACTATATTCTCTATTGCGGACAGTGATAACAATAAGCTGATGACTGGAGAATTGTTTGAGATTAAGGAAAATAAACTGAAAGTAGTTTCTCTGGATGGACATCGCATTTCCATTCGCAATATAGAATTGAAGGAATCCTACAATTCTCATAAAATTGTAGTTCCGGGAAAGACACTTCAGGAAGTCAGCAAGATTCTGCCGGGAGATGCCAATGAATGTGTAAATATGTTTTTCACAGACAATCATATTGTGTTTGAATTTGGCAGTACGACGGTTGTGTCGAGACTGATTGAAGGTGATTATTTCAAGATTGAGCAGATGCTGTCCCCTGATTATGAGACGAAGATAAAAATTAATAAGCGGGAACTTTTGGATTGTATTGACAGAGCGACTCTTCTTGTAAAAGAAGGAGATAAAAAGCCGATCATTATGACTGTGACCGATGAAAATATGGAGTTGAAAATCAATTCCTTTATCGGTTCCATGAATGAAAATATAGACATTGTTAAAGAAGGCAAGGATATTATGATTGGATTTAACCCTAAGTTCTTTATAGATGCACTGCGTGTTATAGATGATGAGGAAGTGACTTTGTATATGGTGAATCCCAAAGCTCCCTGTTTTATCCGGGATGAGGAAGAGAAATATATATATCTGATTCTTCCTGTTAATTTTAATGCGGCAACAAATTAATTGATTTTATAGAATGATAGACTGACATATTTATTTTATGATGTAAGAAAGGCAGATATGGAAGAAATAAAACTGAGAGGCGATTATATCAAATTAGGGCAAGCCTTAAAGGCTTCTAACCTTGTCGAATCAGGAGTAATGGCAAAATTGGTGATTCAAGATGGTCTTGTCGCCGTTAATGGGGAAGTTGAGACGAGAAGAGGCAAGAAATTGACAGATGGAGATGTTGTTTCCTTTGAAGGGGAGACAATCAAGATTATAAAATGATATTGAAATCCATTGCCCTCAATCATTTTCGTAATTACAGCGATATGTTTTTAGAATTTGATAAGGGGACGAATATTTTATATGGAGATAATGCGCAGGGTAAGACAAATATACTGGAAGCTGTTTATGTCAGCGGGACTACGAAATCACATAAAGGCAGCAAAGATAAAGAATTGATTCAATTTGGTCAGGAGGAATCCCACATCCGCACAGTTGTGGAAAGGGATGGACTGGATTACCAGATTGATATGCATATTAAGAAGCATAAGCCAAAAGGAATTGCCATCAATAAGGTACCGATTAAGAAGGCTTCAGAATTGTTTGGTATTCTTAATATTGTATTTTTTTCTCCAGAAGACTTAAATATAATTAAAAATGGACCGTCGGAGCGCAGAAGATTTCTGGATATGGAGCTCTGTCAGCTCGACAGTATTTATTTGTATCATTTGACAAAGTATAATAAGATTTTAAATCAGAGAAATAAATTATTGAAAGATATCAATTTCAGGCCGGAACTGGCAGACACCCTTTCGGTTTGGGATATGCAGCTAATAGAATATGGGAAAAAAATTATAAATTCCCGCAATAAATTTATAGAAAGGCTTAATCAAATTGTGCCTGATATCCATAAAAAACTTTCCGGCAACCGGGAAGAACTGATTCTTCACTACGAGCCTAATGTGAAGGAGGATGATATGGAGAGTGAATTATTAAAAAATCAGGCAAGAGATTTGAAGTTTGGCATGACTTCTATAGGCCCTCATAGGGATGATATGTGTTTTAATATTCAGGATGTTGATATTCGCAGATTTGGTTCGCAGGGGCAACAGAGAAGTTGTGCACTATCTCTAAAACTATCTGAAATCGAACTGGTAAAGCAATCCATCAAAGAAACGCCGGTTCTTGTATTGGATGACGTGTTGTCGGAGCTGGATAGCAGCCGGCAGAATTTCCTGTTGAACAGCATCCATGATATCCAGACGGTGATTACCTGTACCGGTTTGGATGAATTTGTCAAAAACAGGTTTGAGATAAATAAGGTTTTCCGGATAGTAAATGGAACTGTTAGTGATGAAATGTAAAAGTTTCAATGATGAGAAAATGGAGGAACTACATGAATACAGACAATAATACAAATACAAATGCGGAATATGGCGCTGACCAGATTCAGATTCTGGAAGGGTTGGAGGCGGTTCGTAAGCGTCCAGGTATGTATATTGGCAGCACCTCATCGCGTGGACTCCACCATCTTGTATATGAGATTGTAGATAATTCTGTAGACGAAGCGTTGGCAGGCTATTGTGACACAATTGAAGTAACGATTCTCAAAGACAATTGTATCAGAGTGACCGATAATGGACGTGGGATTCCGGTAGGCATCAATCACAAGGCAGGACTGCCGGCAGTAGAAGTTGTATTTACAGTACTCCATGCAGGTGGGAAATTTGGCGGCGGGGGCTATAAAGTGTCGGGCGGTCTGCACGGCGTAGGAGCTTCTGTCGTAAATGCTCTCTCCAACTGGCTGGAAGTTGAAATTTTTCATGAAGGAAAAGTATATAAACAGCGTTATGAACGTGGAAACAGCATGTATCCGCTGAAAGTGGTAGGGGAATGTGAAAAAGATAAAACAGGGACGCAGGTTGTATTCAGCCCGGATGGCAGTATTTTTGAAGATACAGTATTTGATTATGATACATTAAAACAGCGTATGCGTGAAATGGCTTTCCTTACCAAAGGTATCAGGATTCGCTTGATAGATGAAAGGGAAGGATTAGAACAAGAGAAAGAGTTTTACTATGAGGGAGGCATTAAAGAGTTTGTCACTTATCTCAATAAAAGCAAAGAGGCCCTCTATGAGAACGTTATCTATTGTGAAGGCGAGAAAGACGGCGTATATGTTGAAGTAGCATTGCAGCATAACGATTCCTATAACGACGCTACTTACAGTTTTGTAAATAATATAACGACGCCGGAGGGAGGTACCCATCTGGCTGGTTTCCGTAATGCTTTGACAAAGACTTTCAATGCTTATGCAAAAAATAATAAAATTTTAAAAGATAATGAAACAGCTCTTTCCGGAGAAGACATCAGGGAAGGCATGACGGCAGTTATCAGTGTAAAGATTTCGGAACCGCAGTTTGAAGGGCAAACGAAACAGAAACTTGGCAATAGTGAGGCAAGAGGAGCTGTGGACAATATTGTAAGCGAACAGCTCACGTATTTCTTAGAGCAGAATCCCGCTGTGGCAAAGGCAATCTGTGAGAAATCATTGTTGGCGCAGCGTGCAAGGGAGGCGGCCAGAAAAGCCCGTGATCTGACAAGAAGAAAGACTGCTTTAGAGGGAACTTCCCTGCCAGGAAAACTTGCAGATTGTTCAGATAAAGACCCCAAAAATTGTGAGATTTTTATTGTTGAGGGAGATTCTGCGGGAGGTTCCGCTAAGACGGCGAGAAGCCGAGCAACCCAGGCAATTCTTCCACTGCGCGGCAAGATACTCAATGTGGAAAAGGCAAGGCTTGATAAAATTTATGGAAATGCGGAAATAAAGGCGATGATTACAGCATTTGGCACGGGAATCCATGAAGATTTTGATATCTCAAAACTGCGTTATCATAAAATTATCATAATGACCGATGCGGATGTGGACGGCGCGCATATAAGTACGTTGATGCTTACCTTTTTATACCGTTTTATGCCGGAGCTGATTCGTCAGGGATATGTTTATCTGGCAAAACCGCCTCTCTATAAAATTGAGAAAAACAAGAAAGTATGGTATGCCTATGACGACGTAGAGCTTAACAATATCCTTTCAGAGATAGGAAGAGACGGCAACAATAAAATACAGCGTTACAAAGGTCTTGGCGAGATGGATTCAGAACAGCTCTGGGAAACTACGATGGACCCGGAGACAAGAATTTTAGAGAGAGTTACCATTGATGATACGTCGGCGTCTGAGATTGATTTGACATTTACCACGTTGATGGGCGATAAAGTTGAACCGAGACGTGAGTTTATCGAAGCAAATGCGCAGTATGTTCAGAATTTAGATGTATAATAGGGTTCGGGTGCTTTTGACACCCGAATCATAATAGTAATAAAAACGGGAGCATTCTCGCAAATGGCGAAGAATGGACTTAAAATTACAATATAGAAATTCAGGAGGAAAACGAATGGACGACACAATTTTTGACAGGATAGATGATGTTGACCTGAAAAAAACAATGGAAAGTTCTTATATAGATTATGCCATGAGCGTAATTGCTTCCAGGGCGCTCCCGGATGTGCGCGATGGATTAAAACCTGTGCAGCGCAGAATTCTCTATGCTATGATTGAGTTGAATAATGGGCCGGATAAGCCGCACCGTAAATGTGCGCGTATTGTCGGCGATACCATGGGTAAGTACCACCCGCACGGCGATAGTTCTATCTATGGGGCATTAGTAAATATGGCGCAGGAATGGTCGACGCGTTATATGCTGGTGGATGGCCATGGCAATTTCGGTTCCGTGGATGGAGACGGCGCAGCGGCAATGCGTTATACGGAAGCGCGCCTGAGCAAAATTTCCATGGAGATGCTGGCAGATATCAATAAAGATACTGTAGATTTTGGACCAAACTTTGACGAGACAGAGAAAGAACCGCTTGTTTTGCCGTCTCGTTTTCCGAATCTTTTGGTGAATGGAACTACCGGAATTGCAGTCGGGATGGCAACAAATATTCCTCCGCATAATTTGAGGGAGGTTATAGCGGCTGTCGTTAAAATTATAGATAATCAAGTGGAAGAAGACAGGGATACAGAGATTGAAGAAATTTTGGAAATTGTAAAGGGACCGGATTTTCCAACCGGAGGTATGATTCTTGGTACTTCTGGCATTGAACAGGCATACCGCACCGGGCGGGGCAAGGTAAAAGTGCGGGCAATCACGGACATAGAACCAATGGCAAATGGGAAAAACCGTATTGTTGTGACGGAACTTCCCTATATGGTAAATAAGGCAAGGTTGATTGAGAAAATTGCAGATATGGTACACGACAAGAGGGTGGATGGTATTACGGACCTTCGTGATGAGTCTAATCGTGAAGGTATGCGTATCTGTATTGAATTGCGCCGTGATGTGAATCCAAATGTTGTGCTAAATCAGCTCTATAAGCATACGCAGCTACAAGATACATTCGGCGTTATCATGCTTTCACTTGTAGATAATGAGCCAAAAGTCCTCAATATTCATGATATGCTGCGCTACTACCTCAGACATCAGGAAGAGGTTGTCACCAGAAGGACGAAGTATGAACTAAACAAGGCAGAAGAACGCGCCCATATTTTGGAAGGTTTGCTGATCGCGTTAGATAATATTGATGAAGTTATCAGCATTATCCGCAGCAGTGAAAATGTGCAGCTCGCTAAATCGCGTTTGATGGAGCGTTTTGCCCTCTCAGAAGCACAGGCGCAGGCAATTGTCGATATGCGTCTGCGCGCATTGACTGGTTTGGAACGCAGTAAGTTGGAAGCAGAGTATAACCAGTTAATGACTTTAATTGCAGAATTAAAGGCAATTCTTGCTGACCGCAAGAAATTATTGGGTGTGATCCGCAAAGAAATCATGGTAATTTCCGATAAATATGGAGATGACAGAAGGACGTCTATTGGATTTGACGAGTATGATATTTCCATGGAAGATTTGATCCCTGTTTCTAATACTGTAATTACTATGACAAAATTGGGATATATCAAGCGCATGAGCGTAGATAATTTCCATAGCCAGAACCGCGGCGGCAAGGGTATCAAAGGTATGGAGACAATTGATGATGATTATATCGAAGAACTTTTGATGACGACTACGCATCATTATTTGATGTTCTTTACTAATACAGGAAAAGTATACCGGATGAAAGCGTATGAGATTCCCGAAGCAGGCAGGACCGCCAGGGGTACGGCGATCATTAATCTTCTTCAGCTTCAGCCAGGGGAAAAGATTACGGCGGTAATTCCTATTAAGGAGTACAAGGACGACCATTATCTGTTCATGGCGACGAAGAATGGTATAGTCAAGAAAACACCGATTACTGATTACGCTAAAGTACGCAAAAAGGGTCTTGCGGCAATTAACCTCAGAGAAGAAGATGAATTGATTGAGGTGAAATTTACTGATAATACGAAGGACATTGTGTTAGTGACGAAGTTTGGCCAGTGCATTCGCTTCCATGAGACGGATGTGAGGAGCACAGGAAGAACGTCTATGGGCGTGATTGGCATGAATTTGTCTGACCGTGACGAAGTCGTGGGTATGCAGATGAATACCCAGGGTGAATATATACTGATTGCCTCCGAGAAGGGTCTTGGAAAATTGACAAGAATGGAGGAATTCTCACCTCAGAATCGCGGAGGTAAAGGTGTCAAATGCTATAAGATTACAGAAAAAACAGGAAATATTATTGGCGTGAAAGCCGTCAACCGTGACAATGAAATTATGATGATTACTACCGAAGGAATTATCATTCGCATAAAGGTAGAAGGAATTTCTGTTTTAGGACGTGTAACGTCCGGCGTGAAATTGATGAATCTGGCAGATGATATTACGGTGGCGAGCATTGCTAAGGTTCGTGAAGATAAATCTTTGATGGATAACACGCAGGAGAGCGAGATACTGACAAAGGAGGAAGAAGAACAAAGCGCAAGAAAGGCCGAAGAGGCTGCGCGGAAGATGAACAGTCCTATGGAGATGGATAGTTCCGTAGAAGAGACGGATAATAGGCAGATAGAAGAATTGATTGCAAGGGCGGAGGCTGATAAGGAAGAGCAAGATACAGAAGAATAGAGAGAATGGGGTAGATATGAAATGAATAAGAGGCTGTTGCAAAAGCAGGTGATGTATAATATAAATTTACCATTTGGTATAAAAAAGTTATATTATAAAACTCTGTATTTTGCAGCGGCCTCTTTGTGAAATAATTTAGAGGTATTTTCTGAGGAGATTTATTTATGATTAAAATAGGACTTTGTGACGATGAGGATATTATGCGTAGAAAGTTACATGAAGTAATATGTGAATGTCTGGTAGAATTAAAAATAGAAGCAGAAATATATACATATTCATCTGGGAAAGATGTTATTTTGGATTCTGAGGAGTTGGATTTATTATTTCTTGATATAAAAATGCCTGATATGGATGGAATAGAAACGGGATATGCTTTAAGGAAGCAAGGATTTGGCGGTAAGATTATTATGGCGAGCAGCGTGGTAGAGAGATTTAAGGAAGCGTTTACTATTCAGGCTTTTCGTTTTGTGACAAAACCATTTGAAAAATCTGAAATTTTATATGTGCTTGAATCATATCTGAATACCAGGTTGGGAATGCAGCAGATTAAAGTTTTCAAAAATAGAAATAAATTTATGTTTCAGCAGAAAAGTGTATTGTATGTTTATTCTTGTAATAGTGAAGTAGAAATATATTTGGATAAGGGAGTCTTTCGTAAAAAAAGTACTTTAAGTGCAATGGAAGGAGTCCTTGATAATAGATTATTCTACCGTGTAAGTAAGCAATATATTGTAAATATGAGTAAAATTAATAGCTACCAAAAGGGAATTATTACTATCCGCGGAACAGAGATAAAGGTTTCTGTGAGAAGGAAGAAAGAATTTGAAAAGGCATATATGTGTTTTCAAATTAATTTCATATAAGTGGTGAATTATGGCTATTTTTGGAAACTTGTATTTTCATTAGAGGTTATTATATAGAGACTGTTTCAAGTTTTTCCGTAAAATTCTGTAGAAGCATAGAAATGTCAAATAGGAGGAAAATTAAATGTTTGATATGGATGTAATAATGAGTATATTTTTAATTACTATGGTTTTAGTATATATTGTTTTTTTTGTTGTACAGATTAGGAATATAATAAAATTTAATTATTTAAGAAATATCTATGTTATAGGAACTGTTTTGATATCTTTTATTGTTTTTATTTTAGGAATAATTACACCAATTTCTTTTATGTATGCAATTTGCTTATCTAATATTTGTTTAGTTTTATTAGAAATTGTAGAGTTATATATAAAAAGAGGTTTATAAAAATATAATAAATTAATAAGCTTTTTAAAACAGGAAAAGAAGTAAGTGTTATGGAAAATAAAAATAGTTTGAAACTGTAATATAAATACTTTATAATATGCATATAAACAGAAGGTATTCAAAAAATTAATATTACATAAGGAGGAATGCGGATGAATAATATTAGAATAGCAACAGTAGCGCTATTTATTATGTCAGTGTTATTTTTTCCATCAATAACTGTTTCAGCTGCGAGTTTGGGAGAAACTGTAAGCCAGAATACGGTAAAAGAGCTGCAGGCAATTGACTATGAAAATAATGATACAATAGGAAGTTTACTGTCGCCATCACGGTATTCCATGTCAGAAAAGTTGAATAAAAAGACTGAAATTGCTAAGAGAGAGGGAAAGAACCCTGGAGATATTAGTGATGAACAAGCGATAAAAGAATTAAACCAGGATAATGTAAAGGTAATGTCTTTTGAGGAATCATTTGCTAAAGTGCAGGCAGAAATAGCGGAGATTATCCAGAGAATAGTTGACAGTACTTCGGGTTCAGAAAGTAAAGGCGCAGACTTTTATACGAATAAGATACAGCAAAATAAAGAAAAACTTTTGTTGGGACTTACTTATATTGAGCGGCTGTATGACTTTGATATGGGAGATCATAATATGAAAGATGTTCTCCTTTACGAGTCAAAACCGTATCTTTATGGCCAGATAGAAGATGTTTTGGACTGGCTCATATATATAGGGGGAAGAGGAGGAGATACATTAAAGATTTCTAATAACCCTAATGTATTTGGTTATGGAAAAATGTTTTGGCCGGTTACTTCCTCTGGAACATTAGATGCTTTTCTGGAAGAATACCGGCAAAAGTGGATAAAAGATACATCAATGGATGAATGGTTTTTGCAAGAGAGCCCTGCGTATATATTGGAGAAATTATCTGACTGGGACAGTAAAGATATGGGATTATACAAAAGATTGTATGATGATACGACTTCCCGTGCATATATTTTGCCACTGCTTACTGTGTCAGAAGACAGCATTTACATGATTGCAAACTCCGCTACCATCACATATGGAATAGTAGATTGTTATATAGACAGAAATTTAAAGGAAACAGATCCGACACGTTATGGAGAATTACGTGAAAAGTTCCAGCAACAGTTGGAAAAGGCTGCCGAACAGCAGAAAGCTTTTATTGATGTTTGGTATCGGATTGCAACACCGGAAAAGAAAAATTTGCTTTCCTCTAATCGTATTGTTTTGGATAGCCTGCGGATTGATCCCGATACGACTGTTCAATGGTCAGATAAATTTGGAAAGAATGCTTCCTTGGGTGTCAGAGAATTTTTTACTCCTTTAAATTTGTATGGCACATATATGTTTGCAGATGGTGTGGCAGAAGGTACGCGTATCCGTTACTATGTATCAAGGGCATTGACAGAGCGGGGATTTGCAACGTATGCTCATGAACTGACGCATATGCTTGTTTCTAATCTCATGTTGAATGGATATGGTTCACGGGATGGTATGCTGGCAGAAGTCTATACAAGAGGAATGTTTGAACCTTACGAATTGAATGATCCTCCTGTTTTTAATTTGAATCTGATCTATGACCGCTTGGCGGTAAGTGACCGGTATCATAATGGTCAGCCAGAACGATTTGAGGATGTAACAGATCTGCAAAATTATATGAGTGGTATTATGGATGTCATTTATACACTGGATTATGCAGAAGCAGATATTATGTTTACGAAAAGTGCGGAAGAGAAAATGAAATGGTTCCATAAGCTTGAGCAGGTAGAGGATCCAAATAATAGGACGAATCAAGGAGAAGAAGGATCCAAGCATAATCTGGATTCCGTAAGGCAACTGACTCTGGATGAGGCGAATAGACTGAATACCATTGATGATTTGATCCGTGACAGTATTATCGTATCCCGATATGAAGTAAATGGAACAGAGACAACAGGAACTATGGCAAGAAACGGATATTATGTTGTTCCTCTCTTTAGCGCCAACTATGCTGGAGTACAGAATGATTATGGTGTCAGCGGTGATGTCATGATACGTCGACAGGCGTTTGAATTACTGGCAGAATATGGGTATTACGATGGAATGGTACCTTACATATCCAATCAGTATAAAGAATCTGCTAAATCGGATCAGACGATCCTGTCAGATCGGTACATTTTGAAGAAAATCTTTGGCAATACCTATGAGACGATGGCTGATTTTAAGAAGGCGATGTTCGAGAGAAGAATCGAAAAAATAAATGAATTAAAGCCAGTCACTATTATGTGGAAAGATCAATCTGTTACAATTAATAATTTTGAAGAATTGCGTCTGTTGATGAAAGAGGCAATAGAGAGTGATTTAATAAAAGTTAATTTAATGCCAGGAGGTCATAATAATATCCGTGCACAAGCAACAGAAGTTGAGCGTCTAAAACAGGAAATATTTAAGGCATATTTATTTAAGACAGAAGATTTCAAGGGGTCTATTTATGGTGTAGAATCAAAGCCTATAGATCCACCAGAAACAGAAATAAAACCAGGGGAACCGGGAGAGCCAGAAGAGCCGGAAGAACCAGAGCAACCGGGAGAGCCAGAAGAACCGGAACAACCAGAGAAACCGGAGCAGCCGGAAGAGCCAGAACAACCAGGGGAACCAGGAGATAAGGAAGAGCCAGAGAAACCAGGGGAACCAGGACAGCCAGAAGAACCGGAACAACCGGAACAACCGGGACAACCAGAAGAGCCGGAACAACCGGGAGATACACAACAGCCAGAAGAGCCGGAACAACCAGAGGAACCGGAGCAGCCGGAAGAACCAGAACAACCGGGAGATACGCAACAGCCAGAGAATCCAGAGGAACCGGAAGAGCCGGAACAACCGGGAGATACGCAACAACCAGAGCAGCCGGAAGAGCCAGAAGAACCGGAACAACCGGGAAATACACAACAACCAGGAAAACCAGAAACTGGTAAGCCAGATGTTGGAATAGATAAACCAGGTATTGGAAATATTGAAAAAAATAAGAATTCCAAGTTGCTTCTTTGCAAGGTATCTTCTGCTAAAACTTCAAATACGATTCGATGGAATCGTGTGAAGTCCGCAGACGGATATGAAATATATGGCGCGAAATCGAATGGAAAATATAAACGTCTCCGAACCGTCAGCAAAAAGTCTGTTAAGTGGACGCACAAGAAGTTAAAAAAGGGAAAGCAATATAAGTATTATGTTAAAGCATATAAAAAAATTGGCAAGAAGCGAGTGGCTTTAACAAAATCCTTGTCTGTATACAGCACGACAAAGGGAGGGAAATATGGCAATCCTTCAAAGATAGGAATAAAGAAGACTCGTGTAAATGTGAAGCCTGGAAAAAAAGTGCAGCTGCGTGTGAAAGTGACAGGAAAAAAGATTAACAAAGCTAGGAAAAAGGTGCGTTATGCATCATCTAATCCGTCTATTGCAACAGTGTCAAAAAAAGGAGTTATTACCGGGAAAAAACGCGGCACTTGTACAATATATTGTATTGCTCAGAATGGTCTGTATAAAAAAGTAACAGTAAATGTTTCTAAAAAATAGCTAATAAGAACTTCAATCGAAAGAATAGATATGTAAGTTTACAAGTGAGATATTTAAAATAAGGTGCTGAAAATGACTATATAATTATAAGTGTGGTCATTTTCAGCACTTTTTTTCTTTTAAAATTAAAAAATACTGAATTGCAAAATTTTTTAATTTTATAGAATAAAGTTTAACGTTCGCAAGGTTATCTCAACGTTCAGGATGTTATCATTGAAAATGTGATGAAAATATGGTATTCCTAATTTAAGAAGTTATTGTAATGGAAGTTTAGTTTTAAAGGAGGGAAAGACTAAATAGCATGAAGAAGCATTCTATTATTTGCTGCATAATAGCGATGGCAATATTACTCACAGGATGTGGAGGGTGTGGGAGGAGATGGTGGGATAATTGGGATGGCAGCTATGCATGGGTTTCAGAAGATCCCTATATTTATATGCCTTTAGATATGAGAAAGGTAATTATAGAAATAGATGGGGAAAAATGGAAAGTAGAAACAGCTTGGGAGCCTGCTGGAACGGAAATATATTTTAATGAAAAATGGATTACCCATACAGAAGATGGATTGATATGGGTAGCAAATGTAAAATTGAAGAAAGATAAATTATATTTGACGATAGTAGAGGATTATTATGGAAACAATGAAGGAAAAGAAATTGTATTGGAGAAGCAGCCGGTTCAAGAATAAAAATTATATGGCAGTTTTAATGGTATTTGCTTGCTTTTTATGTTTTCTTTTCGGATTTATTTTCAGACAAGATCGAGGCAGTGCAAAAGATGTCTATTACAAAAGTCTACGTCGTTATGTATCAAAAAGATGGGCAGATGAAAGAGTATTGTAAGCTCCAAGTCCGCCTTCCTGTAGAAGAAAGCTACCGGGATGCCGCCCTCTTAAGATATAATGAAGAATTTTCTGTTGGAAATATGAAGAATTATGGAATATTTCGCTGGTAATAAAAAATGATAGGAATGTATTAATTTTTATAATTTAGAATCTATTTTAAACTAAATTTTAGAAGCAAGGAGAGGAGTTACAAATGAAAAGAAAGATATTAGGGATATTACTTGTTTGTACATTGGTAATCGCAAATTTCGGAAATTTATTTTATTTTCAAACAATAGAAGCTGCACAAGTAAGTGAAATTAAAGAAAATTATGATATAACGTCTATGAGTATAGATGAAGTATCTAAGAAACCAAAATTAGAAGATTTATCGGAATATAAAAAAGATGCAATTGATTATGCAGCATTTATTGCAGAGGAAAGTGGGAAAGAAGCGGCTGAGACGTTAAATCAATTTGATGAAGATAACAATGTCGTGGAATTAGGTGTAAAGGAAGTATTAGATACTTATTACAGTGCAGAAACCTTAGATGAGGAAGCTGTAAGTGAATTTTCGGCAAATTTGGATACAGATATAGAAGAAAATATTGAAAAGTATGAAGATGCCAGACAAGAGCGTGAAAACGAAGATAATCTGGATTATATTACTGATGAAGGAATAGTAGTATTTGATAAAGAAACATCGAAAGAAGATATTGACCAAGTTGTAAATTACGTCTCTGATTCATACGAGATTATAATTGATAATAATTATGAAATAGATACTTCATTAAGTGAGAGAAAACAAAAAAGATTAAAAGCTTTAGAAAATTATAAAGGTAATATTGTTGTAAGAGTAAATTTAGATTTAGATCAGACAGCGGCTGAGGCAATTGAAGAATATGAAGTATTTGACTGTGTAATAGAAGCACAAGAGAATTTAAAATGTAAAAGTAATGCTCTCAGTACAAAATTAAATGATGCAAATGCTAAAGAATTATGGTATTTAGATAGATGCAAATTTCAGGCGGCATGGGATACTGTGTCGACAGCAGGATGTGATGATATTTGGATTGGGGTAGTAGATAGCGGTTGTAGAATTACACATCAGGATTTTTCAGGAGGAATTGTAAGTAAGTATGCAGTAGATATTACAAAAAAGGATAGTAATGGAAGATATAAGAAGTTAGAGGATATGAAAAAACCATTTGATTCAGAACATGGTACTTTTGCAGCTGGTGTAATTGCAGCAAAAGCAAATAATTGTATTGGGATTGCTGGAGCTGGGCGCGGATGGAATAATAATTCATGCAGAATTATTCCTATTAAGGTGTCAAAGGGATTAAATACAAATGGTGAAGATATTATTAAATTAAGTGATATGTGTAAAGGGATTGATTATGCAATAAAATCAGGAGCAGAAATTATTAATGTAAGTTTAAGCTATCCATCATTGAGATCATGTGAGGTGGAAGCTATTGAACGTGCTGAGGCAGCGGAGGTGGTAGTAGTTGCGTCAGCAGGAAATTATGGAACTTCAGCCAAAAGATATCCGGCGGCAATGGATTATGTAATTGCAGTTGGAGGAACAAATAATTCAACTGCAAATAATAAAGCATATTTTTCAAATTATGGAAGTTGGGTAAATATTGCCGCACCAGCAACTAATTATATCTGTACTTCCTCAGAAAGTGATTCATCATATAGTAAAGAAGAAGATGGTACATCGCTGGCAACTCCATTAGTGTCGTCAGCAATTGGATTGATGTTGTCAGTAAATCCTGATTTATCTGTATCTCAAATAAAGAAAATTTTATATTCTTCTGCGATAGATTTGAAAAGCTCTTACTTTAGTTGTGGATTATTAAACGCTGGATTATCAGTTCAAAAAGCAAAATATGAAATTTTTAAGAATAGTGTTGTGCGTTTAACAGGATTAGAACAACTATCAGGCAATAGAGTAAAATTGAAATGGAATAATTTAAATGTATATGGACCAGAAAGAGTTCTTATTTACCGTTCAGTAAGTAAAAATGGAAAATATGAAAATATAAAATCTATTTCAGGCGATGGTAGTAGTACTTATATAGATTCAAATTTAACTACTGGCAAAACGTATTACTATAAAATCAAAGTTGCTATGAAGTATGGAGGAGGATATAAGTTTACCCCATATTCAGAAATAAAATCCATCAAGTTAAAGTAATGAAAGGAGAATTCATAATGAAGAGAAAAATATTAAGATTATTGAGTTTTATGATTCTTTTAGTATTAATGGTTCCTACGGTTTCATTCGCAGCAGATAAGGAAATGAACGATATGCTTGTAAGTGCAAAGTTAAACTTGAATAGCGGTAAGCCAGGAACAGAGGCTAAGAAATTAAGTACCGGATCTGTAAACAGGGACATCAAAACTTTTGAGGAATATTTGTCTTCTGTACCAACAATTACGTTATCTGATACAGAAATTTCAAACACTGGAAAATTTTATTGGTCAGACAAAGTATACAAAAATAAAAAAGAAAAAACAGAAAGTATTGTTGTTTTAAAAGAGAATGGAATTGTAAAAAATAACGTTGTTATAAAAGTGGAAGATATTGCCAATATAATACATGGTATTGCAATTGATATGGGATCAGCTTCCAACGGACCTACTAAATATAAAATCTCATATAGTACGGATTATGGTAAAACATGGAAAAAGTTAAATTCATTTGGTACAGATAGTGGAGAAATAAGTAATCCCAATACTGTTATAACTGTTTTTCGTAAAAATCTGTCAGATATTAAAAGAACATTTAAAACAAAAACCATAAAAGAAAAGATAAAAAATGAAAAAACTGGTATTTCGCAAGATTATGAATGGAAAATGAAATTATATAATGATATATACTTTAAAATTTCTGCATCACCTATTAATAGAAAAAATGGACAAAATAAAAATACGGGAAATTTAGGGGAATGGGGGATACGTTCTGTTACTCTTCTGGAACAAGCAGTATCCACAGATACATTGCCGTATAAACCAGATTTCTTGAAGGCATATAAAACATCAAAAAACCAGGTTACTCTTAATTGGAAAAAAGTAAGCAAAGCCAGTGGATACGATATATATTTGCAAAAGGCAGGAAAAAAATATAAAAAAATAAAATCTATAAAAGGCGCTTCTACTACTTATTATAAAATAAATAATCTTCAGCCAGCAGGAAACTATAAAGTCAAAGTTTGTTCCTATATAGAAAAGGGAGGCAAAAAAGTACGAAGCAGTTTTACAAAACCAGTTTCCATTAATATGAAAAGACAGCCGTTGCCTAAGGATATTGTTTTAAAAGGATTTAAAAAGATAAAAATTGGAAATAGGAAGCGTTTAGTTGTGAAATGCACAAATGGAACCAGTGATGTATTTGTCAATAAAATAGAATATAAAGTGAAGAACCATAAAGTTGCAAAAATAAGCAATACAGGAATTGTTGAGGCAAAAAAATGCGGAAATACAGAAATTATGGTAACTGTGAAATTGAAGAGCGGACTAACAAAAAAATTTGTCAGTAAAGTAAAAATAGTTAAGTAAAGCAAAAATTATATATGAAAATAAATCATTTGCAAACAGAACAAGGAGAAAAGAAAATGAAAATTAATTTAAAAAACTTTATAATTTGTCTTTTAGCAATATTTTGCTTGATTAATGTACTTCCGATGAATTATGTCTCTGCGCAGGAAGATATAGGGGGCGGAGCTAAATTAAAAAGTGAGAATGATTTTTTTGAGAGAGAGGAAAATATGATCAGAAAATTAAAAAAAAAGAAATCACAATTATCTCAATCTCAGAAAAAAGATTTAGAAGCTAAGATGAAAATAATAGATGAAGAAAATAATTTATTAAAAATAGAAGGAAACGCATATGGCAGCACCTTGGAGGATGATGAATTAGTTTCAACAGAAACAATTTATCCTGCAAGGAAACTTAATATGAAAAGTTGTAAACAGATAAATGGCTATTACTGTGGTCCTGCAACAACGAAACAGACACTTCAATATATAACCGGAAAGTCTTATAAACAAGGTGATATTGCAAAAGCGTTAGGCACAACAAAAGATGGCACTGATGGTACGCAGATTATTAAATATTTGAATATGAAGCAAAAAAAGGTTAATTATATGATATCTACGACAACAAATATAACCGAATTAAAAAAACGTATCTGCCATGATATCACAGTAGCGAATACGCCTCCAATTGTAAGATTAAAGTTTGAACAAAAAAAAGATAATAATTGGCAATTTTCTACAAAAGGCCATTTTTTAAATATTTCAGGTTATAGCCGAGGTATGAAAAAAGTTCAGCTTACAGATCCTAATATCAGGCGTTTGTTTGGAAATGATAAAACAGGAAAGTATGACGTTACTATTAAGGAATTACGTCAGGCTCTTATAGACCATCCAAACCACCACATGTATTGGTAAAAAGGAGTAGTAGATGAAAAAACAATTAATCATAACGGTATTGATATTTTTTGCTTTTCTTGCAGTTTCATGTAGTAAACAGGAACAAGAAACTATAGGGAAGTTTAACGATGAAAGTATACAATGCAGGGAACTACAATCAATAGATTTAGAAAAGAATGGAGTAACTGTCACGGAAAATATGAATGACGATGTCAATGAGGTCATTTACTTTGACAATAGTAAATTAGTATATTTTGTTGATCAGGAAAGTTCAAATCCAGATACATCTAATTGTGAAGTATATTTGTACGATAAAAGGACCGGGGATAGCAATCTTATCACAGAAGTTTTGGATGTAAATGCCAGCAAAGGAGATATTTGTGTGCTTGGAAACAAAGTATATTATGCTTTCTGGTGTATGACAGATGTTGCAGCTTATAATACCCTGATGGAATTGGATTTGGAAAAGAAGACAGCGCAGTTAATTCCCATAGAAAATGCCACTATGCTATTTGTTGATATTGCCGTAACTGATAATAATGTTTTTATATTGAAACGCAATGAAGTAGACAGTAGAAGGACTGATTATATTGTGGAAAGGCTGGATGGACAAGAATTCACAGAAATTTCAAGTGTTACATATATATCTGGAGAGTCAGAGCAAGATGTTGATGAAGGTGAATACTATTTAGATTTTGTAGGGGAGCAGGATTATCTGTATTTATTTCGAGGCGGTGTAGGACGCACAAATTACGGTTTTATACGTATGACGGAAGATGGAGAAATCAAAGAAAACTGTGAAATAGATTTGCAGGACGATTTGAAACTGGAAATGGAGGAATTTATTTCAATGGATGGTGAGGAGGAAGAAGATTCCGATTTACCTTGGGAAATTTTAAAAAATGGAGATTATTATATTATTAATACATTGAACAATAGAAATTTTATATTTCGTAAAGAGGGAAATAAGTTTGTAAAACTGCATACACCTAAGCAGTTAGGAAGCAAAGACCTTACATATCGTTCAAAAATAGTTACAGAATTTGGACAAGGGAGATATATTTATTTTAAAGAGATTAAAGATAATTCTCTTTATGTCTTTGATACCCAGACAGAAACGTTTGGGCGTTTCAATGTAAAAGCAGGTGGAGAAATAGGAAGTATAATGAGAAATAAGGATAACCAATTTCTATTTTCTGTGACGAGAAAAGATGGGATGGATGACTATATATTATATGATGGAAAAATATTAAACTTAAACTAAAATATTTAACTTTAATAGGGCTGTCACTAACATACTACTGTTATGATAAATTTAGCCATTTCTGTTCCTCTGCCTTTCAAACTTGTTTAATTAACTATACCTCTTATTCAAAGAAATGAGGATAGTGGGGAGGAAGGCATTACTTTTAAAGTGATAAAGTAATGCCTTCTTTCTGGTATTAACAATTTTTATAAGTCTCGCAGTATAACCCCTTTATGTATCAGTTCTTTGATGGCTTCTTCTATTTGCTTATCAGTCTTTGGCGGATGGGGCGCAAACATTTTTTCAAGTTTTTCTAAATCTGCATTACTGAGGGAGATTACATGTTCCCGCTCATTTGCTGGCGCCGGAATATCGTAAGCTTCCATCTCTTTTTCCAACTCATTCAAACGGCGCATAGTTTCTGTAATCTGTGTTTTTCCTAAATTTACAGTGTCTAAGAGTTCTTTGTACTTTTCTGAAATACGATAACTTTCTGGTATATCGTCATATACTTCTTCCGGTTTATCCATAATTCCTGATTCATTTCCATTCTCGTAAATATATCGGTTTTCTTTTACATTTCTGTCTAAAAAATTCAGCGTTTGCGTAATTTTGCCGCCTTCTACAGTAATAATAAATTTAGCCATTTTTATTCCCCTGCCTTTCGTATTTATTAATTGATTATACCTCTCATTCAAAAAAATGACAATAAGTGAACAAATTTGAGGTTTTCCATTTTTTATAAAAGTCGATATTCTAGTGCAAAATAGTATCTTCGTGCGACAGCCTCATTGCAAATTCTCCTTACGGTAAAATCCTTGTTATATATTGTATAGATTCACATTACCTACTTCACAACCTTTCATTTTTTTGTTAGAATGTCACTATATTATACTTTTCAAAAATGGGTTAATTGTAAAAGTATAACAAAATGTCATCATAATAAGCATTTATGTAATTGCTACTGTTAAGGAAGGGAAAGGAGAGGTATCTTATGAAGTGGCGCAAAATCAAGAAGATTACAAGCCTGATTCTCTCAGCTGCGCTTATGATGGGGTTGTGTATGCCCATAGAGAGCATTAAGGCGGAGGATGATCTGCTGGCGGGGACGGAATTGTTGGCACATTATGAGTTTCAGGATGGAGGAAAAGATTCTTCCGGCAAAAATAATCATGCAACTGTTGGCAGCGGAGTCAATGTGAAGGATGGAGTGGCTTCCCTGCCGGGCGGCGACAAGAATGGAAGCGCTTACATTACCCTGCCGGAGGGTATGTTTGACAGGCAGGACACGTTAACAATTTCAATGTGGTTGAAGGACAATGATCCGCGGGAAAATTGGCTGGCGGCGTTTTTCTTTGGCAGCAAGAACAGCAGCTATGGCACTCCCACAAATTATTACTACTTTGTTCCTTGTGAAAAAGATCACAATACATTGAAACTGGTAATGACGAATGATGTCAATGAGGAACATCCATCTTGGACGGAGAAAGGGTTTAGGGAGAGCGACAATACGGAAGGCTATTTTGGCAAATGGACCCATTATGCGATTGTCATACAACCGACATCCTTAGAATGTTATATCAATGGAGATTGTATCGGCAAACAGGAAGTAGCAAGAAGCGTCAGTGATTTTGGCGCCGGGCTTCAGTCTTATATCGGAAAATCAAATTATGATGATCCTTTGTATAAAGGGGAATTTAAGGATTTCCGTGTTTATAAAAACGCGTTAAATGAGGCGCAGATTCGACAGGTTTCTGGGATTAAAGAATCTACAGCACAGTATTCCATGACAATTGACGGCAAAAATGTTACAAAGAAATTGAGCAAAAATCTTTACGGATTATTTTTTGAGGACATCAACAGCTCTGCAGACGGAGGGTTATATCCTGAGATGGTAAAAAATTATTCCTTTGAGAACGCTTACATGCAGCCGGGGAATAAGAATGGCGATTACTTTAAGCAGAATGGTTATGAGACAGTAGGCAATTATAAACTGCACTGGGTTGCCTCACCGGAAGGGAATTTTGCACTCAATACCGAAAATGCCCAGGGCACATCAGACAGTTTGAATGACATGAATCCGCATTATGCAGTCCTCACCGGGAACGTTACTCTGCAAAATGGCGGTTTTGCTCCACAAAGCAGCCCTAACAGCGCAGCAATGCCGGTGAAACCTTTTGATGCAGCAAAGAAGACGGGAACTTATACTTTTTCTGTATTTGCCAAAGCTCCGCAGGGTTATAGTGGAAAATTGAGTGTTAAGCTGGTAGACAGTAATGGAAATGATATTACAGATGAGAAAGAAATTACTCTTGAGGATGACGATAAGTGGAAGAAGGTTTCCGCAGATTTAACCTCTAATGTATCGGAAAATACCAAAGGAAAACTGGTGCTTTCCATACAGGGAGCAGGTGCAGGAGATAAGCTTTCCCTTGATATGGTTTCCGTAGTTCCCCATGACAGCTATGGATATGGCAATAAGAATTATGCATACGGCGTTGGCGTACGCAAGGATTTGGTAGATTTGATGATGGATTTGAATCCCAAGTTTATGCGTTTTCCGGGTGGATGTATTGTAGAAGGATTTAACTGGGAAGGTCTTTATGACTGGAGGGATTCTGTCGGGCCCTTGGAAGAAAGAAAGAGCAATACGAACCGCTGGGAGAATTTTGGCAACAATAACGGACGTACCTGGGGATATATGCAATCCTATGGATTTGGCTACCATGAGTTGTTATCCCTGTGTGAAGATTTTGGAATGGAGCCGTTTCCAATTCTCAGCGCCGGACTTCTCTGCCAATATGAGACAAAAGATGTTAATGCCAAGACCGGAACAGAATTACAGGAATTTATAGATATGGCTACGAGTCTTCTTGATTATTGCTGGGGTGATGCCAATACCAACGAGTGGGCCGAAAAACGAGCGCAGAATGGGCATGAGAAACCGTTTAACCTCAAATATCTGGGAATCGGCAATGAAAATGCGTTTGCGAAATATTTCGATAATTTTGACGTTATTAAAGAGGAAGTAGAACAGTATGCAAAAGAGCGCTATCCGGGGCATGAACTGCATATTATTTCCAGCGCGGGGCCGACTTCCAATTCCAATCCGGGAGGCGATGGATATTTTTCACGTGGATTGGAATACGCCTATGACCGTTTGGCACAGACTATGCCTGGGGAGACACTTGTAGATGAGCATTATTATGAGTCGGAATCCTTCATGTACAATTACTCTGACCGTTACGATTACTACCAGCGCACCAACCAGGGCGGCAGTGATATTTTTGTAGGGGAATATGCCGTCAGAGGAGCGAACAAATATTATACGGCGCTTGCAGAAGCATGTTATATTACTGGTCTTGAGCGCAATGCAGATGTAGTGACGAATATTTCTTATGCACCTTTACTTTATAAGGTAGGTAATGGAAGTTGGGATCATGACTTAATCTATTTTGATGAATTTAACACTGCAAAATCGACAAATTATTATGTGCAAAAAATGTTTTCAAATAATTATGGCACAGATCTGCTTGGTACAGAGCTACAGTCAGCAGACAAAGATTATAGCCATTATGGAAGTCCGATTTTGGGAATGAGTTCTGCTGAGGGTTATATAGACAAGATCACTGTGTACGGTAAGGACGGCAAGGTGCTCTTAGAAGATGATTTCAATGATGAATCATCAGGCTGGGCAACTTTTGGCAGCCAGGGAAGCAATGGTTTTTATATTCAGAACGGAAGGCTTAATTTTTCAGGAACAGACGGAATCAACGCTGTTTATTTACCAAAGGCCGTTGATGAGAAATGGACGGACTTCAAGATTAAAGTAGAGGGAGCCGTTAAGACTTCCGGAAACGGTGGATTTGCTATCGGTGCAGGGTACGACAATCAATACTATTGGTACAAGATAGATGCAGAAGGCGCCAATATGGAAGTTACCAGACAGCAGCGCGGCAGCACAGACCTTGTGACAAAGATGCTGGGCAATAATTATGCCAATAAGCATTATAATAAAGAAAGGCTTACGTCCATCCAGACGAATGACGCCATGGATATTTCCTTTAATTACGGTGTGAATGGAAAGTTGGAGGCAAATTATACGAGCAGCGCCGTAAGCCTTGCAGATACGTCAAAATATGATTTTTCCAGCGATTTGTACCAGTACCAGACAGATATTTACCAGGTTGTCAATAAGGATGATAAGAATGTCTATATCAAGCTGGTGAATCCTGACAGACAGCGCAAAACGATTCAGCTCAACTTTAAGAATTTGAATGTGGGAAGCAAAGCAGAAATTACAACGCTGACCGGAGGCACAAACGATGCTAATGCCATTGGCAATGAGGTAGTGAAACCGGTAACAGCATCACAGAATATTCAGAATAATCAGCTTACATACCGGCTTTTGGGCAGTTCTGTCAATGTTATCCGCGTACCTCTGTCCCAGGGAAGCGTGACGCCTGCGCCCAAGCCTGATAATCCTACGCCTAAACCGAAAAAACCATCTAGTGTGACATTAAACGTAAAGAAAGCAATTACCATAGGCCAGGGTGAGAAAGTGACAATAAAGGCAACAGTAAAACCGAAAGGCGTTTCACAGAAGGTAAATTGGACAACAAGTAAGAAGTCTGTTGTCACTGTCAAAAATGGCAAAATTACTGGTAAGAAGCCTGGAAAATCGGTAATTACGGCAAAGACGTCGAACGGAAAATTAAAGAAGTGTACGGTTACGGTTAAGAAAAAACCGAACAAGATTACTTTGTCGGCTAAGAAAAAGAGTTTGAAAAAAGGCAAGACTTACCGCATTAAGGTTAAGTTCCCCAAAAAGACTTACAGCTATAAGCTGACGTATTCTTCCAATAAAAAGAAAATAGCAACCGTTTCCCAAACGGGAGTCGTGAAAGCGAAGAAGAAAGGTAAAGCGGTAATCACCGTAAAGACTTTTAATGGTAAGAAAGCTAAGATAACAATAACTGTGAAATAAATAATAGTTATAATGAAATCGCTAAGAGGAATAAAACTTTTGGCGATTTCATTTTTGTATAAAATTAATTATTTTGACAAAAAGTAAGTTGTCTTTTTGTGGATTTTTCTATATAATTGAGGTTATCTAATAATTATTTATTACAAGGAAGGGAGAGAAATATGAGAAAACGAACGGACATTTTATGCTTTTTGCAAAAAGCAGCAGCAGCCTGCCTAACGGCGGCAGTGTGCATAACGTCACTGCCAACCGCAGGGATGCAGACTGTAAAAGCGGCAGCTTTGGCGGACCGCAAAGATCCATCTATTGTTTATTTTGTAGACTGTGGAGATTACGTGGTCGATACGGTCAGTGAGGGAGATCAGCTGGGAACCCATAACAGCGTTACCGACCAGGTATATGGAGAAGATCCAGTAACTGGCTACAAATGGGGAATTGTCGATACAGTCAGCGATCCGCTCAAAAACAACGCCTGTAAAAACGGTGGCGTGAGCACAGATAATACGTGGCCTTATGAACATAATGCGGCGAATAAAGACGTGGCAAAAACAGCGTCTAACCGTTATACGAAAAACCAGTTTGAGAGCGGTATTGAGGAGCGGTATCTCGACTATAAGTTTGAGATAGAAAATGGCAAGTATGAAGTAACCATCTGCTGCACAGATCCCTGGGGCTGTTCAAAATCCCCCAATGCTTATCTGAATTATGGGAAAGACAGCCAGGTTACGTTGAAAGAAGGCGTGGAAGCATCCGCTCAGAAACCGGCTAAGAAAGTTGTCGACGTGACGGATGGAGAATTGAGCGTTAACTTGAGAGGCACAACAGATGCCAATAAAGCGATCAATCTTTGCTATATATTGATAACTACTTATTCAGAGCCGACGGAGGAAGATATCAGGAAGAAAGTAAGCAAGGATTATGCTGCGCTGGATTTAGGAAGTACGGAAATTAAAACAGATATTGAACTTCCCACAGTAGGGGAAAACGATACGGTAATCACATGGAAAAGTTCCAATGAAGCGGCTTTGTCTTCTGCCGGCAGAGTGACAAGGCCTGCGGCGGGACAGGCAGATATTCCGGTAACATTGACGGCAACGATTTCCTATCAGGGGCAATTTTCCATGACAAAGGAATTTAAGCTTAAAGTCATGGCAGCGAGTGATATGGAAAGCCTGGAAGAATTTGCTTATGGAGATGTAAATATTTCCGATGACTACTACAATAATGTTGCGGCTAAGGATGTAGAATTCCTCAATAAATTTGACCCGGACAGATTAATGTATAATTTCCGTCTGACGGCAGGATATACGGCGGCGGAGATTGAAGCCAAAGATGTACATAATGATGGAAGCGGAGCTGCGAATCCTTATCCCGGAGGCTGGGAGAACAGCCGTATCGGCGGCCATACTATGGGTCATTATCTGGCAGCGGCAGCCCAGGCAGTTGCGAACGGCTATGGTGATGTGGCTGGAGAAGACGGTCTTACATTGAGTCAGCGTTTAGATTATATGATTGATGAATTGAAAGACTGTCAGGATAAACTTGGCACAGGTTTTATCTTTGGCGCTACTATGGCAAATGTAAAAGACCCGGAACGCCAGTTTAATTTGTTGGAGCAGGGAACTACATCCGACACCTGGGTGCCGTGGTACACTATGCACAAGATTGTCAATGGATTAGTAGAGACTTATAGATTAGCAGGAAATGAGACTGCGCTTGAGGTAGCAGAGGGCTTAGGCGAATGGATTTACGACAGGACTTTAAAATGGGATGCCAATGTTCAGAAACGTGTATTAAATGTAGAATACGGCGGTATGAATGATTGTCTCTATGAACTCTATAAATGTGTTAAGGCCAGAGGCGATTATGCAAATTTGAATCATTTTAAGGATGCAGCCCACAAGTTTGATGAGACAGAATTGTTTGACAGGGTGCTTGCCGGTGAACCGAATGTATTAAACGGCAGACATGCCAACTGTACGATTCCCAAGTTCATGGGAGCGTTGAACCGCTACCGTGCATTGAAAGATGAGG
>CAJUTD010000011.1:0-19232 GCA_910589635.1 uncultured Lachnospiraceae bacterium | reverse complement strand
GAGGGGAATGAAGACAAGTATTTACAGTACGCAGAGGCCTTTTGGACTTTGATTACGGAGAAACACACTTATATCACAGGAGGAAACAGTGAATGTGAATTCTTTGGGGCGGATAATGTGCTTGACTTAGAACGTTCCCACTGTAACTGTGAGACTTGCAACACGCACAATATGCTGAAGTTGACAAGAGAGTTGTACCGCATCACTGGCGATAAGAAATACGCAGATTACTATGAAAATACGTTTATCAACGCTATTATGGCCAGCGTCAATGAAGAAACCGGTATGACAACTTATTTCCAGCCAATGGCGACAGGATATTTTAAGGTATACTGTAACCCGGATTTGGAGAGAAACTACTTCTGGTGTTGTACTGGAACAGGTCTTGAGAACTTTACTAAATTAGGTGACAGTTTCTACTATTACACAGGGGATAAGCTGATTGTAAACCAGTATACAAGTTCTGAGGTTACCTGGAAGGATAAAGGGGTTACACTGAAACAGGAGACATCAATTCCCAATACGGATAAAGCTTCCTTTACCATTCAGTTATTAAACGGCAAGACGAGTGCAGCTTTTGATCTGCGTCTGCGCGTGCCGGATTGGACAGTTGGCAATCCGACTGTGAAAGTAAATGGAACAGTACAGAATGCAGCGGTCAGCAACGGATATATTTCGCTCAACAGGACATGGAAAGCTAATGATAAGGTAGAGCTTACATTGCCGATGGGTATTAAGGCATATACGCTTCCCGATAACGCTGGTACTACTTATGGATTTAAGTATGGGCCAATCGTTCTGGCGGCGGAGCTTGGCGTAGATGACAGGAGAGATACTTACCAAATAGGCGTACAATGCGACGTCTGCAAAATTAAAATTGTCAATGGACAGGAGAGAGTTACGACTGCCCAGTATGGAAGTACTTCTAATCAAGGAACTTTAAGTTCTGAAAATTTGAATGTTTTGGCAGAAGATACGGTAGCTGAATATATAGCAAATATTGAAAAGCATCTGGTTAAGGACGCTAATTCTCTGACCTTTACCCTTACAGGTACGGATTGGGGCGGCGAGCAGGATCTGAAATTTACGCCTTACTACAGGATTACAGATCAGAGATACGGCATTTACTGGCTGTTCCAGGAGTTGGACCCGGAAGTAATTCAGCAGCAGATTTTAGGCTCGAAAGAAGCGGGCCGTGACGCCAACGTTAATCTGAGCGGCGTGGGTATCGGTTACGGTTCACAGACGGAAGGAAATGCGGATACTTATCCATGTATGATGGAAGAAGGAACCGGTTCTACTGGAAGTATGTCGAACCTTACCCGTTATGCAAATGCAGGCGGAAGTTTCTCTTATCTGTTTAAGGTGGATAAAAGTAAGAAAAATTACATTAGCTGTCAATATTCCAAGGCGGATAACGGCAAGACCATGGTAATCAAAGTAGGAGATGCAGTGGTTGCCTCAGACACGCTGGATTATAATGGGGATGAAGAGATATACACCGTAAAATATGAGATTCCGGCGGAGGTTGTTGCGACGGCAGAGCCTTATGAATTGAGAGATGATACTACAGGACAGGTTGAAGTAAGGGATGTATTACGAATATCATTCAGCGGTAAGGAGGGCGAGGCGTCGCCAAGCCTTTGGAAAAACGCAAGTACGATGACGGAGTACAGCCACAATGCAGGCATTAAAACACTTACTTCCAATGTGGGAACTGTAAGTAAAACCAATAACGGTTATCAGTTGAATGTGCCAAAGGGTACGCAGCAGGTTGAGATAAAGACAGAATTACAGGATAAATACGGGTTACTTTATGTGAACGGCGATTTGACAGATGATACCCGGGCAAAGAGAATTACATTGGGAAGCGGGGATACTACTGTGAATCTGCGGGTATTTGCCGAAGATCATGAGACAAAAGCTGATTACAAGCTTGTTATCAAGTTTGCGTCTGCCGGCAGCATAAAAATAAATCCGGCAACAAAGTCTATGTCTGTGGGAGAGAGCGTAAAGCTCAGCTGTTCCGTGACGTCTGCCAATGCTGCCGATAAGGCGGTGAGCTGGAAATCCAGCAATCCAGCTGTGGCGGCTGTAGACCAGAACGGAAAAGTTACGGCCAAGAAACAGGGAACAGCTACCATTACAGCTACCAGCAAAGGCAACAGCAGCCTCAAGGCAACTTGTAAAATTACAGTAAAGAAACCGACGCTTGCAATTACGGGAGCTGCGGATCTGGCGAAAGGCAAGAGCCTCAAGCTGAAAGCAAAGCTGACAAACTTAAAAGGTTCCGTAAAATGGACAATTAATTCCAAAAAGTATGCGACTATTAAGCCTAGTGGAACTACGGCAACTTTGAAAGCAAAGAAAAAAATTGGCAAAGTGAAGGTAACGGCTCAGGTTGGAAGTATTAAGAAGACAGTTACAGTCCAGGTAGTAAATCCGGTTAAGAGTATTAAGCTGGGTGCGAAGTCAAAGACCATTAAGGCTAAGAAGAGCTATAAGCTGAAAGCGACGGTTCTGCCTAAGAATGCTACGAATAAGAAAGTTACTTACAAAAGCAGCAACACGAAGGTAGCAACAGTCAGCAGTTCCGGTAAGATTAAGGCTAAGAAGAAAGGAAAAGTGACGATTACCGTTACCAGCAAGTCGAATCCTAAAGTAAAAGCAAAATGCAAGATCAGTGTGAAATAAGCAAAATAAATTAGTATCAAGCATTAAGCACACGGAAAAAGCATCAAAAGAGCGGCAAATCAGTCATATGGTTTGCCGCTTTTTAGAGGATTCGAGGGTCTGAACTTTGTGGGAATATGCATCCATAGATGCACGGGAAAAATGCTGATGGAATGCCCTGTATTACATCCGCAGCTGCCGGTAGCGGTTCAGGCAGGCATAAATTTCCTGTTTCCTGGGCATGGCATATCCGCCTGGGACGTAGCTCCCTTCACAGACAGCCGAAATTCCTTTTTCATCTAAAATTTTTGCAAGTTCTTCTGCCGCATCCCTTAACGTGCATTTGCCGTCAAAGAGATGAAGCTGCGCATATTTCATCAGTTGTCCCAATGTCCCAAGCTGCTCCATGTCCGTGAGCTGCTCTACATAGCGCAAATCAATCGTATCCTTGTTGATGATAATAGAATCTTTCCCCTGTGTCTTAATCTTAATGCGGTCATTTTTACGGAAAGAACCATCTACCTTGACAATCCTCTGATATGAGGGTTTATTTGTCGGGGAAACAGGCTCTTCCGGCAGCGGAAAAGCTGCCGCTTCTTTTTTGGCAAATTCTGTAATATCCTTAGGCAGATAATGATCCATTTGTATAATGCAATCCGCCTTGTGGAAATAGGAACCGGAACTTCCAGCCACAAGAATAGTGGAAATATTTCGCTTGTTGGACAATTCCTGAACCCTGTCAATGAAAGGTGTAATGGGCTCCGATTTACGGTTGACAACGCGCTGCATCAATTCATCCCGTATCATAAAATTAGTTGCGCTGGTGTCCTCATCAATGAGCAG
Organism: uncultured Lachnospiraceae bacterium; assembly: GCA_910589635.1. Lineage (GTDB taxonomy): Bacteria > Bacillota > Clostridia > Lachnospirales > Lachnospiraceae > Petralouisia. Next base: position 15,716 of record CAJUTD010000011.1, on the reverse strand, counting down.
CAGGTTAGCGCCTGTTTCTATTGCCTCCACAACGTTAGCCGCCTGGGAAGTACTTCCGCTGGCATCCTCCGTACAGAAATGAAGCGTATCCTTGCGATTGGGCAGATTGTTGATAAACATAGAGATGTCCACCTGTTTGATGCTCCGGCCATCCTCCGCGCGAATTTTCATAGCGGTTCCATCCGTAATTACATATTCCCTGCCGTCCCCGGCAATATGATTGTAGACGCCAAGTTCGAGAGCTTTGAGCAGCGTAGATTTACCGTGGTAGCCTCCGCCCACCACCAGAGTAATGCCCTGTGGAATTCCCATACCTGTGATGTCCCCGTGATAGGGAAGGCTAAGCGTTACTTCCATAGATTCCGGGGATTGGAATGGCACGGCTCCTTTCATGGGCCGGTCGGAAACGCCTGATTCCCTGGGTAAAATGGAATTATTTGCTACAAAGGCGGCCAGCTTCAGCCGTGTAAGTTCCTGGCGGATAAACTGCTGATCTTCTGATAATTCTTTATTTTTCTGTACCGCTTTATCATCCAGGGCACGGTAGTATAGGGATTTCTTGACACAGCCGGGGAGAAATTCAAAAAGGATTTTGCACAGTTCCCGGGCATTGATAGTTCTTCCGTTGGCGGGAAAACCAATTTCCATGCGCACAGTAACCATACCGTTTTTGTCAATCTCGCAGGCGGTGCGCTCTAAAATTTCTTGTCCGCAGTGGCTGACAGAGAGTAAACCGCTCTTGCCGGAACCTTTGGCCTTAAAGGTAAATGATTGTACCTGTCTGGAAAACTGACGGATCAAGTAATCCTGTAAGGCAATCCGTTTATGTTTTTTATCATAAAGCTCTGCGGGAAAGCCCGCGAGTTTTCCTGGAACATGGACGCTTACCTTTGAGGGCGCGGCAAAGGGATCTCCTTGTACATGGTCGATGGACAGCACATATCCCTCAAATTGCCAGCTTCCCCTGGTATCTTTGTATGCCGGATAACCTCTGTGGTCAATCCGGTTCAATAATTCACGCAAATCAGTAGATGTTTTCATAAGAACCTCCGTATATAAAATTATCCTTACATTCTTCTATACCCCGGCACGAGGCGCGGAGTTTTCCATATTATAACATATTATTCCAAACACAGTGAATATAAAAAAATATTGATTTTGCTGAGATAATGTTAGATAATGATATTATGTTACTTAATTTTACAATGGGTGGAATATATTTTGTAGTTTAAGATAAATAGAAATATTTTCATTTATTTGCAGGGAGAATAGACATGAATCCTGATTGGGAAAAATTGGGGAAGGATGTGCAGCATATTGTGGAGGACGCCGTCAATTCCCAGAATTTTAGTCAACTAAACAAGGCAATTACTAACACGGTCAACGAGGCGGTGGGAAATATTCGCCAAGGGCTGCGCACAGCAGAAGGGAAAGTCAATAAGGAATGGAATAGAAAGAGCTACCGTTGGTATGGTACAGATGATAATAAGCAGGAGAAACGCGGACAATACAAGAAGTCCGAGATTTCCGCTGTGCAGGTGCACAAAGCAAAAGTTACAACGTCTAAATTTTTCCGCAAGAATGCAGGCGTTAAAGCTGGAGGATTAACATTGACAATTTGCGGTTGTATTTTCAACGTAGGTCTTGGCCTGGCAGTGCTTATTCTCTGTTTGGTGTCGCTGTTTCTGGGGGGGTTTCCTATGGGAATCCGTATTGCGTTGTCTATACTTTTGCCATTTTTGGCGATGAGCGCCATTATGACAGGAACTGGCAGCCATATGCTATCTTCTTTGAAAAGATATCGCATTTATATCGAAGCGTTAGGAGGAAAGACTTACTGTAATATTAAAGAGCTTGCCAGGCTGAGTGGTAAATCCGCCTCTTTTGTGGTGAAAGATATCCGAAAAATGATTGCAAAAGGCTGGTTTGTCCAGGGACATTTAGATGAGGAGAATACCTGTCTGATTGTCAGCCATGATACTTACCGTGAATACGAAGAAATAAAGAGACAGCGTTTGGAACAGCAAAAAGCAGAGCAGCTGAGGATTCAGCAGGGAGCTGATGCCGTTAAAAAGACAGCGGAGCAAGAGCATTTGCAGAAGGTCATGGAAAAAGGGCAAGAGTATATCTGTAAAATCAGAGCGTGTAATGATGAAATTTTGGAGGAGGAAATTTCAGGTAAAATTTCCCATATGGAGATAATTATACAGAAAATATTTGACAGAGTTGGGGCGGATCCGGCTTCCCTGGAGGATATTGACAAAATGATGGAATATTATCTCCCCACGACAGTAAAGTTGTTAGAAGCGTATCAGAGCCTGAACATGCAGCCTGTACAGGGGGAGAATATTCGGTCTTCCAAAATAGAAATTGAAAATACGCTCGATACATTGAATAGAGCGTTTGAAAAATTATTGGACAGCCTCTTTGAAGATGTGGCGTGGGATGTGTCCACGGATATATCCGTACTGCATACAATGCTTGCGCAGGAGGGGCTTGCTGGGAATGAAGATTGGAAATCGAAAGGAGAATGATATGAGCGAAGAGTTTAAGGAGTTTACGGAGACACCCACTCTCACATTGGAGCCGTTTCATGATGAGGCGCCGGCAGCGGAGGTTAAGGTGCAGCAGGATATATCTACAATGGAGGAACCTGTGCTGACAGAGGAGGAACGGCGCATGGTGGAGCAGTTTACCAGCCAGATTGATTTGAATAACACGAATGTCATTCTTCAATATGGCGCGGGCACCCAGAAGAAAATGGCAGATTTTTCTGAGAAGGCCCTGGCGAATGTGCAGACCAAAGATTTAGGGGAAATTGGAGAATTGATTACAGGCGTAGTCGCTGAGCTCAAAGGCTTTGATGCGGAAGAAGAGGAGAGAGGATTTTTCGGACGTCTGAAGAAATCAACGCAGAAGCTCAGTAACTTAAAGTCAAAATATGATAAGGCGGAAGTAAACGTCAATAAAATCTGCAAGGTATTGGAAGGGCATCAAGTCCAGCTTCTAAAAGATGCTGCCCTTCTGGATAAAATGTATGAGCAGAACAAAGTATATTTTAAAGAATTGTCCATGTATATCCTTGCTGGCAAGCGTAAACTTGAGCAAGTGAGGACGACAGAACTTCCAGCTCTCTTAGAGCGGGCAAACAAATCGGGCTTACCGGAAGATGCACAGGCGGCAAAAGACCTCGACTCACTCTGCACAAGATTTGAGAAAAAGATTCATGATTTGGAACTGACCCGCATGATTTCTATTCAGACGGCGCCTCAGATCCGTCTGGTGCAGAACAACGATACCATTATGGTGGAGAAAATACAATCTACCATAGTAAATACGATTCCTTTGTGGAAAAGCCAGATGGTTCTTGCTATGGGCGTGGAACATTCTGTGCAGGCATCTAAAGCGCAGCGGGAAGTGACGGATTTTACCAATGATTTGCTAAAGAAAAATGCGGATAAATTGAAGATGGCGACGATTGAGACGGCGAGGGAGTCTGAGAGAGGGATCGTGGATATGGAGACTTTGCGGGCGACGAACGAATCGTTGATTTCCACATTAGATGAAGTTCTGCGCATCCAAGTGGAAGGGAAAGAAAAGCGCAGGGAAGCAGAGCAGGAAATGCAGCGGCTGGAAGGAGAATTGAAGACGAAATTGTTACAGCTGCAAGGTTAATATAACCAATATATAGTTAAGGAAGGAGAATAATAAAATGACGAAGCAGAATGTTTGTAGTAAATATGCAGCCGGCTTGAAAGGACAGGGATTGTTCGTATTTCTTATACTATTTATGATGGCATTTTGTTTCCAAATCAACGTAAAAGCGGCAGACACAGTCCCCACAGTTGAGAAGGTACAGCTTATCAACAGCCAGGATATTGAAATTTATTGGAGTGAAGAAATGTCCGGGGCAGGCTGGGTAGAAAGCCAATATGATGGCAATAAATTAGTGAAACAGGAGCAGAATTACTCAGTTACGGTAGATGGGACGCAGCGTGAGCTTAATTATTGGTGCTTTGAAGATGCGGGCAACTATGAGTATAAGGGCGTTGTGTATTACAATACGAAGAACAGTGATTACCCCGACAATCCCGACTGCCCCAAGACAACGCTGCGGTTGGCAGAGCCTATAACAGACCTTAACAATCTACCAGAGATTAAAGTGACAATCAAAGGCAATAAGGTTAAGGGGAAATTGTCAGATGCGTATGTGCCGGAGCAGACAATTACAGTGAATGATTATGTGCCGTTCTATCAGAAAGAGTGTACGCTTAACTGCGGCGTCAAGGTTGTCGGGACTGCGAAAGTGCGCGAGGAAGCAATGGATAAGGCGGCAGAGATGCTCGGCATACTTCTCGCTAACGAGGATGTCGCCAGCCGCATGGGTTCCGCCGGCTGTATGCTTGGCCTCTACGGCGAGGGGGAGATTGCCTATGATATTCCTGAGCATAGGTTTGAATACGATGAAAATTACCTGTATGTAGAAGGATTTGGAGGTACGCAGCTGGCATCTATTCGCGACGCTAATGTGTTGAGGTTAAAAACCGGCAGCTATGTAACAGGTTACCCAGATGAATCTATTCTCACGCATGAATTTGCACATACTATCTATAATTATGGACTCAGCGCGCAGCAGCAGGAAGAATTTTTGAATATTTACAATACGTCAATATCTGCTGGGAACTGGGCGAATTCTTATGCAGGCAGCAATAAGGATGAATATTTTGCAACCCTGAGCGCTATCTGGTTCAATGCCATGGATGACACCTATAATGGAGAGTGGGACGGTGTTCGCGGGCCAATTAATACCAGGGCTGAACTGAAAGTTTACGATAAGGCAGCATATGATTTTCTGTCTAAAATATATGTGTCGGATCGTTATCTGCCATCCCCCTGGGAAAATGGCAGTGTGCCGGACAATTATACTTATCCGGGCACTGTGCCAGACCCGGAACCAACACCAGACCCGAAGCCAACACCAGACCCGGAGCCAACGCCAGACCCGGAACCAACACCGGTCCCAGTGGAAAAGTTGTTTAAGGTAAAGTATGTCTATAACAATGGCAAAGCAACCCTGATTAAAACTGTAAAAGAAGGTAATAAAATATCTGCTCCATCCTCTCCCAAAAAGAAAGGATATGACTTTAAAGGCTGGTATCTGGGTACAAAGAAATATTCCTTTCACAGCAAGGTTACGAAAAACATAACTTTGCAGGCAAAATGGGATAAGGTAAAGGTAGGAAAAGCTTCCATTAAATCTCTCAAAGCGCAAAAAGGAAAGAAACTACTTGTTACTATCAAAAAATCCAAGCAGGCAGACGGCTATAAGATTACGTGCGCGAAGAATAAGAAACTTACAAAATCTAAAAAAATTACATATACGGCATCCATAAAGAAAACAATATCAAAGCTGAAAAAGGGAACATACTATGTAGGCGTGCAGGCATACCGGAAAGATTCTGCCGGTAAGAAAGTGTTGGGCAAGATGAGCGCTGCCAAAAAAGTAATTATCAAAAGATAAGCAATAGTAAAAAGCGGAAATTAAAGGCGGAACCAGTAATGAAAAAGGACAGGAAAAGCATCAGACAGCGATATAGGAACTTGAGTTTTAGAAAGTTCTTCGGCATTAGTTTATGCCTGTTTCTCTTTCCTGTCCTTCTGCTGCAAATCATCTATATCAGGTTTAGTATTTCTGAAATGAACAAACATGTGAATGAGCAGGTATTTAATAATCTTCTACAGGTTTCCGAGAAATTTACGTTAAAGCTGGAATCATACAAAGATACGGTCTATCAAATCTACTCAGATAAAGAAATTATCCGCAATCTTGAACAGTACCATCAGGCAGATGAAGTAAAACAGGCGTATTTATTTTACCTTTTAAATGAGAGGCTCAAACAATTTGTGGAGAGCAAAAAAGGAATCCGCTGCATCAGTTTAATCTGTCCGACTGGGGAGAGCGTTACTTATGATGCACAGAGTGGTTCAGCTTTAGATAATATCTGGCGTGATTATGAGGATATTCGCTTGACAGTGCCATATCAGGAGACAGATGGCAAGAGTGAGGTTGTTTTAATCCCTACACAGAATATTTCCACAGCAGGGAACATAGAGTCATTATTTTTCTTAGGGAAAGAATTGTACAATACGGAAAATTTAGAACAAGGCGTAGTTGCAATCCTCATTATCGGTATTGAACAGAAAGAATTGGACAATATCTGTAATGGAACACAGCAGATAGATAACTCAAGCGTCAATTTTATCACGGATACTTATGGATATGTGTGTTCTTTTCCCGATGAACAGCAAATTAGAAAGAAAATGACGGATCAGGAAGATGTGTTGAAATTCATAAGGTCCCAGAATATGTTTGAAGGCAAGAATCTTTACAGCAATTGGTACCAGGATGATGAGACCGGCTGGATTTTCCACAATGTGTATGACCAGGATAATATGATGCATGATATCAATATGCTTCAGGCTATCTATTGGACTTTGTTGGCAGCGGATGTTCTTGCCGTTCTATTGTTTATAAATTCAACAAATCGCTATTACGTCGATTATTTAAAGAAAATTATCGAAGGAATCCGTCAGGTAAACGAAGGGAATCTCGACGTCCGTCTTGTGGTGGACAGGCAAAATGAGCTTGGGCAGATTGGGGAAAATTTTAACCATATGGTGAGCAGGGTAAGGACATTGATTGAGGAGGTTGAGGAGATTTCCAAGAAAAAAAACCAGGCGGAGATTAAGGCTTTAGAATCGCAGATAAATCCTCATTTCCTCTATAATACCTTAGATGCTATTAACTGGATGGCAGTCAGGAACAATGAATTTGAAATCAGCAAAATGATCAGCAACCTTGGTTCTATCCTGCGTTACAGTACAAACCAGAGCAATGAAAAGATAGATATTGCAGGTGTAGAAGAATGGCTTAAATCTTATGTGTCCTTGTATCAACTTAGGTATGGACATTCTTTTGAATTTAAAATATATGTGGAAAGTGAGGTCAGGCACATTAAAATTTATAAGCTCCTGATTCAGCCCATTGTGGAAAACGCTATTATCCATGGGCTGAAAGATATGCAAGGCGGGATGCTGTGCGTAGATATCGGCCTGGCGGAGCAACCTGGGAGAATCCATGTGATTGTGGAAGACAATGGAGCCGGGATGGAGAAAGATAAAGTTGATTTTTATAATCAGAAAGACAGGGAGTGGAGCCGTTCTGAGAGAATCGGGCTGGCAAATGTGTTTGAACGCATTCAGTTATATTATGGGGAAAAAGGAGATTGGCATATCAACAGCATGGAAGGATTGGGAACTATCATTGAACTTATCCTTCCGGTGGATGATTCTTGATGAAGGGATATTAGTAAGATTATAGAGGAAAAGGTGATGAAATGAGGATTGTAATTGTAGAGGATGAAATTGCAATTCGGGACGGATTGGAGAAAATGATAAATACGGCGACAGGGCATACGGTGATTGGCACATGTAAAAATGCCATGGAAGGGATTGCGTTTATTAAAGAAAACCGTCCGCATCTTGTAATCACAGATATCCGTATGAATGGAATGAATGGGCTTGATATGCTGGAACACCTCAAAGAACAAGGAGTAGAAATTTATAGCATTATCATTAGCGGATATGCAGAATTTGAATATGCGAAAAGGGCGCTGAGTGTTGGCGCACAGGAATATTTATTAAAACCGGTCTCCGTGGACGCATTGCAGGAAACGTTAGAGCGGATTGAAAACAAGCATACGGAGAGTAAATTCCAATTTGTCAAAAAACCGGAAAATTATGCGCGGGAATATTTCTTTGGCACTAAGGATGAGCAACGAGAAGCAAAAAAAGCCTTAAAGAATATTTTCAAAGAGGAAATGGGCAAGATTTACGGTATCATAGCCTGTTATTTTGGAAACCTCAAAAAGGACGATATGAAAGAGATGGAATACCATTTGCGCAGTATCAAACGCCAATTCCCGGAATTAGAATTTCTTGACGCCTGGGAAGAGCGCATCAGCCTGAGAATTTTAATTATCAAAGGCAGAAGAAAAGAAATTTTATTATTTGAAAATTCTTTTGATGAGATGGCAAGATATGGATATCAAAAGAAAGAGCGGGAAATTCCCTTATGTATAGGCACTTGTGAGACAATGGAGGAATGGACGAGTTGTTTTGAGAGCGTACAAAAAGCGCTGCTTGGCTATTTTACAAAGGATAACTGTGGTTTGCTGCGCGCGGAAGAATTTGCGGAAGAGTCTACCAAGGAATTAGAATATCCTGTTCAGGCGGAGAGAAGAATTCTTTTGGCTCTTGAGACCGGAAATTACCAAGAGATGAAAGTGGGGCTTAATGAATTCTTAGAGCAAGCAATCTCACAGGAACATGGAGCGGGAGAGATTCGTTATGGAGTGGTAAAGCTGATAACCAGGATGATGGATGTTGCCAAGGAAATTAACCGCAAAGCGTATGAGAGCCTACAGGAAAAAGATTACTTAAAAGGCGTGTTCTCAGCGTATACGAGGACGGAAATGTATGAAATCCTCATGAAATATGGTGATGAAATCTGTGACAGGCGGATGAAGGAAGGTATCAGTAATTACACGATCAACCGTACTTTGGAATATATTAGGACGCATTATAAAGAAGGTATCTCCTTGGAGAAAACAGCTGAGGTCTTAAATATTACTCCTGAGTATTTGAGTATGTTGTTTAAACGTGAAATGGGCATGAATTTTTCTGTATTCCTGAAAAAATTCCGTATCAGCCATGCCAAACGGCTGCTGAAAATGTCGGATATGAAAATTTATGAGGTGGCACAGGAATGCGGCTACAGTAATTCTAATTATTTTACAAAAGTATTTAAGGAGGTAACAGGAATTTCACCGGCAGAATACCGGTAAATGAGGCAGGTTTTATGAAGAAGAGGACAATATACAGTCTGGTTATGCTGTTTTTTATGATGGGGCTGATGGGATGCGGGGGCAAATCAGATGACAATTCATCAGATACAGAAATAGTGAAAAATGATAAAAGGCAGGAGCTGATACTTTGGACTTATTATGAGACGGAGGCCCAGAAAAAAGGATTAGATAAGCTAGTGGACGGTTTTAATGAATCGCAGCAGCAATATAAGATTTCCTGGGAGTATGTGCCTATGGCGGATTTTATTCGAGCGTTGTCTTTTTCACAGTCCGGGGAAAATTTGCCGGATTTGGTGTTGGCGGACAATCCCGATGTCGGCAGCCTGATTAAGCTGGGGATGCTTGCGGATATTACGGATCATCTACAAGAAACTGTTTCGGTAAAGGAATACTATCAAGAGGTATGGAAATCTGTGGAGGGCAGAGGGCGTTATTATGGCGTGCCCTTTTGCTGCAACAATACAGCTATCATTTATAACAAACGGATGTTCCGTGAAAAGGGACTGGAAGTTCCTACTACATGGGATGAATTTAAGGAAACGGCAGCTGCTTTGACAAAAGAAGGAAGCTGTTATGGATTCGCAATGTCAGCAGTCAGCGGTGAACAGGGGGCTTTTCAGTTTATGCCCTGGATGCTGGCGGCAGGAGCGAGACCTGATTGTATGGCAGATAGCAGATGCAAGGATGCTTTTTTACTAATAGACGGTCTTTTGAAAAAGAAATGCATGCCGAATGACTGCCTGAACTGGTCGCAAAACGATTTGACGAAAAGTTTCCTGGAAGGTACGGTCGCCATGATTGAGAATGGTCCCTGGGCTATGGCAGAACTTGAGGAGTCCGGCATGGAGTATGGGATTTTTAAATTTCCTGCTCATACTTCCCAAGGGGTGGTGGCAGGCGGAGAGGTCCTGGCGGCGGTTAATGGAAAGAATGTGTCCGGCGCAGTTTCATTTATCAATTACTATAATGAGAAAGAGGTCATGGAGGAGATCTGCCAAATTACCAGAAACATACCTCCCAAAGTGGAACTTGCAGAATCGTTTGGCCAGAAAAATCCGCAGTATCAGGTATTTATCAGCCAGATGGAAGACGGAATCAGCAGGAAATCTATTAAGGATTGGAAGAAAGTATGCAATGCCCTTTCGGACAGCCTCAATAAAATGTTTGGAAGCGAGGAAAGCGTAGAGGAAATCTGGCGGAAATACGTCAAAGAGATAGAGCGATAACAAAATGGTTTAAAATATGAGAGGAACCATAAATATTTATCATGGGATTATTCTCCTTTGGCAAATATAATTTGCATACAGGGCGTGACTGCCCAAAACAATAACTCGTGAGAGAAGAAGGAGGATATCAAATGAGGAAAAGAAGACAGCTTTTTCAAAAATTGCTGGCGTCGATTCTGTCATTAGCCCTCATGCTTACAGGTGTGATTCCACAGGGAGTATCATCCGTGCAAGCAGCAGGCGAGACGGAAGATGGACTGATTCTGTATTACAATTTTGATTTACAGAACAGTTTTTCTACGGAAATCAGCGATCTTTCCGGCAATAAAAATGCCGGGCACTTAAAGAGGATAGGAGGCGCCCCGGAGGGCAACTATACGATTGACGATGTCAATATTTACGGCAAACCGGTCAAGGCATTAAACCTGCCGGGCGGTGAAGATGGTACATATTTGCAATTACCCGATGGGATTTTAAAAGACTGCGAGGCTGTTACCATCAGCATGTGGGTAAAATTGTCGACGAATACCGGTTACCAGAGAATCTGGGATTTCGGTTCTGACACCAACAAATACATGTATCTTTTGTCGGATGGCGGAAATACAGGACATGAAGGGTATGCCGCTGCCATCACGAATACAGGCTGGCAGGCTGAGGTGGGCGTATCTAAAGGTGTGGATCAAAATATTGATAAGAACCGCTGGGTACTTACGACCGTGGTAATGGACGGTACGAACATGACTTTGTACGAGAATGGACAGAAGGTTAAGGATACCGTAGACACAAAACTTACAGTCAAAAGTCTTGGAAATACTACCGGTAATTATATTGCCTATGGACAGTTTGGGAACGACCCCACGAAAGGCCAGTTTGCAGAGGTTAAGATTTACAATAAGGCGTTGACAGCGGCAGAAATCCAGGCAATGTATGATGTGGATGACGCCGGTATTGTTTCTGCTGACAATGGAGATTTAGATTTAGGGGATACTTCTGCTGTAACAGAAGATATCGAGCTTCCCACAAAAGGTATCAACGGTTCCGACATTGCATGGACCAGCCAGAACTCTGCGATCCAGATTCAGACAGCGAATGGCAAGACCGTCGGTAAAGTAACCAGGCCGGGCAAGGGCGCTTCGGACGCTGTGGGAACGCTTATGGCAACCATCAGTAAAGGTCAGGCGAATGTGACGAAGACATTTGACGTGACAGTCCTTGCACAGTATACAGATCAGCAGATAGCAGACAAGGATGCTGCTGAGCTCAAGAAGAATATGGGAGATTTGTCTGCGGTAACGGCGGATATTGTACTTCCGACAACCGGAAGTTTAGGCTCCGTCATTCAGTGGGCAAGCACAAACCCTGCGATTAAGATTGAAAACGGCGTAGCGAAAGTTACCAGGCCGGAGATTGGCGCTGAAAATGCGAGCGGGAAATTAACGGCAACGGTTTCCTATAATGAGGCGACAGCCAAAGTAGAACTTGACGTCAACGTATTGGCATTCCGTGAGGCAGTTACAATCAAAACAGTCGAAGATGTCAATGTAACTACTTTGAAAGGCAAGAGCCCATCCCTGCCAAATCATGTAAAGGTAACTTACACTGATAACACTATCGGTAAAGAGAAGGTAACCTGGCCGACAGCGATTGAGGCCAGCAAATATAATACGGTAGGCAATTTTGAGGTTGAGGGCTCTATTGTAGACGCCAGGCCGTCCAAAAAAGTAACGGCTAAGGTCAACGTGGTAGAGCAGGATGAAGTTGCCAAAGAGGTAGTTTCTGAAAGTTTTGATCTAAGTGATATTTCACTCGACAAAATTGGTGATAATGGCTCTATTCTCACGCAGAACAGAGACCGGGATATCGCCTATCTTAAACTGCTCGATAACAAGCGCATGCTTTACAATTTTTACAAAACGTTTGGAAAGACGGCAGAGATTGAAGGCGTGCAGCCTTTAGGCGGATGGGATGAACCCAGCGGATTGCTGCGCGGACATTCTACCGGCCATTATATGTCTGCATTGGCGCTTGCTTATGCATCTACAGGCGATGAAGAGCTAAATACTAAATTAAAAGAGATGATTCATGAGCTGAGGGAACTGCAAAAGTTGTCTAAGGGGCAGGCCAAGGATTTCGTATCTCAGGGTTCTGCGCAGTCCAAGTGGAGCAAGGACCCCAATGAATGGGGCGAAGGCTTTATCAGCGCATATTCACCGAACCAGTTTGCAGAATTGGAGAAATACACGCCTTATGGCGGAGACGACGGAATCTGGGCGCCGTATTATACGCTGCACAAATTGATAGCAGGCTTCCTTGACGCTTACACCTATACCGGAAACACAGAAGCGCTGGAGGCAGCCAAAGCGCTTGGCAAATGGACGCATAACCGTCTCAGCGCATGCGGACAGGAAAAGCTTACAAAGATGTGGGCGATGTATATTGCGGGTGAGTTTGGCGGATTTAATGAATCTATGGCACAGCTTTATATTTATGCCAAAGCAGATAACGATCCCGATGCAGATATCTATTTAGAGGGTGCAAAATTATTTGATAATACGGAATTCTTTAACAGCCTGGCGGCTAACGTAGACAGTATTCAGAAGAAACATGCCAATCAGCATATCCCTCAGATTATCGGCGCTATGGAAATTTATGAGGCGACCGTAGCAAAGGGAAGCCCGGAAGTAAAATATTACGACATTGCAGAGAATTTCTGGCAGATGGTAGTTTCCCGCTATGCATATTCCATCGGCGGCGTTGGTACGGGTGAGAAATTTACGGATCCCTATCAGCAGGCAAATAGTATTTCAGGAAACAGCAACTGTGAGACATGTGCGGCTTACAACATGCTCAAACTTACGAAAATGCTCAATAATTACAACCCCGACAATGCAGAATATATGGATTATTATGAGCGTACGCTTTACAATCAGATTCTGGCATCCCAGACTCCTAATGTTACCGGTAGCATGCATAATGGAACCACTTACATGCTTCCGATTGGGCCGGGGGGCACAAGAGATTTCGGCGACGATTACAATGCCTTTACCTGCTGCCACGGCACAGGCATGGAGAATCATGTGAAATACCAGGAAGCAGCTTACGCTAAGACGGCAGACGCTTTGTATGTAGGATTGTATCTGCCCACGACTCTCACATGGGAAGAAAAAGGCGTGAAACTGGTACAGGAGACGGAATTCCCTTCAGAGACGACGAAGCTGACTGTTTCTGCAATGGAAGGCAAGACGGCGCAGAGCTTTGATATGAAGCTGCGTGTTCCCTATTGGGCAACTAACGGATTTACCGTGAAGAAAAATGGCGTTAAAGTAAATGTAAATGCAGAAATCAGCAGTTATGTAACCGTTGAGGGTGTTCAGGCAGGCGACGTTATTGACGTCGAGATGCCATGGACGCTGCACCTTGACAAGACCCCGGATAAGATTGGTGCGTCCACCGTGGCGAGCGTAATGTATGGACCATTCGTTATGGCGGCTAAAGACAGTCGTACCGACTGGATTGTACTCAAACTGTCCGCGAACCTGCCAGATTCTATCCAGACAGGCACGAACGCAGCAAATGGATTCCCCACGCTGACAGCAAACGGATATAATTTTGCGCCCATGTTTGCCCCAGAGTATGCGACTTCTGCATATCATGCGTATTTCAAGGTATTTACCATTTCGGATGATGGAAATTATTATGATGTGGATGTGACGAATTATACGCCGGAGAAGGGCGGCTTTACTGTAGACGAGGTAGTGAAAGAGGGTACGGACCTGTTGATTACGGCACAGCCTAAAGAAGGTTACAAATTGCAGATGCTGGTAGTTAACGGGCAGAAGGTGCAAGCCGGTGCAGATAATACTTATACTGTACAAAATGTAACGGGCGACGTTTCGATTGTTGGAAGTTTCTGTTCCACAAACCCACCGGAAGTAAACTCGCAGAATATGGAATTTGCTGCGTCTGTAACTTCTGATTTTACCGCAGGCTGGGAGAAATTGGAAGGTATTAAAGCTGATTGGGAGCCCATAAGGTCAAATGACGGTACAAATAAAGGATGGGGCAACTATGCTCAGCAGCCGGGCAGCGAACATTATGTACAATATATGTGGGACTCGGAAGTTACGATGGATCGCTTTGACATCTTCTGGTATGATGATGCGGGCGGAACCAGGGTTCCGGCAAGTTTAAAGATTATGTATATCGCCGAGGATGGAACTTGGAAAGAAGCAAACATGACTTCTAACTTTGAAGACATTATTGCCATTGACAAATACAACACCATCAATTTTGATGAGATTACGACAATCGCCGTTAAACTGGTGATGACTGTGCACAGTGAGGCTGCTGCAAATGGTATTTATCGCTGGAAGGTAAGCGGAAAAGTCCCGGCAGCGGCAGAAGATAAGGCTGTGCTGGAAGACGCTGTGGATGAGGTTATAAAAGCGGCGGGCACTACGAACGGAGGCAAGTATACGGATGACAGCTGGAATAAGCTGCAAGCAGCTCTCGCCAAGGCCAAGGAAGTGCAGGAAAGCCCATCGGCAACGAAAGCTGACGTAGAGGCAGCGTTGGCGGCAGTGAAGGAAGCAATGAATGGTTTACAGCTTGTAAATCCCCCGACAACGGCAGATAAGACGGCTTTAAAGACGGCCATAGATAAGGCTTCGGCTATGGATAAGAAAAAATATACTGCCGATAGTTGGAAAAATTTAGAGACAGCTCTTGACAAAGCGAAAAAAGTATATGATAATAAACTTGCGACAAAGGATGAAGTGACAACGGCGACAGGAGCATTGAACACAGCGATTAGCAATCTGAAAGTGCAGAGCGGAAGTACTGTTACTGTGAAGCCATCTACACCTTCCTCTGTCAAAGCATCATGGACCGGCAGCAAGAATATCAAGGTCACATGGAAGAAAGCAGCGAACGCGCAGAAATATATTGTATACCGCTCTTACAAGAAATCTTCCGGTTTCAAGAAGATTGCAACTGTGACGAAGACTACTTATACAGACAAGAGTTCTACAGCGGGCAAGACGGCATATTACAAGGTTGTTGCTACCAGAGGAACCGTGAAGAGTTCCTACAGTAAGGCAGCAAGCGCATACAAGGTAAAGACGCCTGCGAAGGTCAAAGCTAAAGCTAAGAAGCGCACCGTTACGGTAAGCTATGGCAAGGTAGCAAAGGCGAAAGGTTATGAGATTTATCGTTCTTCCAAGAAGAATGGAAAGTTCAAGAAAGTAGCTACCATCAAGAAAGCTAAGACGACAAAGAAGACTTTCAAGAAGATGAAGAAAGGCACTTACTACTTTAAAGTGAGAGCGTATCAGACTTCTGGAAAGAAAAAGATTTACACCGCTTATAGTAAGACGGTGAAGGTAAAAGTCAGATAGGTTATATTTGTATATCCCTTCTTTATAAACATGCAAAGGCCCCTGCCCGATCCCGGCGGGGGTTTTTGCGTGGAATATTTGGTGTGTTGTACAATTCCCTATATACTGTTGTTAGAAAAGACTAACTATTAAAAGTCAAGCCTAAAATGAAAAATTTGTGAATGGAT
>CAJUTD010000010.1 GCA_910589635.1 uncultured Lachnospiraceae bacterium | reverse complement strand
ACAAGCCGGAAAACCCGGACGACCCAAATAAGCCGGACAATCCAGATGATCCGAATAAGCCGGTGATTGTAACATTAAAGAAAATCGAAGTGACAAAATCCCCGGATAAGATTACTTATCAGGAGGGAGATGTATTTGAACCCGCCGGGATGGAAGTTACGGCAACATACAGTGATGGAACACAGAAGAAAATTACAGAGTATACATATTATAATGAGCCATTAGGTCCCCTGGATCAGAGTGTGGAAGTTCGCTATACAGAGAAAGGCATAACAAGAAAAACAGAAGTCGGCATTATGGTGCAGGCAGAAGACCAGCTCGTGTCGATCAGCTGCCGGCTCAAGAAGACTTCCCTGGAAAGAGAGGGGTCATGTTTTACAGATGATGATATTGTTGTGACAGCAACTTTCCAGAGCGGTAAAACAGAAAATGTTCCGATTGCTGATTGTAAGGTGAATCCGCAATCATTTACGTTGGCAACAACTTCGGCAACTGTTTCTTATACTTATGGTGTACGGCGCAGATCCGTTGTGGTTGAAGGATTTACGGTGAAACCGTACCGTGAGAGGTATACGTTTGAAGATGTAGATACCATGGGAACGCTGGTGAAGCGCGCCAATGAGAATGCACATGCCGTACCTACGGAGGAGCATGCCCAGGGAATAGAACCCAAGTTTGAGCAAGGGCTTAGTGGAAATGCACTCAAGATGGATGGTACTTATGGATTGAGGCTTGACAAGATTGCCGGCACAGCTTCAAAGAGTTACAGTGTGTCTATGTGGGTGAAGCCGGATTCATTAAAAAACAACCAGGCATTACTGATTTCGACAGCTAACAAATTTGGCCTGCAAGACGGACTGCCGGAGACATGGTGTGCAGTAGCCGGAAGTAATGAAACAGGAGGCATAAAACTTTGGTCCAACAATAATGGGCATGTGACGGCCACACAGTCGCAAATTTCAGTGGGAGCGAATGCGCAGTGGAGCCATATTGTACTGGTAGTAGATGGAAGAAATATGCCGCAAGGTACGGGATTGGGAACCTTGTATGTCAACGGAAGGAGAGCAGGTTCCGGGAATGTCCGCAATGATAAGAGTGCAGATATGAAGACTTATCTTGGCGTTACCGGCTGGACAGGCGACGGATATTATGCCGGCCTTGTAGATGAGCTTGTATTTACCAATGAAGTGCTCACACAGGAAGAAGTAGAAGAATATTATCTGGAATATTTTGCAAAGAGCGCGGAGAAGATTACAGATGTCACAGCTGATAAGACGGAAATCAGCATAGACTATGGAACAACTGCCGCTGACCTAGTCAAAACGTTGAAAGAACAGATAACATTTACCGGGCAGTCCGGGGAGAATCAATTATCTTTGGATAACACAGAAGATATCTGGACGGTAGAAGATTATAAACCGACAACGGAAGGTACTGTTACTGCTGTGGCGAAGATTCCAGTGCCGGAAGGATATGTATTTGAGACGGATGGGCAGCCGTCTATGTGGAAAACAGTGAATGTCTCTGTTTCTGTGAAAGAGAAAGGCGTGCTTGAGTCTATTAAAATCACAACGCAGCCGGATAAGACGAAATATATCATAAACCATACGTTTGACAAATCGGGAATGGTGGTCAAGGCATTGTATTCTAACGGCGGCCAACTGGATGTGACAGAACATATTGTTGTGGATGAGACAGGCAAGCTGTCAACACTTGGCGTGCAGAACGTGGAGGTAAGCTATGTGGACGGGGAAGGAGCACAAGCGCAGACATTTAAGACGACGTGTCCGATTGAAGTTGTAAATCTGGAAGAAGGTGCGACGGCGTATTTCACATTTGATGATAACTTGACAAATGCGTCCACCGGCAAAGACGCAGTCAAGGCGAAGCTCAACAATAGTGCGGGCGATACGGATACGACATCTTATGTGGAAGGCGTCAAAGGCAGCGCTTTAAAGCTCGGCAAGCTGACCGGTGAGGGCATCAAATTGGATAACACCATCAACACGGCGAATTACAGTATCTCCATGTGGGTGAGGGCGGATAACCTGGATCAGATTGCCGGTGTATTTTATGCCAAAGATGGGGCCTATGAGGAGCCATGGTTTTCCTGTTATGGCAATCCAGATTTATTTAATATCCGCATGGTCCCCGGCGATTGGAACCAAAAAGCTGAATTTGACAATATGGAAGATGTGCTGGAGGTTGGCAAATGGAAGATGCTTACGCTTACCGCAGAGGGAGAGTCAGCCAAGTTTTATGTGGACGGCGCTCTTAAGGCAGAGAAGAACATGAAGAATATGTATCAGGGAAAATCGCCGGCACTGTACTTGGGTATTACGCCTTTTGATATGACGTTCCTGGGCGCTTATGATGAATTGAGTATCTATGACTTTGCACTGTCACCGGAGGAAGTACGGGATCTATACGAACGTGTTTCACCGACAATAGCGGGGATTTCTCTAAATAAGACGGAGTTGACCTTCCTGAAAGAGGACGCGACAGCAGCAAATATACAGAAATCATTAAAAGCCTTGAAGCTTCACCTTTCCATGAAAAATGGCGCGGCGCCAGACTATAGTGAAGTATTGGAAGAAGACTGGCAGTTGCCGGAGACGCTTGAGGGTACATTTACGGTGACGAAAGAACTGACAATTCCCGCGGGATACGTGCTGGCGGATGGTGTGGATTCTACATTGTCGGTAGATATTACGGTGAAAGATGCGGCGTTGGATTCGCTTGAAGTGGCAGCTATGCCAGAAAAGCTGGTTTATGTGGCGGGTGAAAAGTTTGACAAGACCGGAATGGTTATTATGGCGAAGTATTCTGATAATTCCCAAGTGGACGTGACGCAACTGATTCAGATTGCCAACGAGGAGAAAGCCCTGACAAAAGAAGACGCTTTCATTACGGTAAAATATACGGAAGGCGGAGTAGAGAAATCAAAGGAAGTTGCCATTACCGTCAAGACAGGCGAGGAAATCGTGAATGAAATCAGTCCCGCCAGGACAGCGTACTACCAGTTTGATGGAGCCTTGGAAGATACGGTTTCTGCACAGGGAGCATCTATTGTGAAGAATCAGCCGGTCAAAGCTGGGGCAGATGATGTAGTTGCAGACGCGGCGCCTGAGTATGTAGACGGTATCTCTGGAAAGGCAATCCATTTCAGCGGCAATGGTACGCATAATGGTTTGAAATTGAATACTGCCATTACTTCAGCAAATTATACGGTTTCCATGTGGGTGAAGCCAGAAACGCAAGTTGCGGAGTTCGCAGGTGCATTCTATGCATGGAAGGATGATAAGAATTATATTTCTTGGTATTCACAATTTGACAATGGTTTTGTGGGCATGGCATTAAACGAAACTAGAAAAGATACAGGCCAGGTAGCTAATATGTTTAAAACGGACGAGTGGAAAATGGTAACCTGGGTAATGAATGGCGATACCGGAAAAGTGTATTTGAATGGAGAACTGGTTGAGACTGCAACACAACATGCAAATTTCTTCACGGCAAATACCAATACTACGATTTACCTTGGCTCCGGGTGTTTCTGGGATAATAGCTTTAACGGTGCGTGGGATGAGGTGAGCTTATTTAATGATGCCTTGACAGACCAGCAGATTAAAGGGTTGTATATGAGTGTTGCCAACCCGACACAGTAAGCAAATGAAAGGTTTACAAATGAAGCGTTGGCAATCCCGGCAGGGCAAGAAAATATTTCTTGCCTTTCGGGGCAAGGTATGGTAAAATACTATCTTGTGAGACAAGAAGATGATGGTCCTCTGTTACCATGTGTATTAAGAACATCTAATGAAATAGGAGGTCACAGAATGAACGCAACAGAAATTATCAAGAACATTGAACAGGAACAGTTGAAACCGGAAGTAGACAAATTCCGCGTAGGAGATACCGTTAGGGTATACGGTAAGATTAAAGAGGGAAACCGAGAGAGAATCCAGGTTTTCGAGGGAATCGTGTTAAAGCGGCAGGGCGGAAGCAACCGCGAGACGTTTACGGTAAGGAAGTTTTCCAATGGCGTCGGCGTAGAGAAGACATGGCCGTTGCATTCTCCCAACGTAGAGAAAATTGAGGTTGTCCGTCACGGTAAGGTAAGACGTGCGAAGTTGAATTACCTGAGAGGCCGCGTAGGAAAGAGAGCGAAAGTAAAAGAGTTAGTGAAATAATTCAAGGCAGAAATGAAACATGGGAAGGGACAACTACGATTGTATTTGTTCCTTCTTTTGTATCTTCCAGCTGATGTGGGATTGTCCACTTTATGAAAGAAAGACGTTGTTGTCAGCGATGATAGCAGCAAACAGGCAGGAGCAGCAATATATGAGAAGAAGAACGGCAGGGCTGAGCTTTTACCGGGAAAAAAAGAAAATAAATATCGGTCTGCTAAAGGAAATTGCAGTTTGGATTGTAGAAATCCTGATGACAATTGCGGCGGCAATTATCATGGTATCCTTTTTCGGATTCCGTGTGTCGGTCATCGGGCCTTCCATGTCGCCGACGTTAGAGAGCGGCGAGAAGGTTTTGGTGAATCGGTTTGTGTACAAGCTGTTTGACCCCAAGCAGAATGATCTGATTGTATTTCAGCCAAACGGCAATGAGAAATCGCACTATTATGTCAAACGCGTGATTGCGCTGCCAGGAGACACCGTGCAGATTAAAGACGGCAAAGTGTACGTCAATGGGGAGCTTCTTGCAGAGAGCGTGGAGACAGAAAAGATAGAAAATGCCATGATGGCAGAGAATGAAATTGTAGTTGGCGAAGACGAATATTTTGTGTTGGGAGATAACCGCAACAACAGTGAAGACAGCCGTTATGCCAGCATAGGCAATGTAAAAAAGGATCATATTACAGGGGAAGCGTGGATGGTTGTCTATCCCTTTGATCGGATTGGGCTGCTGAAATAGGAGGTAGAGAATGCATTTTCAATGGTATCCAGGGCATATGACGAAAGCAAAGCGTCAGATGCAGGAGGATATAAAACTGATAGATTTGGTGATTGAGCTGGTCGACGCCCGCGTGCCGCTCAGCAGCCGCAATCCTGATATTGACGAGTTGGGGAGGCAGAAGGCGAGGCTGGTCTTGATGAATAAAGCGGATCTTGCTGATGAGGAGCAGAACAAGGCCTGGGCAGCGTATTTCAAGGAAAAGGGCTTTTTTGTGGTGAAGCTGGATGCCAGGACCAAGGCAGGAATGAAGACGATCAGCAGCGTGATTATGGACGCCTGCAAAGAGAAGATTGAACGCGATAGGAGGCGGGGAATCAAAAACCGTCCGGTGCGCGCTATGGTGGTGGGGATTCCCAATGTCGGCAAGTCTACCTTTATCAACACATATGCAGGAAAGGCGTGTGCGAAGACTGGCAATAAGCCGGGCGTCACGAAAGGCAAGCAGTGGATTCGTCTCAATAAAAATGTGGAGCTTTTGGATACGCCGGGAATATTGTGGCCCAAGTTTGAGGATCAGAGAGTCGGGCTGTATTTGGCGTTAGTCGGCTCCATCAAAGACGAACTTCTCAATATTGATGAATTATCTTTGGAGTTGATTAAGATTTTGCAGGCGAATTATCCGGGAGCCTTGGCTCAGCGTTATGAGGCTGCGGAGGAACAGACGCCGGCAGAGGTTTTGCAGGAGATTGCCACAAATCGTAATTGTGTGAAAAAAGGCAGCGAATTGGACTACAGCAAGGCATCGGCGCTTGTAATTGATGATTTTCGCAGCGGAAGGCTTGGAAAAATAACACTTGAATTTCCCGAAGAGCAGAGCTAAAATAGAAATGACAATGAATTAGAAATACAGGGATAAGGATGAGATGATATGGGTAGACAGAAAGAGCAGGGACAACCGGAAGAAAAAGAGACAAATGTAGTGCGGGAGACCATCAGTTTTATCATTTATATCGGGATCGTATTTTTACTGACATATTTGGTAATCCACTATGTTGGACAGCGCACGCAGGTCAGCGGGAGTTCTATGGAGGCAACGCTGAGCGATGGGGACAATCTGATTGTAGATAAGATTTCCTACCGTTTCCATGACCCGGAGAGGTATGACATCATTGTTTTCCCTTATAAATATGAAAAGAACACGTTTTACATAAAGCGGATTATCGGCCTTCCCGGTGAGACGGTGCAGATAGATGAGCAGGGGAATATTTATGTGGACGGGGAAGTACTCGACGAGTCTTACGGCAGGGAGGTTATCTTAGACCCCGGTGAAGCCGAAGAGCCTATTACGTTGGACGATGATGAATATTTTGTTCTGGGTGACAACAGGAATGCCAGTTCGGACAGCCGTGACCCCAGCGTGGGCAAGATTCTTGGCGAAGACATTATCGGAAGGGCGTGGGTGAGGATTTTCCCATTTAACAAGATAGGTTTTATCAAGCATAAATAGTTATTTTGTTTCACAGAGTGAAGTCGAAGATATTAGATTACAGACAGCGATTTGAGGATAGCGTAAGAGAGTGAAACGTACAGCCAGAGGAGGATTTCAGTGGGTGGACAAAAGAAAATTGCGGAATTGAAAGCGGAATTACAGGCAGCAGAGGAACATATGCTGCCTTCTTTTATTTTAAAGTATGAAAAGGATGAACGGGCGGGTGTACAGAAGCTTGTGGAACAAGCCGGGAAGCGTTTGAAGGCGCTCGAGGATGAGCGAGAGCGGATTGAGGGCTTGAAAGTTTATGAGAGGCAGTATGAAGAGCAGGGATATGTGTGCGGCATTGACGAGGCAGGCAGAGGGCCGCTGGCAGGGCCTGTAGTGGCCGGTGCAGTGATCTTGCCCAAAGATTGTAAGATTTTATACATAAATGATTCCAAAAAGCTCAGTGAGAAAAAGCGGGAGGAACTTTACGATATCATCATGGAGCAGGCAATTGCCACTGGAATTGGCATGGTGAGTCCAGCACGTATTGACGAAATTAATATTTTGCAGGCAACTTATGAGGCAATGCGTGAAGCGATTCAGAATTTATCTGTAATGCCCGATATATTATTAAACGATGCAGTGACGATTCCTGGCGTTTCCATTCCTCAGGTGCCGATTATTAAGGGCGATGCCAAGAGCATTTCTATCGGGGCGGCTAGTATCATTGCCAAGGTTACCAGGGATCGGTTGATGCGGGAATATGATAAAGAGCTGCCGGAGTATGGATTTGCCGGCAACAAGGGGTACGGCTCTGCCGAACATATGCAGGCAATCCGCGATCATGGGCCGTCTCCCATTCACAGGAAGACGTTTATCAGAAATATATAACAGTTTGTTACAGTCATGTCTGTGACAGGAGTTGTGGACGGCTGTGCGCAGCTCGTGAAGTTGAAAAGAAAGGCAGGAATGACAATGCCATTTGTGGATAGTGTTCATCAATACTCTAACAGTGCAGCATCGGGCGGCCAAAATGTGAATCAAATCAAAGATGCAGGGGCGGTGCGCCAAGTTTCTGCGCAAGCCCAGCAATTAGTGCCGGGCAAAGTGTTTGAGGGAACGGTGACGGAGATTAAAAATGGACAGGTAACGATTGGGCTGAATGACGGGAGTACCATTTCGGCCAGAATGGACGCAGGGGTCAGCCTGGAAAAAGGCCAGCCCATGCTTTTTGAGGTTAAGTCGAACTCCGGAGAGCAGATTGCGATTCGTCCGGTGAGTTTGGAGAGCGCACAGAATCCCACGCTGTTAAAGGCTTTGGAGGCTGCGGGGTTGAAAGTCAATGAGCGTAACCTCTCTATGGTAAACCAGATGATGGCGGAGAAAATGCCTATCAATAAGGAGAGCTTGTTGCAGATGATGCGGGCTTCCTCTGCATTTCCCAAAGCAGATATGCAGACATTGGTGCAAATGCAGAAGCTGGGATTCGTTATCACGGAGGATTCACTAAATCAATTTCAGAATTATAAGAACGGACAGCAGGCAATTTTGCCGGAAATGAATCGCCTCATGGAGGGGATTGCAGAGCTGTCAGGTAAAATTTTCGGCTCGGAGACAACGGCTCAGACGCCGGGTGCGCTTTTAGGGTTCCAGCAGCAGATTTTAGGAATTCTTTTAGGCTCCGGGCAGCAGCTGCCGTCAGAGGCGCAGTCGGCCAATGTTCAGAACCAGGCGGCGCTTGGGCAATTGGCTGAGAATCAGACAGTGCAGAATCTAACGGTGACAGATGTTGACGCAGCGCAGGGCGCGATCATCCATCAGGATCTTACCGAAAGCGGAGGTAATTTCATGAATGGGAACGCTATGGGCGAAGGATTTGCCGGAGAGAATTTATCTCAGGGAGGTATGGCTGCCGGAAATTCCTCTGAAGGCGCAGTTTCTGGCAATATAGGAGGGGATAACGCTCAGATGCAAGGAGGTATGGCTGCCGGGGAAGCCGCGCAGTCCCAGGGGGGCACGGTTGGGAATGTCGCTGGGGAAGCTGCGCAGGCACAAGATACGGCCGCAGCACAGAGCGGAGCAGGCCAAGGTACAAGCACAGTGGCACAATTGCTTTCCAGTGAACAGCAGGGAAGACTTACCGAAATGATACAGGAGTTTTCCGGGGCAAGAGGCAATGAACAGCTTTTACCGGAAGGAAAGTTAAATACTAGTCTGAGTGCAGGAGAGCTTTTGCAGCAGATGATGAAGGTTTTAGAACAGAGTAAGAACGCAGACAGTGCGTCCATACAGAAGTTGTTTCACTCAGAGGAGTATAAGATGCTGCTGAAACAGGCTATGACGGAGCAGTGGACATTGACGCCTGACAAATTAAAGGAAGAGGGCGCCGTCAGGGAGTTTTATCAGCGGTTATCCAGCCAGATGACAGAATTGCAGCAGACGCTTGCACAGGCGGGAAAAGACGGCTCAGCTCTGGCAAAGAGCGCGCAGTCCGTGCAGAGCAACTTGGAATTCATGAACCAGGTAAACCAGCTTTACACTTATGTTCAGCTGCCTTTGAAATTGCAGAACCAGAATGCGCACAGCGATCTCTATGTGTATACGAACAAGAAAAACCTCCGTCAGAAGGAGGGAGCGTTGACAGCGCTGCTCCATCTGGACATGGACCATCTCGGGGCAACGGATATATTTGTCAAGCTGTTGGGGACATCGGTACAGACAGAATTTTACTTCCAGGATGAAGTTTCCTGTCGTTTGATTTCGCAGTGTTCGGACGAACTGATAAAGCGTTTGGAAGAAAAGGGATATTCTTGTGAAGTCAAGGTGGAGAACCGCAGGAAGAAACAAGATTTTGTACAGGATTTTCTGGAGCGGGAGAATCCCCCGGGAAAATTGCAGCGTTATTCCTTTGATGTGAAGGCGTAAAGAGATTTGTTTAATGTAGGAGAATAGGCTGACGGGAAGTTTATCGTTTTGCAGATATAGGGAAAGGGAGAGCTATCAGTATGGATGAGGTACGGTATAAAAACACAGGGGAACCAGTCACAGCAGAGAGCGGGGATGGGCAGAAAGTAAAGACGGCCGTGGCGGTGGCATATGAGCCGGGAGAGCGGGCGCCGAAAATTATCGCCACTGGAAAGGGCTATACCGCAGAGCGTATTATCGAGAAAGCGAAGGAAGAGAAAATCCCCTTCTATAAGGACGATAAGCTGGCGAAAACATTGTCTAAACTGGAAATCGGCGAGATGATTCCGCCTGAGCTGTATGAGGTAGTGGCGGAGATTCTGGTGTTTGTGGACGATATGGAAAGAATGAAAGCGAAGTTGAGGTAAAAGGAATCAGTGAGGGCAGGGAAAGTTGTGCAGACAGAACAGATACTTGTTCGGCGTATAGAAACAGGGGGAAACATTGGCGGAAACAGGGAACAGCAATCGCAGGAAAGGCATGTGCTATGAAGAAGCAGCGGCATCTTATCTGCAAGAGCAGGGATTTAAGATTTTGCAGCGCAATTTTAGCAGCAGATTTGGCGAGATTGACCTCATAGCGAAGGAGGGAAAGTATCTGGTGTTTGTCGAGGTCAAGTATCGGGCGACAGACAGCGGTGGACATCCCTTAGAAGCGGTGGATGCGCGCAAACGGAGGCGCATCTGTAAGACGGCAGAGTTCTATCTTCTGCGTTATGGTTATGCAGAAGACACGCCCTGCCGTTTCGACGTGGTGGGAATGCTCGGGGACGAAGTGTGTCATGTGAGGAATGCATTTTAGAGAAGATATTGATGTTCTTTATAAAAGTTAGAAGTGTATTTTATAAAGAAAGAATATAGGGAATAAAACATAAAATATGCTCTCATTAAAATAAATATAGTTGCAGTTGTAGAAAGGGAAGGTTTACATAGTTATGGAGTATACGCTTGTAAGGAAACAAAGAGAGGGAAAGGAGCCTGCGCCGGTTATGCGTCAAAGACAGCTGCCCAGCGTGACGTTCCCCTATTTATCATATCCGATTTTAGAACAGACAGGAATCGTGGAGCACTGCTTTACGACCCGACTTGGCGGTGTCAGCAGAGGAATGTTTGCAAGCCTGAATCTTAGCTTTACCAGGGGGGATGACAGAATGGCGGTAGAAGAAAATTTCCGCCGGGTATCGAAGGTGATGAATTGTAAAAATAGGGATTTTGTGCTGAGCGACCAGACGCACACCACCAATGTCAGGCGTGTGGGCAGAGAAGACGCCGGAAAGGGGATTACAAGGGAGCGCGGTTACGCGGATGTGGACGGCTTGGTTACGGACGAGCCGGGGCTCGTATTGTCCACGTTCTATGCTGATTGTGTCCCCTTGTATTTTGTGGATGTGAAAAAACGTGCGATCGGCTTGTCCCATTCCGGCTGGCGTGGCACAGTGGGCAGAATGGGACGCGCGACGCTTGCGGCGATGCGCCGGGAATTTGGTACGCAGCCGGAGGATGTCGTCTGTGCCATTGGGCCGTCCATCTGCCAGGATTGTTATGAAGTAAGCGCGGATGTGGCGGAAGAATTTATGCGGGAATTTTCGGGTTATGAAGAGGAAATTTTAATAGACAAAGAAAACGGCAAATATCAGCTTGACTTGTGGCGTGCCAATGAGATCGTGCTTTTGCAGGCTGGAATTAAGCAGGAACATTTATCGGTGACAGACGTGTGCACTTGCTGTAATCCCCAAATATTATTTTCGCATCGCGCAAGCCATGGGAAGCGTGGGAATTTGGGGGCGTTTTTGAGCCTTAAGTAAGGGGGAGGAACCTTTTTATTGACGCGCAGGAAGCGAAAGGTTATAATCAAAACGTACATATGTTCATAGAGGCAAAGACGTTCCATGAACGCGCAGTAAATGTGCAATTTCACCCTATTTAGGAGGCTGGCAAGATGGATAGATTCGACATCATTAATAGAATAGGCGACGGTTATCGTGTTGGAAATACAGAGGCAGGCGAGTTCAGCTACGCGCAGGCTCTTAGGTCTGTGGGCAAAGACATAAAGGATTACCAGAAGGCAGTTTCTGGGGTCCAACATAAGTTTCTTGACATCAGATTTGAAAATGAGCGATTGGTGGTCCTTGTCGAATGCAAGAATTATTTTAGTAAATGGGATAAAACGAAAATTCAAGGCCAGTTACAGGATTACGTCCGTTTTGAGAAAGCATTTTCGGGAAAAAGAATGGTTGCTATTCTTGCAGAAACTGAGGGAGATGAAGTCTGGGTTTGGTACGGGCATTCTGTAATCATAGATGATAAACATAGATCAAATGAGACAGTGTTACGCACATTTGAAGAATATGAAGATATTTGTTTTGGTAAGGTCAACGATAAAATCAAGGTTGTTGACTCGATCAAAACGCTTAATGAGAAATTGCACGCTGACGGAATTAATGAAAAACTCCGCAGCCAGTTTGTCGGCACTTGCCTTCTTGCGCTGAAAAACGGGCTTGTATATAAAGAGGTGAAGGAGACGTTAGACCCCAAGACCGGAAAGAGTTTATCGCCGGAGAAAGTTATTATCAAAAATATGAAAGATATTTTAGAGGGGCTTCTTACGAAAAGCGGTAGTTTAAACAAAGCGGGGAAGCTCGCCGTTTTGAATAACAAAGTTCTTGGCGATCAGGATGTAACCAGTCTTACCTATAAGGAATTAGAAGAAATTCTTGAATTTATTGATAGGAACGTGATTCCATACATAAATGATAAAAGTACGGCGGGGCAGGATTTGCTGAATTTGTTTTTTACTACGTTTAATAAATATGTGGGAAAGTCTGATAAAAACCAGGCTTTTACGCCGGATCATATTTGTGATTTCATGAGCAAAGCGGTTGGCGTGAATAAAAAATCAAGAGTGTTAGACCCATGTTGTGGGAGCGGCGCTTTTCTTGTGCGTGCGATGACAGACGCTATGGACGACTGCGATACAGAAGAAGAGCGGGAAGAAGTGAAAAAGAATCAAATTTTTGGCATCGAATATGAGGAGGGGGCGTTTGGGCTGTCTTCAACAAATATGTTAATTCATGGCGATGGGAATTCTAATGTGGTTCAAGATTCTATGTTTAAACGCGGCAGGTGGATAGAAGAAAATAATATTAACATTGTGCTGATGAATCCCCCTTATAATGCTACGAAAAAGTGCTGTGACCCAGATTATACGAAGAGCTGGGGAGCAAAGAAAAAGGAGGATCCTTCAAAGGGGCTGCATTACGTTGAATGGGTTGCAAGGCATGTGCCGGCTACCTGCAAAATGGCAGTCTTGCTTCCGATGCAGGCAGCCATAGGCAATAGCGGAGACGTTAAGAAGTTTAAAAAGAAAATGTTGGATAATTATACCTTGGACGCAGTATTTTCTTTGCCGACAGAAATGTTTTATCCTGGTGCGTCCGCCATTGTCTGCTGTATGATATTTGATTTGTCACAGAAGCATGACAGAGCTGACAAGGATACGTTCTTTGGCTATTTTAAAGATGATAAGTTTATCAAGCGTAAAGGATTGGGACGAATTGAATTAACAGATTCTATTGGAAACAGCTTATGGAGTAAGACAGAAGAACGCTGGCTGAACTTATATAAGAATAGGCGCGAAGTTCCCGGATTGTCGGTTATGCACAGAGTTACCTGGAATGATGAATGGCTTGCAGAAGCATATATGGAAACGGATTACAGCACATTGACAGAAGCCGATTTTCAGAAAGTGTTAAATGATTACCTGTCGTATTTGGTGAAAGAGGGAGAAGTTTATGAAGTTTGATGTAAGCACATGGAAGCCTTTCAGGTTCGGAGCCCTTATTGATGAAATATATAAGGCCAAAGCATATGCCAAAGTTGAACTGACAGTTTGTTTAAGTAAGGGAGAAGGCTATATACCATTTGTTTCCCGTACAGAAGCAAATAACGGTGTGGATTGTTATGTTCTGGCAGAGGAAGTTCAGACTATAGAGCCAGGGAATGCAATCGTGATTGGCGATACGACGGCTACGGTTTCGTATCAGGGCAGTTCCTTTGTGACGGGCGACCATATCATTGTTATTCGGGCACAGTGGCTAAATAAATATGTGGCGATGTTTATTATCAGCCTATTACAACGTGAAAGGTTTCGCTATTCTTATGGACGTGCGTATCTGAAAGATTCCATAGAAAAGACTCGCTTGCTGCTTCCTGTCAAACACGATGAAAATGGCATTGTTATAACGGATAAGGAAGCCGGTTTTTCAGCAGAGGGCTATCTCCCGGATTGGGAGTGGATGGAGGCCTATATAAAATCTCTGCATTATAAACCTCTGACAACAGCAGTCAAAAAGCGAAATACGATTCCTTTTCTAACAGATAACTGGAAAGAATTCTATTTACATCGTATTATGGACGCCGGTATGGGCAATGGGATTGACGCCATACTTACAACAGGCGACAATCCCAAATACAATTATGTGACCCGTGAAAGCAATGGCAACGGTGTCGCTGGTTTTGTAGATGCGATTGAGGGCGAAGAGCCTTTTCCCGCCGGGGCATTGTCTTTGGCATTGGGAGGAAGCTTAGGAGCCTGTTTTATTCAGAAAAAACCGTTTTATACTGCCCAGAATGTTGCCGTGTTACAAGAAAAAGAGCCCTTGTCGATTTACACAAAACTATTTTTGGCGGCGTTAATTAGAAATGAATGCAAAATAAAATATCAAGCGTTTGGACGTGAGTTGAACGCACATTTTAGAAAGGATTTTATATTAAAACTTCCAGTGCTGCACAATGGAAAAGATGCGGTAATAGATAAGGATTATAAATATTCTGACGAGGGCTACGTCCCTGACTGGCAGTGGATGGAATATTATATCAAGTCGTTGCCCTACAGCGATAGAATCTGAGGATCAAAAAGGGGAGCTGCCGCATGAAGATATTATTTCGTGCGACAGCGCCTTTTTAAACTTAGTTAGCCTTAATCATCCTCTTCCTGCGCATTGCTGGTAGAATACACTTGTCTCTTCCTTGCCATCTCATCGCTTTCCAGATATTCATCGTAAGTTGTCGTCTTGTCGATCATAGAGCCGTTGGGGAGAAATTCAATAATGCGGTTTGCGGTCGTCTGTACCACCTGGTGGTCTCTGGAGGCGAAAAGGATAACGCCCGGGAATTTGATAAGCCCATTGTTCAGGGCAGTGATACTCTCCATGTCGAGGTGGTCGGTCGGTTCGTCAAGTATTAAAATGTTGGAACCCTCAATCATCATGCGGGAGAGCAGTACACGTACCTTCTCTCCACCGGACAGTACCCGCATGTGTTTTACACCATCTTCTCCGGCAAACAGCATTCTTCCCAGAAAGCCGCGGACGTAGGTGGCGTCCTTGATTTCGGAAAATTGGGTCAGCCAGTCGGCAATCTGTAAATCATTGTCAAAGATTTTTGTATTGTCTTTGGGGAAATAAGACTGGCTGGTAGTCACGCCCCATTTGTAATTTCCCTCATCCGGTTCCATCTCCCCGGCGAGAATCTGGAACAGCGTAGTCTTGGCGAGCTCGCAGCTTCCAACGAAAGCAATCTTATCGTCATGGCCGACAATGAAAGAAATATTGTCTAATACTTTTACGCCGTCAATCGTTTTACTCAAGTTCTCCACGGTCAGTACTTCGTTGCCGATTTCCCGGTTGGGACGGAAATCAATATAAGGATATTTGCGGCTGGAAGGTTTGATCTCGTCCAATTGAATCTTCTCCAGGGCGCGTTTCCTGGAAGTCGCCTGCTTGGATTTGGAAGCGTTGGCGGAGAAACGAGAGATAAACTCTTGCAGTTCCTTAATTTTTTCTTCTTTCTTCTTGTTGGCTTCCTTCATCTGTTTAATTAAAAGCTGGCTCGACTCATACCAGAAATCGTAATTACCGGCGTATAGCTGAATCTTGGCATAGTCGATGTCTGCGGTGTGCGTGCAGACTTTATTGAGGAAGTAGCGGTCATGGGAGACCACGATCACGGTATTTTCAAAGTTGATTAAAAATTCTTCAAGCCATGCGATAGCATCTAAGTCCAGGTGGTTCGTAGGCTCGTCTAAGAGCAGAATATCGGGATTGCCGAAGAGCGCCTGCGCGAGAAGCACTTTGACTTTCATATCGCCTGGAAGGTCTTTCATAACAGCGTAATGGTGTTCTGTGTCAATACCCAGTCCATTTAGAAGCTGCGCGGCGTCGGATTCAGCGTTCCATCCGTCCATCTCTGCAAATTCTGCCTCCAATTCGCTGGCGCGGATGCCGTCTTCGTCCGTGAAGTCTTCTTTCATATAAATAGCGTCTTTTTCTTTCATCACTTCGTAAAGGCGTTTGTTGCCCATAATGACAGTATCGAGCACCGTATATTCATCGTATTTAAAATGATCCTGCTGTAAGAAAGAGAGACGCTGGCCGGGGGTGATAACCACGTCTCCGCTGGTGGGCTCTAACTGCCCGTTTAAGATTTTTAAGAAGGTAGATTTCCCAGCTCCGTTGGCGCCGATAAGGCCGTAGCAGTTTCCTTCTGTAAATTTGATATTAACGTCTTCAAATAATGCCTTTTTCCCAATTCTGAGAGATATATTGTTTGCACTAATCATGGTGGTAATCCTTTCTATGATTCTGATTTTAACAGTAACAGTATACCTTAAATCCTTTATATTTCAAGAGTTTTATTGAAAAAATATGGAAAATTTGGTATGATAAAGCAATAACAATAGTCATGTTCGTGAAAATGGAGTTTTTGTATGGACGATCAAAAGATATTGGAAAGTGCAGTTTCATCTAAGATGGATGAGGAGCGGTTGGGCAGGCTGAGCCGTACGATTCAGAAGCTGCCGACCGGATGCGCGGTGATTCAAGGGGTTGAGCGCTGGGAGCTGGTAAAAGGAAATGAAGAATTTTTTCGACTCATCGGCTATACGGCAGAGGAAATCCAGGTATTGCCCAACGATTTTGAAGATGCAGTTTACCGCGAAGACCGGGAGAAGCTGCGAGGGATTATGGAAGAACTGATGCATACGGATAAGATAAAACAATGCGATATCCGAATCTGCGGCAAGGAGGGAGAGATTCGTTGGATTGCCCTCAGTTTGCGCATGTTTTATTATCAGGGCAGGACGCCGTATTTTTTGGTGTCGTGCTGGGACATCCATATGCGCAAGAAAATTGAGGAAGAGCTGTATTTGCAGACAGAGCGTTATAAGCTTGTGGAGGAGATTAATCAGGAATTTCCCTTTGAGTATGATGTGGAAAACAAGACGATTTTTATTGCATCCAGCTCCAATATTATGATTGCTGACCGGGGTGGCAAGGACTTTTTTGTGTCGATCAAGGCTTTGGAGGAAATTATCTTCCGCGAGGATTATGAAGAGTTTTTTGGCATGATAAAGCGCGCTTCCATGGAGGAAGAACACGGAATGTTGGAATACCGTGTGAATGTCGCAGATGTTGGGCAGGAGCCGGAATATGCATGGCACAGAACAATTTATAAGAGCGTTCCCGGAGAGAACGGAGAGATTTTGCGCATTTTAGGGCGGACGGAGGATGTCACTAAGGAGCGGCGTATTCAAGATGAGATGGAACTTAAGCTCAAGCAGGATGACCTGACGAAGCTGCTGAACAAGTCTACGACTAAGTCGGAGGTGGAGTCATTTCTCAAGAAAAATGTCCGCGGCACGCATGCGTTGATGTTGATAGATGTGGACAATTTTAAAGGGATTAACGATACGTTGGGGCATATGTTTGGCGACAACGTATTGATTACGATTGCCAAGAAAATTCAGGATTTATTCCGAGCGACAGATATTGTGGGCAGAATCGGCGGAGATGAGTTCATGGTTTTCATGAAACACACAGATTATTACCAGGCGAAACTCAAAGCCGAGAGCATCTGCAAGAACGTCCGCCAGACATACCACGGAGGAAGTAAGGAAGAGATCGAGGTAAGCTGTAGTGTAGGCGTGGCGATTATCGGCACGGTCAAAGAGAGTTACAGCTCACTGTTTGCCAAGGCGGATATGGCGATGTACCAGGCCAAAGAGGCAGGTAAGAACCAGTATCGAATTGCGGAGGGGACAGATCCGTTGTGGAAGATTCGCAAGGCCACGAGGATTGAGCCGCGCATTGACCAGTATAAGGCAGGAAAGATTCAAGATATGGATTTCCTCTCGGAGGCGTTCACGCTTCTTTCTCATGCCAAGGATGTCAATGATTCGTTGAATGTGTTGATGGAGCGTATTGGGCGGCAGTATGATTTAGGTATTGTTTCCGTGTTGGAGTGTGATAAGGAGCGCAGAGAGCTCATCCAAACGAACTGCTGGACCAGAGAAAATGGCGTGCTCTATGAACCGCAGTTCGTAGACAAGTTTGATGACTGGGACGGATTCATGAGCGGATTTGACGAGTGGGGACTGGCATATATCAATGACTGCTGGGGCGATGAATTTGTCTCGGATAAGGATAAGGCGGTGTTCCGTGAGAGAGGTATGCGCGCCATCGTCAATTGCAGCTTTTCCTATTTTGAGCTGGGAGAAGGATATGTAAGTTTCTGCGATCTGGAGAAGCCCAGGGTTTGGAGCAACTTCGAGAAAGAGACATTTTTAGAGTTGACGCGGATGCTTTCTGTATTTGTGGCATTGCGCGTGCAGCGCGAGGAAGATCAGAGGAAAATCCGCCATCTCAAGCGGCGGGACATGCTGACAGGCCTTTATATAGAAGAGGCGTTTAAGAGCAGTGTGAAGGAGAAATTAGCCAGCGGGGAGAAAGATTTGCAGTATGCGATTGTGTATACAGATATCAATGATTTCTCTTATATTAATGAGAATTTTGGCCATGAAGCAGGCAATGAGATACTCAAGAAATTTGCAAAAAGGATAAGGAGTGGCAACAACAAGATTTCCTGCCGGCTCTATTCAGACTTGTTTGTGACCTTAATATGGGGAGCCAGTAAGGAGGAGATTATAGACATTGTTTCCAGGGCGAGCGTAGAATTTTCCAGCCAGCAGAGGGAAATCTATACATCCTGCAATCTCAGGCTGTCCACGGGGCTCTATTTTATGGATGATGTGGAGGAAAATCTGGACACTGCCATTGAAAATGCCAATATTGCCCGTAAGAGCATCAAAGGCAGCACCGTATACTGTAAAGTCTATGAGAACAGAATGCGCAGGCAGCGCGAACTGGAAAAACAGATTTTGGCTGAGTTCCAGAGCGACCTTGCGGAGAGCAGGTTCCAGGTATATATCCAGCCTAAATTCCTGTTGGACCAGATGGAGATTTCCGGTGGGGAAGCCTTGGTGCGTTTAAAGAAACGGGACGGCAATCTGGAATCTCCTGGTGTGTTCATTCCCATTTTAGAGAAATCCGGTTACATTGTGGAGCTTGATTTCTATATGTATGAACAGGTTTTAATTTACATGAGCCGGTGGAGGGACGAAGGGTTGAAACTCCCGATTATCTCCGTGAATTTTTCCAGGTGCCATTTTGAGAAGGATGGAATATTCCGGCGTATTATGGATTTGACGGATAAGTATGAGGTAGAGCACCAGTTTATTGAGATTGAGATAACTGAGAGTTTGTTTGTGCTGGGCTATGACCTTGTAAAGACCGAGGTGCAGCAGCTTCGTGCGGCTGGATTTCGGGTAGCGATCGATGATTTTGGCACAGGTTATTCGTCTCTGGGAATGTTGCTCGACATCCCGGCGGACATCGTGAAGATTGACCGCAGTTTCCTCAATCGTGAAAACCGCCAGAATGAGGAGGCCTTTCTGCGCAATATGGGCTGCTTAATACGCAGCGTCAAGGAGGAAGTTATCTTTGAGGGGATTGAGACCGAGGAGCAGAGGGAATTTCTTGTGAAATGCGGGTTCCGTTATGGGCAGGGATTTCTATTTGACCGGCCTCTGCCGGTGGAAGTTTTTCAGGAAAAATATATGAAATCCAGTGAAAACTATTGATTTTTTGGGACAAAATCATTATAGTATAAAAGAAGGAAAAATCTGCATGTCTGCTTCCTGTTATTGGAAGCAGTGTGCTTAATATTAAGTAGGAGGAAAAATGTAATGAAAAGATCTATGAAAACCATGGATGGAAATCATGCAGCAGCTCATGCTTCATATGCATTTACAGATGTTGCAGCCATCTACCCGATTACACCTTCATCTGTTATGGCAGAAGCTACAGACGAATGGGCAACCCAGGGAAGAAAGAATATTTTCGGACAGACTGTTCAGGTAACTGAGATGCAGTCTGAGGCAGGTGCGGCAGGTACTGTGCACGGCTCCCTGGCAGCAGGCGCGTTGACGACCACTTATACGGCGTCTCAGGGATTATTGCTGATGATCCCCAACCTTTATAAGATTGCCGGTGAAGGGCTTCCAGGTGTGTTTAACGTATCTGCACGCTGCGTAGCAACTCATGCGTTGAATATTTTCGGCGACCATTCTGATGTATATGCATGCCGCCAGACTGGTGCAGCAATGCTCTGCGAGTCTTCCGTACAGGAAGTTATGGACTTGACCCCGGTTGCACATTGCGCAGCTTTAGAGGGACATCTTCCTTTCATCAATTTCTTTGACGGCTTCCGTACTTCTCATGAGATTCAGAAAATTGAGACTTGGGATTATGAAGATCTGAAAGAAATGGTAAGCATGGATGCAATTGATGGTTTCCGCAAGAATGCATTGAACCCCAATCATCCGCGCCAGGACGGTTCTGCACAGAATCCGGATATCTTCTTCCAGAGCAGAGAAGCATGTAACTCCACTTATGACGCTATGCCGGCAATTGTTCAGAAATATATGGACAAGGTAAATGAGAAGCTTGGTACAGATTACAAGCTCTTCAACTACTACGGAGCAGCAGATGCAGAGAAGGTTATCGTTGCTATGGGTTCCGTATGTGATACTATTGACGAGACCATCGACTATTTGATGGAAAGAGGCGAGAAAGTCGGCGTTGTCAAGGTTCGCCTTTACAGGCCGTTCAGCAAAGAAGCTTTTGTAGCAGCGATTCCTGAGACTGCAAAATTGATCGCTGTATTAGACAGGACAAAAGAGCCAGGTTCTCTTGGCGAACCGTTGTACCTGGATGTTGTTGCAGCATTGAAGGGAACGAAGTTTGAGTCTGTTCAGATTACAAGCGGACGTTATGGCCTTGGTTCCAAAGACACAACTCCTGGACAGATTATCGCTGTTTATAACAATACAGACAAAGAGAAATTTACAATTGGTATTTATGATGATGTTACCAACCTTTCTCTGGAAGTAAAAGAAGACCCGGTTACCACTCCTGAAGGAACCATCAACTGTAAGTTCTGGGGACTCGGAGCTGACGGTACTGTTGGCGCAAATAAGAACTCTATTAAGATTATCGGAGACAACACAGACATGTATGCGCAGGCATATTTTGACTATGACTCCAAGAAATCCGGCGGCGTAACCATGTCCCACCTGCGTTTCGGTAAGAAAGCAATTAAGTCTACTTACTTGATTAAGCAGGCAAACTTTGTCGCATGCCACAATCCTTCCTATGTGCGCAAGTACAACATGGTTCAGGAATTAGTACCGGGCGGAACATTCCTTCTTAACTGCTCCTGGTCACCGGAAGAGTTAGAGAACCATTTACCTGGACAGGTTAAGAGATATATTGCAGAGAATGATATCAAGTTCTATACCATCGACGGTATCAAGATTGGTAAAGAGATCGGACTTGGCGGACGTATCAACACGGTATTGCAGTCTGCATTCTTCAAATTGGCTGAGATTATTCCAGAGGAGAGAGCAATTGAGCTCATGAAGGCTGCTGCTAAGGCAACTTATGGCAAGAAGGGCGACAAGATCGTTCAGATGAACTACGATGCAATTGATGCCGGCGCTAAGGGCGTTGTTAAGATTGAAGTGCCTGCAAGCTGGAAAGACGCTCAGGATGAGAGCTTTGCTAAGGTTGCAACTGGCGATCGTCAGGACGTTGTAGATTTCGTAAACAATATTCAGATTCCGGTTAATGCCCAGGAGGGTAACAAGATTCCGGTATCTGTTGTAAAAGCATACGAGCATGGCCAGACACCTTCCGGTGCAGCGGCATACGAGAAGCGCGGCATTGCTGTTGATGTTCCTGTATGGAATCCAGAAAACTGTATCCAGTGTAACATCTGTTCCTATGTATGTCCGCACGCTGTTATCCGTCCGGTTGCTATGACAGAGGATGAGGCTGCTAAGGCTCCAGAAGGAATGCAGACACTGGCAATGACAGGCATGCCGAACTACAAGTTCAGCATGACGATTTCTGCACTTGACTGTACAGGCTGCGGTTCCTGTGCAAATGTCTGCCCGGGCAAGAAGGGCGAGAAGGCTCTCACAATGCAGAACTGCGAAGCTAATGTGGGTGAGCAGGAATACTTTGATTATGGTCTGACCGTTGAGAAGAAGATTGATGTTGTAGAGAAATTCAAAGAGACAACCATTAAGGGCTCTCAGTTCAAACAGCCGCTTCTTGAGTTCTCAGGAGCCTGCGGTGGATGTGGTGAGACACCTTATGCAAAACTGATTACACAGTTGTTCGGTGACAGGATGTATATTGCCAATGCAACAGGATGTTCCTCCATCTGGGGTAACTCCTCACCTTCTACACCGTACACCGTAAATGAGAGAGGTCAGGGTCCTGCATGGTCCAACTCCTTATTTGAGGATGCAGCTGAGTTCGGTTATGGTATGTTATTGGCTCAGAAAGCAATCAGAGGCAAACTGAAAGGCAAAGTAGAAGCTCTGGTAGCAGACGGCAAGAACGCAGACGTTGCAGCAGCAGGAAAAGAGTGGTTAGACACTTATGGAATCGGCGCGCTCAACGGAACTGCTACAGATAAATTAGTTGCAGCTTTGGAAGCTTGCGGATGCGATGCTTCTAAAGAAATTCTGGCTGAGAAAGATTTCCTGGCTAAGAAGTCCCAGTGGATCTTCGGTGGTGACGGATGGGCATATGACATCGGTTTCGGCGGTGTTGACCATGTACTTGCCAGCGGACAGGATATCAACATTATGGTATTCGATACCGAGGTATATTCCAACACCGGCGGACAGTCCTCTAAGGCTACTCCGGTAGGCGCAATCGCACAGTTTGCTGCTGGCGGTAAAGAGGTGAAGAAGAAAGACTTAGCTTCTATCGCTATGAGCTATGGCTATGTGTATGTTGCACAGATCGCTATGGGTGCTGACTACAATCAGTGTATCAAGGCAATTGCAGAGGCAGAGGCTTATCCGGGACCGTCTCTGGTAATCGCTTACGCTCCATGTATCAACCATGGTATCAAGGTTGGTATGAGCAAAGCTCAGACCGAGGAGAAGAATGCAGTAGAAGCTGGTTACTGGCATAATTTCCGCTTCAATCCTGAATTGAAGAAGGAAGGCAAGGCAGCATTCTCCTTAGACAGCAAGGCTCCTACTGGAGATTACAAGGCATTCTTGAACGGCGAGGTTCGTTACAATGCGCTTGCTAGATTCAATCCAGAGAGAGCAGAAGAGCTGTTCTCAGCTTCTGAGGAAATTGCCAAAGAGCGTTATGAATACCTCAACAAGTTAGTTACTCTTTATGGAGAGAAATAAGATAATACAAACTTATACTGCAATTTGAGTGTGGTTTCGTAATTTGTCTTTAAAAGGGACTGTCGCACTAATAGATTAACTCGTTCAAAAAGTCCTGCCGCTTATGTGGTAAAGACAGAATGTAAAAAATCACTCTGGGAAGTTGGCTTTCCAGAGTGATTTTTTCAGATATTTGAGAATGAGGAATAAAGCGATTTAAGTATGGCATATTTCTTTTTGGAAGACTGAAAGTGACAAAAACACTTATCAGAAACGCAGGGAAATTTGATGAAAAAAATTCTTTGCATTTTTGATAAGTGTTTTTATCTTGGAATAATCTCTTTTAGGTGCGTCTCAATCAGAGAATCAACTAGATCCCGATAGGCAGGGGACAGGTGCCTGTAATTCTCTAGTAGTTTTTTCTCAGACGGAGAGAGGGTTTCCTCACTCCTCTGTTCTAACGGATAAGGAATGTCCGTATAATCTACCAGATAATCTATAGAAGTATTAAAATATGCCGCGATTTCGGCGAGAGTCTCTAAACTGGGCTCGGAAATATTATTTTCATATTTATGGATCGATTGTTGTTTCAGATTAAATAAATCTGCGAAGCGTTGCTGGCTGAGTCCATGAATCTCCCGCAGTTTTCTTAAATTTTTCAATAAAATTCCTCCGAAGATTATGTGAATTACAGTTCGCGTTATATCTCCTCATTGGCTCCCCTATTGAATAGTTAAAGTATACCACATTTTATTTTTTTTAAATAAAACTATATAAGTGTTATAGACAACAACTAATAGTTGTGATACAATGATTCAAAAGTCGAAAAAGCAAAAATAATGGCGTATATTGGCAAAGGAGCGGCAGTTATGAAAATTAAGTTGGCAATATTGGAAAAAGACACTGTCTATTTACAGCGGATTAGCGCTGCCTTTCATAATAAGTATGCGGATAAATTGGAGGTATATTCATTCACAGAGAAGGAGACAGCGCTTGAGACAGCAGAGGAAGCCAAAATTAACGTATTATTGGCGGGCGAAGAGTATAGCATTGAGCCGGAGAATTTGCCGGAACGCTGCGCATTTGCTTGGTTTGTAGATACCCCGGATGTGGAGCATATCAATCAAAGTGCAGCAATTTGTAAATACCAGAAAATAGATATCATTTATAAGCAGATTGTCAGTTTGTACTCGGAAATTGCGGGAGATATCGTAACAACTGCTGGTGGTGAAGAGGGGAAGACAAGCGTAATTTGCGTGCTCTCCCCGGCGGGTGGCGTCGGCGCGTCCACTGTGGCGGCAGCCTGTGCAATCTCATCTTGTCGACAGGGGAAACGCACCTTATATCTCAATCTGGAGAAATATGGAACTGTAAGCTCTTTTTTCCAGGGTGACGGACTGGGCGGACTGGGCGATGTGCTCTACGCTATCAAAAGCCAAAAATCAAATCTTGCGCTCAAACTGGAAGGCCTTGTGAGACAGGATAAGAGCGGGGTGTATTTTCTGCCGGAGTGTAGTATCGTGCTGGATCGTATGGAGATGAAGACGGAAGAATTGGACGTTCTGTTGCGGCAGATAAAACTCAGTGAAACATATGATAATATCGTGTTGGATGCAGATTTTTCCTTTGACCCTTTTGAGATGGAAGTGATGAAACAGGCGGGCAGAATTCTTCTGGTGTCGGACGGCAGCCAAAATGCCAATGCCAAGGTTCGCAGGGTCTGTGAGGCCATGAAGATTTTAGAGCAGCAGGGAAAGTACCCTGTATTAAACAAGGTGATGTTAATTTATAACCATTTCCATAGCCAGACAGGGAAAATGATGGATGATCTGCAACTTCCGGTCCTCGGAGGCGTCCAGAATTTTAAAGGAGCTGGGGAGGCGCAGATTGCGGCGGAGATTGCCAAGATGGGCGTGATAGAAAAATTATTCCAGTAGAGGTGGCAGAGGGATGTCAGAGATTATGAAGTGGTAATAACAACTGGAGATTAGAGAGAAAAACAACTAATAATTGTAAAAGAGAGGTCAGAGATGGATGAGTATTTTGAGCGGGAACAAAGGCTGATAGCAGAGATTAAACAGTATGTCAGCGAAAATTTTCCTCTCAGCCAGATGAGTGATGAGGAATTGGAGGGAAAGGTGGAAGAAGTTGTTCAGCAGAAGACATCCGGTACTTATGTCTCTATTGAACAGCGGTTGTCTATTGTCAGGCAGGTTTACAGTTCTATTCGGGGATTCGGGCTTTTGGACACGATTATCTCGGATGATACTATCACAGAAGTCATGATTAATGGGCATGAAAATGTTTTTATCGAAAAAAACGGTAAAGTGGTGAAGATGGACAAGCAGTTTGAGAGCCAGCGCAGGCTGGAAGATATTATTCAGCGCGTGGTGGGGCTTGCCGGAAGAGAGGTCAACCAGGCCAGTCCTATTGTGGATACCAGGCTGCCGGACGGTTCCCGTGTCAATGTGGTGTTGCCGCCAATTGCATTGTGTGGTCCAACCATGACAATTCGTAAGTTTTCTAAAACACCGATGACAATTGAGCGCCTCATCCATTATGGTTCGTTAACCAGGGAGATTGCAGATAAGCTGGAGCTTTTAGTAAAGGCAAAATACAATATTTTCATTTGCGGTGGAACAGGTTCCGGCAAAACGACATTTTTGAACGCACTTTCCAATTACATTCCCAGGGATGAGCGTGTGATTACAATAGAAGACTCAGCAGAGTTACAAATTACGAAGGTTGATAATCTGGTGAGCATGGAAACCAGAAACGCCAACTCCGCAGGAACTGGGGCGATTACTATCCGTGATTTAATCAAATCTTCGCTGCGTATGCGCCCAGAGCGGATTGTGGTAGGAGAGGTCCGCGGCGGCGAAGCCTTGGATATGCTGCAAGCCATGAATACCGGCCATGACGGCTCTTTGAGCACCGGCCATGCCAATTCCACGCATGATATGTTGAGCCGTCTTGAGACGATGGTACTGCAAGGGGCGGCGGGCCTTCCTTTGGAAGCCATACGTCAGCAGATTGCTTCGGCGGTGGACATCATGATCCATCTGTCCAGGCTGCGCGATCATTCCCGAAAGACAATGGAGATTACGGAAGTGGTAGGATATGAAAATGGGGAAATCGTTATGAATCCGCTCTATGTGTTTGAGGAGGATGAAAACAGTACGTTGGAGAAAGTTTCAGGTTCACTGAACCGCACAAAGAATCCCATGGCGCATACCTGGAAACTGCAGTTAGCAGGAATTAAGACAGAAATTTGAGAGGTTTGGATAGAATCAAAGATTTAGGATAAATCCGGCAGGAACAGTGGAGGAGTTTTTGGGAGAGGAGCAAAGATGAAGAAACAGAAACGCCAGGGAGAACCCCTGGAAGAAGGTATGCAGGCGTCTGGCCAGGAAATGGCTGTAGAAATCGTGGAGGAGAAAGCAGATCAGAAGACGAAAAAAGCCGGCAAGAAAGAAAAGCAGAAAAAAGAGAAAAAAATCTTGGAACCGCAATATTACCATTCCGCAACCAATATGCAGACCTTAAACTACAAGGTCTATTATATGAAAAAACTGGAAAAAGTTTTCTACTTTGCGCTGGCCTGCGCGGTGGGGGCGGCAGTGGGGTATCTTTTTTATGGAGGCATCGGTAAAGACGCTTACGGCAATCCCACGATTCTCACGTATTGCATGAATGTTTTAGTGATGGCGGGCATGGGAATTTTGGCGGGGAGCAAGTTCTTGCCGATCCGGACAAAACAGATTTTGAATAAGCGCAGAAGGGAATTGAACGAGCAGTTCCGCAGTATGTTAGAG
The DNA here is from genome assembly GCA_910589635.1 of uncultured Lachnospiraceae bacterium. Taxonomy (GTDB): domain Bacteria; phylum Bacillota; class Clostridia; order Lachnospirales; family Lachnospiraceae; genus Petralouisia. Next base: position 32,895 of record CAJUTD010000010.1, on the reverse strand, counting down.
GGGCTTACCACCTCTTTGGGGGCTGGAAACAATGTGATGGATTCCTTTCTCAATGTGCGCGAGGACCTAAAGATGCAGTACCAGGAGGACGCCTATATCCTGCAAGAGCTGGAAGTGCTCATCAAAGGGATAGAACATAACATTGCCATCGAAGAGATGCTCTATGATTTTGGCGTGCGCAGCGGCAACGACGATATCCTCAATTTTGCGGAAGTGTTTCGCGTGAGCTACCGCAAGGGTGGAAATATCCGTGACATTATCCAGAATACGCACAGCATTTTAAGCCAGAAGATGGAGATTCGGGAAGACATTGAGACGATGGTTGCCTCCAACAAGATGGAGCAGAATATCATGATTGTCATGCCGGTGATATTGGTGGCCTTGATCAAAGGCATGAGCGCGGAGTTTGCCGGTAATTTTGTGACGGCGGCAGGCATCGCTTCCACCACCATCGGAGTAGCATGTTTTGCGGGGGCGTATGTGCTGGGACAGAAGATTTTAGATATCAATATTTAGGAGGAACTTATGATGATGCCAATACAGGATATTGTGATCCTTGGAATAGGTTGTGTATTGCTGATCTGCTGGCTGGCGTTGTTTTTCTATGGAAGGAAATTTGACGGCATGTTTGCCACTCTGGATGAAAAGGAATTTCCGCTGTGCCAGATGTATTCTACCGGATATGCTTTTTGGGAACTTACCGGAAAAACGTATAAGAACAAAACCGACCGAAAGTTGCGGCAGCAGATTGAAATCCTTTATGGGAAGAAATATACAGAATTTTATCTGCGGGTAGTCTATGCCCAGAAAATGACGTTTACCATGCTGCTTGCTATACTGTCCTGTATTTTTTATGGAATGACGCAGGACTTGATGACGATGGCGGTATTGCTTCTGTTTGCGGGAGCGTCGTATTACTATTTCGGTTCCAATATTGATAAGAAGATAGGCAAACGTTCCGAGGCAATGATGGGAGATTTTGCCGATGCGTTGTCCGCGCTGGCGCTGCTCACCAACGCCGGCATGGTGCTGCGCGAGGCTTGGGAGACGGTGGCGTTCAGCGGGCAGCGTACGCTGTATCAGGAGATGCAGCTCACCCTCGATGATATGAAAAACGGCGTATCGGACATGGAGGCTATGCGCCGCTTTGGCAACCGCTGCGTGGTGCCGGAGATCCGCAAGTTTTCCGCTACGGTCATCCAGGGGCTTGAGAAAGGAAGTGGTGATCTGCCTGCGATGCTGACGCAGCAGAGCCGGGAAGTCTGGGATTTGAGGAAACAGGAGGTGCGCAGACAGGGTGAGAAGGCGGCAAGTAAGCTGATAGCCCCGATGGCTGTGATGTTTATCGGGATTTTGGTTATGGTAATCGTCCCTGTGTTTGCCAATCTGGGCATGTAATTTAAGTATGTAACCCTGAGGGATTATATAAATCAACAAAACGAGGAGGTGAGTGAAATGTTACAGAAACTGGACATGATGTATCTGAGTGGAAAGAGCCGGGCGGAAGCCAAATTGAGGGATTTCCTCCAGAGTGAAAAAGGTGATGTGAATATTGTTTCTATTGTTGTGATTATCGGTATCGTAATTATTATTGCGGGTATTTTTAGAAACCAGATTAAGTCCTTGGTTGAATCACTGTTTCAGACAATTGGAGAAAATGCGAAAAATGCAATCAAATAACCAAGGCAGTTTCACTTACCGGGCGGGCAATGCCCGCCTGTGACTATATGCAAAGAAAGGCGGAGAATATGAGGAAATGGAAAGGGGAAAAAGGCGAGATGATTGTTGAAGCAACGCTGGTGTTTCCAGTCGTATTCTTCGTCATCTTTTTTCTGATATATTTTGGCAACGTATTCTATGTGAGGTCGAAAGTAGACGCGGTGACAGACATTATGGCGGTCAAAGGAGCCTCCACTTATATAGACCCCATGCTGGAAAGTATTCAAAGCACGGGCAGCGTGCCCATGAAGACCAATGATATAAAACCCTACCGCTATTGGTTTAAGACCTCTTCTGTGGAGGGAAAAATCCGCAGCGAGCTAAGCGAGAGACTGGGCGGTGTGGGAACCGGGCTGTTTGCCGGAATGGAGCCGGCTTCTGTGACGACAAAGGCAGATTACGAGAACCATTTCTTTTATGATACGTTTGTGGTGGAAGTAACTTACGATATCAAGTTCCCAATCCGCTTTATCGGCAGCAATGATCCGTTGCTTTTTCAGCTCCATTCCAAGGCAATAGCCTCTGCTGCGGATACGGATGAGTTTGTGCGCAACACAGACATGGTTCTTGACTATTATGAGAATACCGGCATGAAGGATAAGGTTCAGGAAGTGATTAAGAAAGTAAAAAGCTTTTTCGGAGGCAACGGAGGGATGAAGAATTAGGAGGGACGAGATGAGATTGTTTCAGAAAAAACGTGGGGCGGTGACAGTATTTCTGGTAATTATCCTGGTGCCGGTAATGCTTGTAAGCAGTATTTTTGTGGATGTGTGCCGGCTGGAATTGGCGCAGTCTGTAGTAAATTCTGCGGGAGATTTGGCGTTAAACACTTTGCTTTCCCAGTATGACTCCGATTTGAATGAGTTTTACGGTATGATGGCGTCCTGCCAGAGCATAGACGAGTTCTATGATACAGCTGGGGAATTTTATGAGACGGCTTTGCGCTCCAAGGGATTGGAGGATAATTATGGGGAGGTCGCAGGGCAGATCAAAGACATACTCATGGGCGACCAGGAGGTTGTGGATTTATTGCAGATTAGCTGGGAAGGGGACAAGGCATACAACTTCTCTGAGGTTCCAAACGGCAATCTTGCCAACCCGGCGCTGGTAAAACGAGAGATTGTAGAGTTTATGAAGTACAGAAGCCCCATCAATGGGGCGGCTGATTTGCTGGAAAAATTAAAGAAATCCAAAAAGGGTTTGGAGGACAGCGAGAAAGACGCCGACTTGATTGAGAAGAAAGAGGATTATTACGAGGCGGAAAAGGACGTGCTGGAAGCCGCCAAAAACGCCTATAAGGAATTAAAAAAATATCAAGATATGGCAATCGACAAGCAGTATGTGGACGGTTTGAAATCTTATGTTGAGAATCTGGAGACAGAGTATAAGAAGATTGACGAGAAGGTTATCCGGGATTTGTATAATACAAGCGGTCTGAACGTATTTCAAAAAAAGAGCGTTAATTTTAATCCTGACGTCCCATATTCACAGAGGTTCAGTAGCAGCAGGAAAGCTTCGGCAGATCAAATGTGCAGGCTTTTCGATGTTTATAGAAAAGCGGAAGATAATTTTAATAAAGTGAGGAGGAGTCTAGATAATGCGCTGAACCTGATACCTGCTTACAATTCAGTCTATGATATCCAGTACTGGAAGTATTGCTATGATATTTTAAGGCAGAATTCTGGCTATATGAACTACGGTACGGCTGTAAACAAGCTGTGTGAAGCGTATGCAGCCTTAAAGAACGCGGCGGAGAATATGGGGGACGGAGTAGGCAGCACAGAGGCAATCATCCCTGATTGGGGGGAAGTATCATCGATCGGAAAAAAGACAATCCAGGCCCATTGGAATGCTTTTAACAGGCAGTATTCCAATTATAAAAGGCAATACCTGCATTATGGAGAGCGGTATTTCCAAGTAGAGGACACGTTACATCGGATATCTACAAATAACATGGGAAATATCAATGGCGATGCGACCGACCGCAAGATTAAGGAAATCAGCGGCAGGCTCACGGAGTACAAGAACAAGATCGAGGAGGCCGGGCGGTATCTGGATCAAGCGGCAGATAAAGTATCAAATCTGAAAAAGTACCGCGCAGCTTACCAGACGGCGAAAAATAATTGGAGCGCCTCAGCAAACAGCAGCGATACGGAGCTGGCAAATATGGACAGGGAAGAAATCAGTAAATTGTCCCAGGAACAAGAGATTATGAATAATATTACAGAGGCCAAGATTGAAGAGCTGGTTACGCGCATCCACAATATCAGGGAGTTATTTAATAAGATTATCCCAGCCTTGGATTCCTGCAAATATAATGGATATTCTGTGCGTAACATAAAAAGCCTGGGAACGTTTAAATCCGTGGGAGGCATAGACGTCGGGCGGATTACATATGTGGAATCCAATTTAAGAGCCTATGTGTCGGAGCACAGCCGTAAGGTGACGGGAGGAACGGCTAATTTTTCTATCAACAATACAAATAACCCGGCGATGCAGCATGTCAATCCTCCCTCGCTCTATGTGTGGCTGATGAAGTACTTTAAGGATTTTGACAAAAAAGAGAGCGAATACGAGGATGGCAAAAAGGAATACGAAGAATATAAAGAGAATCAGGATGGAAAGGATGACGATGCAGATACCAAAGGCAATTCCCGCAATAATAATGAGATTAGCTCGGCCGGCAATTTGCCGTCCGCGTCTTACGCAAAGAGCTTGGATGGCACGGAGACACACAGTTCCATTGCAGATATCGCAGATTTTACGAGAAGCTTCTGCAATGATTTTGCGGGCACGCTGGCAAGCCTTGGTGTGAAAGTCCGGGACGACATCTATTCTGTGGATTATATCATGTCCATGTTTAGCTATGACACTTATGAGAATGAAGGAAAATACGAGCTATGTAACGATAGCTCTATAAATCTGCTGAATTACAGTGCCAAATACAACAGCGTTGCCAATGAGTGGAAGTCTGACAAGGTGACCGACACTTACAATAAATCTTTGACGAACCATATGATCAATGCGGACAACAACTGGTCTTACCAGAATGAGGTGGAATACATTCTCTATGGCGGCTCAAATGTGCAGAACAAGGCGGCCGCTTATTCACGGATTTTCCTTCTCAGGTATGCATTGAACCTCCCGGCGGAGTTTATGACTTACTGGTCAGATCCGTTAGTCAATAGCGTAGCGAATGCAATCAGCCTTGCCACGTACGGGATCGTCCCGGCAGCCTTAGTGAAACTGGCAATTATCCTGGCGCTGACGATTCTGGAGACGGGTACGGATTTACTGTATTTGCAGGCGGGGATTCCCGTACTTCTGATAAAGGGAAAAGGAGATTTGTTTATTGATTTCTCCAAAGATGGAATCAAGAAGAATATTACGAATGCAGCGAAGACAAGCAGTGACAAAAGTAAAAAAGAAGGGCTCAAATTCCAATACAGCGATTATATCAAGCTGTTTTTGTTCATCAAACTTTTCAATGAGCAGAAGTCTTACGGCGTCTATGCCCGCACGGCCGATGTCATCCAGGTCAATATGGCGAAAAAGATTGCTAAGGACGACAGCTATGGATTAAAGAAGTCCATCGTCTATTTTAACTTAAAGTCGGATGTGCGCGTGCAGCCGATGATGCTCGATCTGCCTTTGATGCGCGCGGAGGAGGCCAACCAGGTGGATGTGATTAAGGAACTCGACTGGTGCAAGATTAAATACGAGGCAGTGCGCGGTTATTAAACTGTTGTCAAGGTAAATTCTGCGTGTGGAAAGAGCAAAAACAATAGCAAAGCATTCTGGAAATGGAAGGGGGAGAGGATGAGAAGAAAAATGAGAAAATTGAGGGAAAGCAGGAAGGCGCGAAAGAAAAGCAATGGAGAAAGCGGCGCCATTATCGTGGAGGCAACCATTTCCCTGCCAATCTTTATGTTTACAATCCTCACGATTTTGTCTGTCGTCAATATCTGTGTGGCACAGGCAAAGATGGGGACGTTTGTCAATGATTCCGCCAAGGAATTCTCCAAGTATTCCTACCTGTGCACGGTGACTGGACTGGCAAAGAAGCACCAGGACGTCTCAGGGAAAGGCAGCGACGCCCGGGACGCTGTCAATACGGTATTAAGCCAGGACAGGGGAATTGAGTTTGTTACCAAAGCGGCAGAATTTGGCGGGAGAGTGGCAAACGATGCTGAGTTCAGGTCAAGTTGTCTGAATATGCTGCTGGACGCTGCGATTTCTACCGCGGAAGCCAAGGCGGCGGAGCTGGTAGTGAAGAACATGGCGAAGGAGAGATTCACCAACGGCGCAGTGAGCGGGCAGGCGTATCTGGATGTGCTCAAGATTAAGAATCTCAAATTTAAGGGCACCAAATTTATGCCTGGGGGTACGGATGAAATACAGATTGTGGCGGATTATGACGTGCATGTAATTAAGCTTTTGGGCGTAGATATTAAATTTCATTTTACACAGTGTGCGAAGACGAAAGCGTGGGGAAAGATATGAGAGTGTTAGGTGTGATGGCGTTGCCGTTGTTGTTGTTGGCTTTTGATTTCTGGCTCCTATATGATGCGGGCCTGGATGGTTATTCGTATGGCAAAGAAACGGGAAGAAAACAGCGGGGATTCGTCCTATATCTAATCATAAGCGCGATTCTGCTGTTGGTGCTGGCCGGCAGATTGATCTGGGATTGCCCGGAACAGTCGATTCTTTTTCAGTGTAAGCGGGTCTCCTGTCTTGCAATGCTGTTTGTGGCGGCGGCAACGGATTATCGCCGGCAGATTATCCCCAACCGTTTGATTTTATCCGGGTTGGGGTTCCGCGCTGTCCTGCTATTGGCGGAATTGGTTTTTGAGAGGGACGTCCTGATAATGACGTTATTCTCGGAAGTTTTGGGGGCAATAGGAATTTTTATTGTCTGTATGGTCTTTCTGCTGATGATGAAAAACAGTATTGGCATGGGGGATATCAAGCTGTTTATGGTAATGGGATTGTATCTCGGCCTTTACAGCATGATAGACGCCATTATGAGCTCGCTGGTGCTGGCGTTTGTCTGTGCGATCGTCTTATTGCTGATGCGCAAGAAAGGCAAAAAGGATTCCCTGCCTTTTGCGCCTGCCGTGCTGGCGGGTACATATCTGTCTGTGTTTCTGACAGGGATATAGGAGGAGAAAATGAAAAAGTATAAGAATTTGATACCACTTTTGTTGGTATGTTTTATGGCTTTGAGTATATACAGCGATTACGCAGGGGCGAAAGAGAAAACGGTAAAGATTACTGAGAATCTTGCGCTGGCAAGGGAAAATCGTAAGAAGGGCATCGTGCAGGATGCACTCACTTATTATGAAAAAGTAATGGCGCTTGAGAAAAATTTTGCAGTTGAGCTTGAGGTAGGCAAGATGCTTGAGGAAGCAGAATTGTACAAAGAGGCGGAGGAGTGGGGAGAACATCTCGTGGACAAATTTCCCAAAGAGCCGGAGGCCTATTCTTTTCTGCTGGCACAATATATTGTCGACAGGGATTATGAATCGAGTTTTCAATTAAATGATAAAGCTGTGAACAATGGCTGCGATAATGAGACGTTTCACAGCCTGATGGCGGAGATTGATTATCTGTATGAGTATGCTTATGGGCAGTATGAAGATGTTGTGACTTTCTCAGCAGGAATGGCGGCGGGCTTGATGGAAGGAGATTGGCAGCTTGTGGACGGCAAGGGAAACGCTACTGCCTATGATTTTCAGAAGGCAGGGCTGTATAACGGCGAGGTGTTTCCGGTAAAGAGGAAAGGCAAATGGCAGTATGCGACGTCTGATGGAAGTAAGAAAATAGACATATCCAAACTTGGCGATTGCGAGGAACTTGGCAGTTTAACCGGCAATGTATTTAAAGCCAAATGCAAGGGCGTTTACGGATATTATAATATACAGATGGAAAAGATCGCGGACGGTTTCGAGGCGGCGTCTTCTATGAATGAAGGGTTAGGCGCAGTCAGCAGCAAAGGAAAATGGAAAATTCTGGACAGCGAGGGTGTGCAGGTCGGAAAAGAATACAAAGATATTGTTATCAACGCCAGGGATGTGGCGTATCAGAATGAGAGGATCTGGGTCTCTGATGATGGAAAACGTTATTATATGATTGATGCGGCCGGAGAGCGAGTTGGAAAAAAAGAAGTGGAGGCTGCACGTGGATTTACAGTAACAGACGAGCCAGCGGCAGTGGCGCAGGACGGCAAGTGGGGCTTTATGGACAATCAAGGGGAGATGGTGATTGAGCCGCAGTATGAGGATGCGCGTTCTTTCTGTAATGGATATGCGGCAGTCAAGCAAAAGGGTGTATGGGGATTTATTGACGCGCAGGGAGAAATGGTAATTGAGCCGCAATTTGCAGATGCACGGGATTTCAGCGACGGCAGTGTGTTTGTGAAGCGCGGCGATAAGTTTGAGATGCTGATGCTCTATCGCAACAATTATAAATAAGCAGGGAGGATAACATGGAATTTACAAGAGAAATCCAGGGGGGCAATACATATCTGGTGTATCAAATCAGGCCGGAAGACCAGATTGATACCTTGGGGCTGGGGATGATTGTCAATAATAAAATTGAAGGTATCGCCCCCACGATTTACAGTCAGATGGACAGCCAAAAATACCTGAAATATAATATTTCCGCCAAGGTGCCGCTGAACCAGTTTTTTATGGGAACAGTGGGCAGGAAGCGTCTGCTGCGTGTGATTGATTCTGTGCTGGATGGCATGATAGCGGCAGAAGATTACATGTTGGAGAGCAGAATGCTCCTGTTGCATTCCAATTTCATATTTGTCGACGTATCTACTGGGAGGGCAGTTTTAATCTGCGTCCCACTGTTGGAGGGACAGCAAGAGAGTGTGGAACCTGGGGCGTTTTTCAAGGCTATCATGTTTGACACTCAATTTGACCAGAGTGAAAATGGCGATTATATTGCCAAGATTATCGGCTACCTCAACAGCACGGCACAGATTTCCATAACAGATTTCAGTCAGCTGGTGAAAGGGTTGCTGCAGGAGGACGCTGCGTTGCCAGGTTTATCGCAGGAAAAGATATTGACGAAAGGGCCGGCGGTGAGGATGGGTCAGGGGCAGCCGTCCAATATTGGCGCCAGACAGCAGGCGCCGGCGGCCGCTGCTGGAGTGGCACTAAATCCCTTGTCGGGAGGCGGACAGGCACCAGCTGCACAGCGGCAAAATACAGGAGCGGGCCAGTCACCGGGAAGTCCCTTATCAGGAACAGGGGCATCATTGGGAAGTCCCTTATCAGGAACAGGGGCATCACTGGGAAGTCCCTTATCAGGAACAGGAACGGTGCAGGCTGTTGGCAGCGCAGCGCAAAAGACAGCAGTTTCACAGTCGGCGGCGGTTGGCATACAAAAATCTCCGGCAGCTTCCACGGGTGAGGCGGCATCGAAAGAGCCTGCGGCAGATTTCAGCTTTGCCATTCCGGGCGGTGGCGCAGTGGCGCCGGAAGCTGCTGGAAAGAAGGACAAAAAGAAGAAGGAAAAGAAAGAGAAAAAAGAAAAGAAGCCCAAAGAAACAGTCACAAAGGAAAAGCCTCCGAAGGAAAAAAAAGGATTCAGCCTGTTTGGAAAGAAGAAAAAGGAGGCTCAATTCCCCCAGACAGTCCAGCAGCCGGGAACTCTGCAGGTGCAGCCGCCGAACGGGGCGTCTGGACCTGGCAGTATGCCAGGTATGAACGTTAGTGGGACAGCCATGCCCATGAGTGCACCTGGCATGGCGGCAAATAGCTCCGCCGTACCTATGGGAACGCCTGGTATGGCGTCTAATGAGACAGCAGTGCCAGCAAGCACGGCATCTATGGCGGCAGGGGCAGATTGCGGAGCGCAGAACCGTTATGCAGATTTGGGCTTACCGGCTGGCGGCATGGGTGAAACTACGGTGCTTGGAAATGCTTCTATGGGTGAGACAGTGGTGCTTTCCGGGCTCAATCAGGAAGGGAAACCCAACCCCAGGCTGACAAGAGTACGTAGCAAAGAGAGGATCATTATCGACAAGCCAGTGTTCCGCATTGGCAAAGAGCGCAGCTATGTGGATTATTTTATCGGGGATAACCCGGCAATCAGCCGCAGCCATGCCAACATTATCATCAAGCAGGACGGATATTATTTAGAGGACATGAATTCGACCAACCATACATATGTCAATGACAATATCGTTATCGGCGGTTCGGCAGTCAAGCTGGAACAAGGCGCGAGAATCCGCCTGGGAAATGAGGAGTTTGTGTTTGAGTACTAAAAGGAGGCAGCTATGGATTTTATGATTCAGGCGGTGACGGATATTGGAAATGTGAAAGAGACGAACCAGGACAGCATGTCGGTCAAACGTCTTTGTACCAGCCAGGGCACGATGGTATTTGCCGTGCTCTGCGATGGTATGGGCGGGCTGAGTAAGGGAGAAGTTGCCAGTGCGGCCGTGGTAAAAGCCTTTGAGCAGTGGATGTGGCAGAAGCTGCCAGAGCTGGCGAACACTTCGATCGAGGAGTTTGCATTAAAACTGCAATGGGAGGAGGTTTTGCGCAGCCACAACCGGGAAATACAAGAATACAGCAGACGGATTGGTTGCTCTATGGGTACTACGGCGGTAGTGATGCTGCTCACACAGAATCGGTATTATATCATGAATGTGGGGGATAGCCGGGCTTATGAGCTGCAAAGTAATCTTTGCTGTCTGACGCAGGACCAGACATTGGTGGCGGAGGAGGTGCGCGAAGGTATTCTAACGGAAGAACAGGCAAAGAACGACCCTAGGCGGAGTGTGCTGTTGCAGTGCGTGGGGGCTTCCGACAATATTTTCCCAGATATGTACAGTGGAGAGGTGAAAAAGGATGCCGTTTATTTTCTGTGCAGCGATGGGTTCCACCATGAAATTTCCGATGAGGAAATTGCTTATTATTTGCAGCCGGCGGCGCTTTGCGATGCGCAGTCTATGGCAAATAACGGTAATTACCTGATTTCCCTGGACAAGCAGCGGCAGGAGCGCGATAACATTTCACTTGTGATGGTACGGACGTATTAGGAGGTCATATGCAGGAAATTGGATCAGTAATTGACGGGAAATACCGGATTTTGAGTGAAATCGGCCATGGCGGCATGAGTGTCGTTTATATGGCAATCAACGAGAAAGCCAACAAAACCTGGGCAATTAAAGAGGTGCGCAGGGGCGGCGTGGTAGATTATGACGAGGTGAAACAGGGGCTGATTGTGGAGACTGAGATGCTCAAAAAGCTCCACCACCCACATCTGCCAAGTATAATTGATGTGATTGATGAGGAAGACAGTTTTCTCATCGTCATGGATTACATAGAGGGGCATCATCTGGGGAAATCGTTGGAAGAATACGGCGCGCAGCCGCAGGAATTGGTGATTGACTGGGCCAAACAGCTCTGTGACGTGCTGGGGTATCTGCACACCAGGAAGCCGCCCATTATCTACCGGGACATGAAGCCTTCCAATGTCATGTTAAAGCCTGATGGCAATCTGATGCTCATAGATTTCGGAACGGCGAGGGAGTTTAAAGAAAGAAACCTGGCCGACACGACCTGCCTGGGGACTGTGGGCTATGCAGCGCCGGAGCAGTTCGGCGGCAGAGGACAGACTGATGCGCGCACGGACATCTACTGTCTGGGGACAACGCTCTATCACCTGGTGACTGGGAAAAATCCCTGTGAACCGCCTTATGAGCTGTTGCCCATACGTCAGATTAATCCAAACCTGTCTGACGGTTTGCAGCAGATTATCAGCAAATGCACGCAGAAAAACCCGGATGACCGTTACCAGTCCTGCGCGGAATTGATGTATGCCCTTGAACATTATGGGGAGATGGACGGCAGATATCGGAGGAAGCAAAAGAGGAAGCTCTTTGCCTTTGCAGCGTCTTCCGTCCTGACGTTTGCGTTACTGGGAACTTCCCTCTGGGGCTATCTGTCAGCCGAGCAGAAGAAAAGCGAAAATTACCAGGTTATCCTCACGCGTGCGTCGGACGCCACGCTCACGGAGGAGGAGAGTATTTCTTACTATCTGTCAGCCATTGCCACCCAGCCGGAAGATACGCGCGCTTACCTGGAATTGGTGGAGCGAATGTTACTGGAAGACGGCTTATCAAAGACGGAAGCGGCGGTGTTTACGCAATTGCAGGCGGGATTGGATGAGACTAATATGGCGGGGTATTCTTCCACCATTTATCCGTTAGAGCGTTTAAAAGCCTCAAATCCAACAGGATATGCCCAGGTCTGTTACGAGATAGGAAATGCCTATTGGTATGACTATGAAGTGGAATCTGAGCGCAGTATTATCGCTTCAGATTGGTTTGCAGAATCCAAAGATTACAATGATACGGCAGGTATTTACTGTGAAATTGGGGAATGCCAACAACAGATCAAGAAGTATGCGGGCCAGGAGCGGACGCAGAAAATGTATGAAACGTATGGGCAGCTCTGGCAGAAGTTGGCGCAGCTTGCGGAGGCGGTGAAGCAGGAGGAGGATGAGACGAAACTTCTGGTCTGGCCAGAGGTAGTGGCGTCCATCTCTGATAAAGCGCAGTATTTCTTGAAAACTGCCTCGAAAGACGATTTGTACCGCGTGTTAGACGACATTGAACAGCAGTCCGGGAAACTTGCAAAGCAGACGGAATTCACAGAGATACGACAGTCAATTGAACACCTGACAACACAGATTGAGGACACAAGGGCGCGGATTGCTACAGGAAATGAACGGGAGGCGTGATTATGACGTATGAAATGTATCGCAATGTTTTTATGATATGTGCGGCGGCCGGCGCGGTAATGGCGTTTGTCAGCGTTCTGCTGTTTGTCTTTTTGCGAATTCCATCTGTAATTGGCGATTTAACAGGCATTACCGCCAGAAGAGGAATTGAGCAGATACGCAGCGGCAATACCAAAAAAGCGAAGAAAAAAGACAGCGCTGATAAAGCAAACCGCCGAAGGGGGAGGCTGACAGACAAGATTTCTCCGTCCGGCAGATCGCAGGAGCAGGCGGGGCAGGGCTACGGCGCCAATACAGAAGAATTGCAGGCATTGGGAGCGGTGGATGAGACGACGCTGCTTAGTTCCGGCATAGTAAATGAGACGACGTTGCTTGGTTTTGACATGGTAAATGAGACGACATTGCTTAATTCCGGCATGGTAAATGAGACGACGCTGCTTGGTCCGGGCATTTTGGATGGGGCGGCTGTGCCGGATATGGGCTTTCATGTAATGGAAGACATCACGATCCTTCATAACGAGGAAGAGATTTAAAATAGGGAGGAATGATATAATGACAGGCATAGGAAGGAAAGGGATGGCGCTGTTTCTTGTATTCCTGTTGGTTTTGCAGACGCTGAGCCGGGCAGAAAGCGTCCAGGCGGCCGCAGAAAGCGATGAAAAGAAAATGCAATCTTTTCGTTTTCTCGTGACAGAGAGTCGGGAGGAAACTGGAGTGGGGAGCGAAATTGCCGTGGCGGGGGCCAAGGTAAAGATTGTCTTTTCAGAACGGATTTTTGATGAGTCGGGCAATATTGTCATAAGTCCCGAGGATGGCAGCAGCATTGTAACCTCCGGGGACGGCAGTAGTTTCATAAGTCCCGAGGATGGCAGCAATATTCCTTTAATCCCGGGGACAGAGCTGGGAACCGGTGTTACCGATGGGCAGGGAAGGGTTGCGGTTCAGATACCTAAGTGCGTTCCGGCGGCGTATTGCGACTATACGGTAGAACGGGAGGGTTACCACAGCCTTGTGTGTGTGCCGATGGAAAACGTGGAGCCGGAAACTGTGGTGAAAGCGGCTATCGACTGGATTCCCATGTTTCAGAAGACGAAGGATCTGAAAATATCCTGGACAAAAAAATATTTTGATAATGTGCTGACAGACAGCAGGGGAAATGCGCTTGCCGGCGCAAAGTATTCTGTGAAAGAGCTGATCGACGGTGATAATACGGCGATTGCCGGCGCCTGGTTAGGAAAGTATGTGTCTGTCGATGAAAACACCGGGCAGGTAACGGTACAGGATATGGCAAAATTGCCGGAGGTCTGGTCAAAATTGCCGATGAAACTCACGGTGCAGGGGAAAAAGACCGGACTTGTCAGCCAACAGGAAGATATCGCAGAGTACACGGTTCTCATCGTTAAAGCGGCGGATGAAGTGAAATGGAAAGACGTTTTTGCAGGAAATGAGCTCATTTACGGAACAACCGGCGCCAGGCTGACAGCCGTCTCGGCCGGGAATGTAAAAGTTAAATATAAGGTAGAACAGGGCGCAGAATTTATCTCCATTGATGAGAACAGCGGAGAGATAACGTATCGGAAGCTGCCAAGGCCCCAGGAGGGTGATACAGGCAGGGTGAAGATTAAGGCATATACGGAAAAGAACAACCTTTATGAAATAGCGGAAACCAGTTATACATTTACATTAAAAAATTTGCTGTTTGATGTGGACAAAGTGTCCCTGCAAGGATTCCACAATGATGCCGACGGCGTATTGCAGCCGGCGCTCACTACTTATGGGGATTATCAAAAAGACAGGAAATGGTTTGCCGGCGACCGTCTTGCGCTGGTTTATGAGGGCTATCAGTTTAGCAGTTCCGTAACAGACGGTGCGCAGTGGGAGGACGCTTATGATTTGACAAAAGTGACGCCGGATGATGGGGCCCTCCGCGCAGAATTCTATGTAAAAGAAACTGCTACCGGGAGAATATCGGACAAACTTACCGTGGAAGGCATATTGTGGGATAATGTGGCTCCATGGAATTTGCAGATTCGGTATTCCGCGCCGCTGTGGCAACAGGAGTTAGAGAAAGGGTTTCTCAATTATTACGGAAAGAACGAGAAACTTTCAGTGACGCTTTCGGCCCAGGAAGATGCAAGTAAAATCGCTGGTTTTGCCTGGGGTTATACGAGCAGGGAAGGTAAGGAAAACAGTGAATCTTATACTGTTGTGGAGGCCACTGCCGCCAATCAGGTAAAGGTGGAAAACGGCGTGACGAGCGTGACCTTTGAGATAGATCGGGAAGATTGTATGAATGTGGATTTCTATGCTTATGACAACGCAGGAAACCGCAGTGAGACATATAAAGACGAGCAGACGGCAGTGTTGTTGGACCGCACGGCGCCACTGATTTTCATAAGCTATGACAACAATGTAAGTAATGGCGATGATACATACTATAACAGAGCGAGAACAGCCACAATTACCATTGAGGAAGAACATTTTACCGCCAAGCAGGAAGTGCAGGAGGAAAGCGCCAAAGGCTGGGTGAAGGCGGAGATGACAGCGTCAGGCGACGCACAAGAGGAGCCGAGCGTGCAGATTGGCGGCCAATCCGTGCCGATAAGCGGCGTAGGAGCGGCTTTGCAGAACCATGGCAATTGGCAGGTCGTGAGAACAAATGGAAAAACGTATCACACGGTGCAGATTATTTATACTGCGGATGCAAAGTATGAGTTCCACATTCAGGCTGAAGATACGGCGGGCAACCGGTCGGAAAGTAAGGGGGATGCTTTCTGGGTAGACAAAACTTCGCCGTTGCAGCCGGAGATTACTTACAGCGAAGAGAAAAATAAGAAAGAGATATCGGGAGTGCTGAGGAAGTATTACAACTCGGATGTAACAGTAAATGTGGCTTTGCAGGATAAATTATCCGGCGTTAAATATATGGAGTGGCGAGAAAACAGCAGCGCATCCTGGAAGAAGGTAACAAGATTTGAGCAGCAGAATGGAAAGATGGTAGCCAGGCTGGCATTAAAAGGCGAGGGCGGCAGGACGATGGCGGTGCGCGCCTATGACAAGGCGGGGAACTGCACGGAATATACGGATAACAAGACGCAGATCATCGTAGACAGCACGAAGCCGGAACTGACGGTTGCTTTTGACGAAGCGCAGGTGCAAAACGGCAAGTATTACAGCGAACCGCGCACAGCCGGCATTTCCATAAAGGAAACCAATTTTGACGCTTCGCGGCTGAGCATAAAGGTGCGGGCGGAAGATGTGGCCGGGAAGACAATTTCCGGTAATACGGAAATTCTGTTAAACGGAATGCCAGTAAAAGTCCAGAATCTTCCGGCAGAGCTTCGGAAGGATGAGGCCTGGACTTACGAAAAGGGAGCTTATCGCACAGAGATAGTTTTTATGGAAGATGCAGGGTATCAATTTGATATCCGCGTGCAGGACTTGGCTCTTCTGAGCTCCAGGGAGGCAAAGAATACGTTCTACATAGACCAGAAAAACCCTAAGAATTTGCAAATTACTTACAGTGAGCCAATATTGGAGAAGATTCTCAGTAAGATTACCTTTGGCTATTACAAGAGCCATGTGACAGCAAAGTTTTCCGCGGAGGACGTTACGTCTGGTGTGGATAGCCTGCATTGGAGTTATACAAAGGAGGGCGGAGCCAGTGAGCAGAATGTGAAAGAGTTACGGGGAGATGTCAGTGCGAAAGATTTGACGTTTTCCAAAGACGGCAGCCAGGCGTCATATAAGTTGAAGCTGCCGGCACAAAAGGATCATCAGTACCGTGGGAACCTTACTTTTTTTGTAACGGATAAAGCGGGGAACAGAAAGACGTTCCGGGATCAGGAAAATCAAATCGTAGTTGACAATATATCCCCCACAATGAAAGTTTCCTATACCCCTATCAAAAGTACAAGGAACAAAGCTTATTTTGCAGATGACGCCGTGTTATATTTTGAGGTGACAGAGGCCAATTTCTATAAGCAGGATGTGGAAGTCACTGTGAACGGAGAAGAGCATGCCATTGGGAATTGGAAACAGGAGAAGGGCACGGACGTCTGGAAAGCGACGTTGACGCTCAGGGAAGATGGGGATTATAAGGTGAAGGTCGTTTACCAGGACCGCTCCGGTAACGAGATGAAAGCGCAAACGGATGGAAACAAACAGACTACGGTAAAGACCTGGATTTCAAATACGCTTGTGGTAGACACGAAAAAACCCATAATCAAAGTGTGGTATGACAACACGACGCCCATTTCTTCCCGGGATGGCAATGATTATTACGATAGGGAGCGCACAGCGACGATCCAGATTACGGATAAAAATTTCCGGGCAAATGAGGTGGAAGCGTCTGTGACGGCTGTGATGGCAGATGGAGCGCCGGCGTCTGTAGCAGATTACAGGGAGCAGCTCAAACAGCCCGGCAGCTGGAAGAAGAATGGAGACACTTATACGGCGAAGATTACATATGATGTGGACGCCAATTATACGTTTACGGTTTCTTATGCGGATATGGCGAAGAATGCGGCAAAGCCGTATGTACAGGATAGATTTACCATAGACACGGCAGCGCCTGCAAATCTGAGGGTCAGTTACAGTGACAGTGTGCTGGAAACCGTATTGGAGAATGCCTCTTTTGGGTTCTATCAGGCAAGGGCAACCGTGACGATTACAGCGGAGGATGATGCCGCGGGTATTGACTATTTTATCTACAGTTACAAGAACGCGGAGAATGTCAGCAGCGTCAACCGGGAGAGTCTGGATCAGCGTATTGAACATGCGCAAATTAGCTACAGCAACGGCAAACGGATGGCAACGGCACAATTTACGATACCGCAGTCAGAGTTGGACGCCAACAATCAGTTTAACGGCATGGTGGAATTTGATGCCGTAGACAACAGCGGGCACAAAACCAGATTTACAGACACCCATCGTATTGTGGTGGATAGTATTGCGCCCAATGCAGAAGTGACTTACAGTGCGCCCACGGCAAGCGCCAATGGGATTGATTATTATGCTGAGGCCGTGGAAGGGCAGATTGCTGTGACAGAGGCCAATTTCCGCGAGGAGGATGTTCAGGTAACAGCGACCAGGGACGGCGCGCCGTACATATTGAATGTCAGCTGGAGTGATGCCAGCACGGATGTGCACAACGGAAGCTTCCAACTTAGCGAGGATGGAGATTATCAGGTTTCTATTACTTATAAGGATAAATCAGGCAATGATATGACGCCGTATGAGTCCAATCAGATTACGGTAGACGGCACGGCTCCAGTGATCTCCATTGGCGAGATTGCAGATAAGACTGCATATAACAAAGAAGTAATCGGTTTTACGGTTGACGTGGATGACGTGAATTTTGATCTATCGAGCTTTCAGCCAAAACTTACCGGGATTGTCTATGAAAAAAATGGAAGGTTTGCCCAGAAGGATTTCTCAGATTTGGGCAGGATTGAGACGGTAGAATCCGGGAAGCGGTATGAATATGTGATTGACAATATTACAGAGGACGCGATTTATACGTTAGCATGTGAGGTTAAAGATTTATCTTTAAATGCTACCAGTGAAATGAATGTGAAAGAGAATGGCAATCAGGGCATGGAAACGATAACATTTTCTGTCAATCGTAACGGTTCTACGTTTATGCTGGATAAGTCTACACAGGAGCTAATTGACAAGTATTATGTGCAGCAGGTAGATGCAGCGGTGGTTCTGCAAGAGGTGAATTGCGACCCGATTACACAGCATTTTGTGACGGTAAATGGCAATACTATAAAAGAAGATGGCCAGTACCGTGTGCAGGGCGGCGAAGGAGAAAATGCATGGTATCAGTATGATTACGTCATTGACAGAGAGGTTTTTGCCGATGAGGGAGATTACAACGTTGTAGTGTCTACAATTGACAAGGCAGAGAATATGGCGTACTCTGACATTAAAAATGTTGAGACTTCTTTCGTGGTGGACCATACGCCGCCGGTAGTCATAGTCTCTGGGCTGGCTCCAAACGGCAGATATCAGGAAGAATCGCAGAATGTTAATGTGATTCCTACGGATGATGGCGGAAAACTGGACAGCCTGGAAATTACCATAGCCAACCGGGGCAGCAATGCAAAGAAGCAGGCAGTATCCCTTGGCAGGAAGCAGCTTGCAGACGCGCAGGAGAAGAATGACGGTGTGGTTCAGTTTACGATTCCCCAGGGAATCGGACAGGAAATTACGATCTTGTGCCGAGATGCGGCAGGAAATGTGTATGAGAAAATCTATAAAAATATTACAGTTTCCACAGAATGGTATATCATGTTTCTTGCCAACCGCCCCTTGCTGTTTGGGATTTCCGGCACGGCTGCGACAGTGGTTGCAGTTGGGACGGCAGGCGTTGTTTTAAGGAAGAGAAAAAGGAGAAGAAAATAGAGTTGTTACACGAAACCTATCATCAGATGTTGAGCATCACCTCTGAATTAAATTCTGTATCAGAGTGATAGAAATGGGCAATTCCGGCATATTTTTCGGCGGTGGCGGTAATGGACAAAAGACCAATACCGGCGCCGTCCTTTTTGGTAGATAAGTATTTGGCTCCTGATTTTTGGAGATTGCCGCCAAAGCTGTTGACACAGATGATGTAGAGCTCTCTATTTTCTGTTATATCCACAGAGAGATTAATGAAACGCTGCGCAGGCGGGACGTCCATACAGCCTGCAATGGCGTTTTCCAGAAGATTTCCCAATATCGAACATAGATCCACATCCGAAATAAGAAGTTTTTCCGGTAAATCCACATGATAATTCGTTTGAATCTGTTGAGAACCGGCAATGTTCGCATAATAGGCGAGGATAGCATTCGTGGTTGTGTGTTTGCAGAAGAGGTTGGGATGGTAAGCGTCCAGTTCTTGGCTATATTCTTTCAGGTAGTCCAGGATTTTTTCTGTGTGCCCCTCCTGGGCGAGCGTTAAAAGTGTGTGGGCTGTATGGCGGAAATCATGGCGTAGTTTTCCTGTATCATTTACATAACGTAGCAGATTCTGGTATTGACCGGCCTGGATTTGCAGCAGCTGTGTCTTTTTTTCATGCTCGTTATTTTCTATTAAAGTTTTGGCAATCAGGTAAAACATCTGTTGGAACACCAGGAAAAGCAAAAGGAGCGTGGCGTCAATTAAAATGTACAGAGAAAAGATACGTCCTACGGTGGCGTTTTTGTAATCCGCAGGAATCATCGCAAAGTTGCAGAACGTAATCAATGCGGGCACTGTCCATACCATATTCCATACAGATTTTGAGTGGAAGTGTTCCAGTGTCCAGGTCAATTTCCTGTTAAAGAAGGGAAGAAAAACAAAGCATAGAAGGAGAATCGTCGCACACCACTGGCAAACTACGGCAGTATCATAGAAAGGAGAGATGATATTGTTATTTATGATATATGCATCTACCATATAAAAGGCAAGACCGCCAAATGAGAGCAACGCTACATTGGACAGAAACAGATAAAATAATTTATTATTTTTAATATTTACCGCCATACAGTATACCGGGAAGCACAAAAAAATCGTCAGTGAAAACAGGGTTTGATTGTCAATAGAGATTTGTCTTGCAATCAATGGCATCAAGATACTGTAGAGGATCAGTGTGGGGAATAACAACAGACAGAGCTTTTTTAGAGATATGCGCAGATGGTCCTTGATGGGCAGAAGGCACATAATGGCTCCGGGAATCAGCAGGGCATAACCGATTGCGGTGTTGATATAAGTGAAATTGTCCATGTGTTACCTCCTTGACAGTCGTTTTCTGCGGATATTGAAACGGTAAGTAATCAATGCTTGCTTCAGTTCTGTTTTCTTTTTGGTGTTTATAGGGAAGGAAATGCCGCTTTTCATGCGACATGTATAATCTTCCATATCATCCACATAATCCAAGTTGACAAGAATTCCCCGGTTTATCACACAGAAGCGTTCGTCATCTGCGAGCAGCGTATTTAATTTATGAAAAGGCATTCGGCAGCGGTACTGTTCCTGGGCCTGCACAATACAGTAATTAGAGTCGGCAGAAATATATTGCAGGTGGGAATAAAGCACATGGATCGTTTGCTTTCCCAGGGAGAGATCAAAATAAGGCTGTTTGTCCGGGAAAATGCGTAAAAGATCTGAGAGCGTCTGTGTGAGCCGCACTTCATCCAGTGGTTTTAAGAGATAATCAAATGCGTGGCAGGGAAAGGCCTGCATCATATGCTCTTCGCTGGAAGTGAGGAAAATAAGGCAGCAGCCCGGGGAAATCTGCCGCATCCTAACCGCTGTCTGGATGCCGTCTGATCCGTCCATATAGATATCCATAAATACGACATCGTACGGTTTGGCGCTGAGTGCAGACAGGAATTCCCCGCCATTGTAAAAATAATCGCAGGCAATTTCCAGACGGTTCCTATCAGCCCAAATTTTCAGTGTTTTTTCCAGAGAAATATGCACAGCTTTTTCATCATCTACAATAGCTATTCTCATTTCCATTAACCTCCGTATCTATCATAAACAAAAACAGGCAGTGAATCAATTTATTTTTTTGCTGTTTATCCCCGAAAAATGCATTTTATCCCTCACATATTGATGGAACATTATAGATTGATAAAATATA
Source organism: uncultured Lachnospiraceae bacterium (assembly GCA_910589635.1). Taxonomy (GTDB): domain Bacteria; phylum Bacillota; class Clostridia; order Lachnospirales; family Lachnospiraceae; genus Petralouisia. The sequence continues at coordinate 11,794 of CAJUTD010000010.1, read as the reverse complement.
TATTGAAATATTGTCCGTCTTTGGAGGAAACAGCGGGCAGAAAAGTATAAAAAGGAGCGTAAAAATTTGAAAAAATGGAGATTTAACTGGAGAAAACTATTTGCGGTCGCTATGGCAGCTGTGCTTGTAAGCGGCTGTTGTTTTATTCCTGTTGCGGCGGATGCGTCTCAGGAGAAAGAATATGTGGATACAGTCTCTGCGTCCGATGCAAAGTATGTAAATCAAGCCTCTGTGAATCAGGAGACAAAGAAGATTCGGGCGCACAGCCGTGTGAGCGGGGCGCAGTGGACGCCTATTTTGGATTTGTCGGATGCGTATATGCGTTCTAAAATCGACTTTTATGTGCAGTATGAAGGGAGCAATGTCAATGAACTGGTAGGGGATGCTTATGCGATTCAATGGGTGCAGGAAGATGGAACCGTTCTTTCCGGGAGTCCTAAAAACGCGGGCAATTATACGGTAAAGATTGTGTTGGACTCCAGCCTGGCGGGCATTGCAGAACTTGTGGAGGATTCATTTTCTTTTAAAGTCTCAAAGATGAATCTGGCAAATAGAGTTCTTGGCCTGTATGGGGGAAAGTCGGGGCAGCCGCAGTGGACGGGTCAACCGGTAATGCCGGAGGAACCATATGTGGCAAATAGCAGCTTTACTTTGCCGGAGGAGAATTATGAGTTGACATTTATTGAGGGAAAAAATTGTATAGAGCCGGGTATGGCATATGTGAAAGCCGTGGGCAAGGGACCTAATGTGGAGGGAGAGAAGGAGTTTCAGTACCAAATTATAAAAAGGAGTTTGGATAGTGCGGATTTTCAGGAGAAAATGACAAAGAACTTTGCCTATGACGGCACGGAAAAAAGCCCGCTGTTGGAGGGTAATAATGAGAATATCAGCAGCTTAGAATATCTCTATTATTTTGATGAGAATGAGATCAGACTGGAAGGAGAGCCGAAGGACGCTGGGAATTATAGCTGCGTGGTGCGGCTCAAACCTAAAGATACGGTACATTATAGCAATGTTACATGGAGACAGGAATTTACAATTACACCGCGGAAATTAGAGGTCGATATTCAGGTGGAAAAGAGCAAGGTCTATGACAGCGGGACTAATATAGAGAACCCGAAAGTTACTTATAAAAATGCGGTAATTGGGGATGAAGTGAACGTTTCTGCCTCTGCGAAATACGATAATAAAAATGTTGGCAATCATAAAACCATAACAGTATCATACTCATTGTCGGGTAAAGACGCCGGTAATTATATGGCGCCGGATGAAATTACTTTTACGGACGGCGAGATTGTTCCCAGGGAAGTCGAAGCAGGCAATATCGTCCTACAGCCTTATTTTTATAATGGCAGCAGGGAGGTTCCGCTGGGTGATACGACAGTTACGGATAAAAAGCATTGGACCCTGGTTGGAAAATTCTCTACGGATGATGTTGCTATGGATATCTCAGAGGTAAAAGCCTATATGGAGGATGCAGACGTGGGTGTCGAAAAACCTGTTACATTCAGCGGCTTTAAGCTTGTGGGTGCGGACAGCAGTAATTATACATTGTCACAGCCCAAAGGTATAGTGACGGTCCGCCAGATTGAATTTTCCAATGCCTATACAGTCAAGATGGATGATTACCAGTACGGAAGCGCTGTTTCTGTGCCGGCATTGCCTCTCTATGAAGGAGAAGGGCAAATCGTCTATAAATACCGTGAGGCGGACAGTGGGGAATCATATCGGGAGTGGAAAGATATTACTCCTAAGACGCTTAAACCGGGCAAATACGAAATGATTGCGGATGTCTCCGATACCCTCAATTATAAGGGTGGAACTACTGTATATCCCGGGGAATTTCAGGTAAAGGGATTTTCCCCGGAAATAAAAGGTGTCGAAACGTGGGAGAAGACGTATGGAGACGAACCATTTTACCTTGATATCACGCAAAAAGGAGATGGGCAGCTTCAATATCAGGTAATCCGCGGAGAAAATGTGGTTTCCGTGGATGCGGATGGAAGAGTTACGATTCTTAATGCAGGCGAGGCGCGCGTCTATGTATCGGCGACCCAAACGGAATTCTATGAAAAAGAAGGGCTATGGATTGATATCAAGGTATTAAAAAAGGAAAAACCGGAAAATACCCCCATAGGGGAGAATACCCAAATCAAAGCGGCAAAGACAATGGATAAGTTGGGGGATGTTCCGTTGCCGGAAGGCTGGCGGTGGAAAAAAGCAGATACGAAGCTGATTCCGGGAGGTATCCTCACAGCTGAGGCAGTATATAGAGATACCGCTAATTATGGGCAGTCTCAGGTGCAGATACAGATAAGTAAGGCGGCAGAGATTATTACAGACGCCACAGATAGCGTATTTACGATTGGCAAGGATGAGAAAGCGGTTATAAAATGTACTGGGGCAGTGTCCGAATTTAAAGGTGTGGCGATAGACGGTGTAAGTGTGGAACCCGTAAACTATGCATTAAAAGAAGGATCAACGATTCTTATCTTTGGCAAGGCATATCTTAAGGAGTTCTCTTTGGGAGAGCACAAAATTACACTTTCCTATACAGCAGGTAATGTGGAGACCACCCTTACCATTAAAGAAAAAAAGAGCGGTAATGAAAACCCGCCTACAGACAAGCGGCCGGGGAACCCCAAAGACAATCCGCCTACGAATAAGCCAGTGGAAAATCCCAAGGACAATCCACCCACGAATAAGCCAGCGGAAAATCCCCAGAATTTTCTACCAAAAGATAACCCATTCGTCAATAACCCGGAAGGGAGTAACGCGCAGAGTACAGATAATGATGCACAGAATATCAGGACAACGGGTACTGCCGGGGTGAAAACAGGGGACGATAGTTTTCTGTGGACGTATCTTGCGCTGCTGTTATCATCGGCAGGGGTGATGGCAGCGATGGTTGTAAGGAGAAGAGGGAAGTAAGGAGGTCCTTTTCGTATTCGTTCTCGTATTCGACTTGCATCAGATAAAATCTTCCTCCTTCATTATCGTATTACTTTTGTGGTGAAACATCAATATTTTTAGGTTGATTTAAGCTACGGCATATATAATGTAAGTGGCAGCATTTTGTAATAATATTGTAGTATGAAGTGGAGAGGAAAGTATGCGAAACAAAACAAAGAAATGTGCGGTTGCTTTGATGACGGTCTGTACCATGACGGCGTCACTTATTTTTCCGGGAAAAACTATTCAGGCCGCTTATGGTGAAAGTGAAAGCGGGGACATGTATAGCGCATCGTCGGATTTGCGGACAGCCTACAGTGAAGCTCAGGCTGCTTTTATCACTTTTTCCGATTCGGAGGCGAAGATAAAAGGCTTAGAAGGAGGGTGCAGCGCGGTGGGCACAGCTGTAACGATAAGCGAAGCCGGAACTTATGTATTTTCTGGAAATTGTGCGGATGGAAGCATCACAGTAAAAAAGGGGACGACGGGCGTCAAGCTGGTATTAAATGGGCTGGATTTGACCTCGGCTTCCGCAGCTACAGGTCCGGTTCTCTGCAAAGCGGGGACAGAAACAGAGATCATAGCAGAGGCAGGGACGGTAAACACCTTCGCAGACAGTGCGGCAAATACGGAAGAGAAAGCAGCTGTCAAAGTGAATAAGCAGTCATCCCTGACATTGTCCGGCGCAGGGACGTTAAATATTGTTGGCGTGTGCAAGAATGGCATCAAAGGAGGCGCTGAGACGGATATCACTGTTCAGGAGCAGAAGCTGCATATTAAATCGGCGGATAATGGACTTGCCTCTGACAACACGGTAACGGTCAAGAGTGGAAAGCTGACGATTGAAGCGGGCGGAGACGGCATCAAATCCTCGCCAGACAGAGTCGATGACGCTGGGAATGCGGACGATACGGTATCTCTGGGCGACGTCATCTTAGAGGGCGGCGAAGTAAATATTACTGCGGCGGCAGACGGCATTCAGGGCGATAACAGTGTGACAGTCAATGGGGGATCTTATCAGATTACGACAAACGGCGGATATACGGCAACGCTTTCCGAAGATGCAGATAGTTGCAAGGGAATTAAATCAGACAGCACGCTGACGATCAATGGCGGTGAATTTACAATCAATAGCGCGGATGATGCGCTGCACAGCAACGAGTATATCAGTATTTTGGGTGGTAAGTTTGACATTCAGACCGGAGACGACGGTATGCATGCAGATACCTCCCTCTTTGTCGGTTTGGAAGAGGAAGCGTCGAATATAGATATTTCCATCAGAAACTGCTACGAAGGTTTGGAAGCGGGAACCGTCTATGTGAACAGCGGAACTATTAATGTTAATTCCACAGATGACGGTGTCAATGCAGCGGGCGGCAATGACGGCAGCGGCAGCAATGGCAGGCCCGGAGACGGTTTCAACCCAGGAGGCGGCAGGCCTGGCAGCATGGGCGGCCCTGGCGGAAGATTGGCGGTAATGAACACGGATTCTGCGGAAGATGGCAATAATAGCGCTGCAAAATCAGACAGTATTTATGCAGCAGGAAATACAGGATATGCCATAAATATTAACGGCGGTACGCTCTATGTCAAAGCAGCGGGAGATGGACTGGATTCCAATGGGGATATTTCTATTTCTGGTGGAAATATCATTGTCTATGGCGCGGCAGCAGGCGGTCCCGGCAGTGATAACTTTCCATTTGACCATGATGGTAGCTTTGCGATTACCGGCGGTTATATTTTTGGCGCAGGTTCTTCCCAGATGGAGGAGGGCGTGCAGTCCTCCACACAGGGGTATATTGTCAATAGAAATACATACAGTCAGGGAGACGTTATCTGCGTGCAGGACAGCCAGGGAAATGTGCTCTTTACCGAAGCGCTGGCGGAACGGGTCAACTATATGATGTATTCCTCGCCGGAAATGACGGCCTCTGGAAGCTATAGCTTTCAGATGGGGGTGGGTGCAGATCAGATTGCTATCAGCGAGTGCCAGATTACGTTAGAACAGCAAAGCTATACATATAACGGAATGGCAAAACAGCCTCGTGTTACAGTATCATATGGCGGAAAGGCTTTAATAAAGAATCAAGATTATACCGTTGGCTACAGCAATAACATAAATGTGGGGACAGCAAAAGTTATAGTAAAAGGCATGGGCAGTTATCAGGGAACAGTTGAGAAAGAATTTGTAATTCTGGAAAAAAGCGGGGAGAGCACAAATCCTGATGGAGGAACGAATTCCGGAAGCTCCGCCAATCCGGGAGGAAATGCGAATCCAGGCGAGACAGCTTATCAGAAACCGGCAAAAGTGAAAGGCCTTTTAGCGTCTCCTGTAAACGCAGCGAAAATTAAAATCAGCTGGAAAAAGGCGGCGGACGCAGACGGATATCTTTTGTACCGCTATGACAGCAAGAAAAAGACATGGAAATGCATTAAGACGATTACGAAAGGGACAATTACCAGTTATATCGACGGCAGGCTTGCTTCGGGAACGGCGTTTAAATACCGGGTATGTGCTTTTGCGTCGGCAGATAAGAAATATAAGGGTGATTTCTCCAATTCGGTTACGACGGCGACGAAGCCGTCGAAGGTAAATATTAAGACTGTAACGGCGAAAAAGAAAGCTCTTGTGCTCAAATGGAAGAAGACGTCCGGCAGCGGTTATGAAATCGCTTATTCTACAAAGAAAAATTTCTCCGATGCGAAGACGGTGAAAATAAATGGCGCTTCCAAGTCATGCTATACTGTTAAAAAACTAAAAACAAATAAAAAGTATTATGTAAAAATCCGTGCATACAAGAAAGTGGGCAGTAAAATTTACCGCGGTTCATACAGCGCCAGGAAGCAAGTAAAGATAAAATAAAAATTGTAACGGAAAAGACCGGCCGCCGCATTCGGGAAGAATAAAATCCTGAATGTGGCGGCCATTTTGTGCGAGTCATCTATAGGGTGTTTCGGTTATCTTCTATAATTAATACTCGCTTTCACCAGTTTATGGGGAAGTTACAGCGTTTTATGGAAGGCTGCTACAGCCGCTGCGTATACAGTCTGGAAAGGAACCTTGCATTGTCTTGCCGCCGCGGCTACATCCTCGTATTCTGGTTTGCATTTGGTGATGCCGTAGCCGGTGCTGATTTTAATTGTGATTTCCCCATAGACAGTAGAAATCTTGCGGAACTGTGCATCTAAGGTTCTCCGGTAACAAGGCTGAATGCGAATGCCGCGCGTAGCAGTGTGCGTTAAAATCAGACGGCTGAAACGGCTCTCTTCTGTTACGTTGCAGAGCACAGTCAGCAGAATACCGGGACGGTCTTTTTTCATATGGATGGGAGTGGTATAGACATCCAGGGCGCCGGCGTCTAGCAGGAGCTTTGTAGCATAGGAGATAGTTTCCGGCGTCATATCGTCCAGATTACAGGAGAGTTCCAGGATTTGGTCAAGGCTGTGGAACTGTTCCGTATAGTAATCAGGATGCGTCTCTTTATCGCCGTCTGACCTGACAGCGGCAGCAGAAGGGTAGCCGGGGAGCTGCCTGGGAGAGGGGACAGGGAGAATACTTAAGCTGCCCCAGAATGCGCGCAGGCAGTTGGCAGTAGCAAAGTCCTTAGCGCCCATGCCGTAGCCAGTCTGTTCTACCGTCATAGGCGGCATAGGTGTAAATTGGCTGGCAAAATGCTTTAGCAGCGCAGCACCGGTAGGTGTGCATAATTCTCCGTCTATGCTTCCTCCATAAATTGGTATGTCTTTTAAGATTTCAGCAGTTGCCGGGGCAGGCACCGGAAGGATGCCATGCGCACAGCGCACGCTGCCGCTTCCCACGTGGATGGGAGAGGCAATGATCTGTTCAGGATTTAAAAGCTCCATCAGTAGGCAGCAGCCGACAACATCCATGATTGCGTCCAGCGTGCCCACCTCGTGAAAATGAATTTGGGAAATATCTGTATGGTGTGCGGCGCTCTCCGCATTGCCGATTAAGGTGTAAACTGCCTTAGCATGTTCTTTCACAGAGGCAGAAATCGGCAGATTTCCAATCTGTTCCAACATTTCCTGATAGCCGGTGTGGAGATGGTCGTGAACATGTTCCGATGTTTCTTCCTGTCCAAGAATCACAACATTCATTTTTGTCCCCCAAATTCCGCATTTCTCAGAGGGGGAAGCACTCAGCATAAGCTGGTTAGGAAAAAGGCTGTTCATATTTTTTATGAAGGTGTCTTTTGCAGAATCTGACAGAAGTTCGTAGAGCGCACCCATAAGCATATCGCCGGAAGCGCCCATGTTGCATTCAAGATAAAGTGTTTTCATTATTCATTACCTCCTATATGATTAATCATGCTGGCAATATAGCCAGCGCCAAAGCCATTATCAATATTAACTACACTGACGCCGCTGGCGCAGGAGTTTAGCATGGAAAGCAGAGCGGAAAGTCCTTGGAAATTGGCACCGTAGCCGACGCTTGTGGGCACTGCAATTACCGGGCAGTCGGATAGCCCGCCGATGACGCTGGCGAGCGCGCCTTCCATGCCGGCAACGGCAACGATGACGGTTGCTTTAGAAAGCGTGTCAACGTGTGAGAGCAGACGGTGGATGCCGGCTACACCTACATCGTAGAGACGTTCCACATGATTACCCAGCGTCTCAGCGGTCAAGGCTGCTTCCTCTGCTACCGGGATGTCGCTGGTGCCTCCGGTGGCGACAACGATTGTTCCAGGTGCGGAAATCTCCTCGCTGCGGTTGACTATTCCGATACGGGATAGTTTGTCGTAGGTAAAGACAAAATGTTCAGTCAGATAATCAGCATTTTCCTGTGAAAGGCGGGTAACCAGGATGTTTCTGGCATCATGTGACATCATGGAATGAAGAATTCCTTCTATCTGTTCAGCAGTCTTACCGGCACCATAAATGACCTCCGGCGAGCCCTGGCGGATGCGCCGGTGATGGTCTACTTTAGCATACCCAAGGTCTTCAAATGGGCTGATTTTTAATTGTTCATAGGCATCATGGATGTCCAAAGTTTGATTTTGAACTTGTCGTAAAACCGATAATATATGTTGTGATTCCATCATAACCTCTTTTCTGCAAAAAAATGCGTAATTTCTATGAATAATTATAGGATTTTTCCACACAATAGTCAATGAAAGGTACTTTAAGTTTCCCCATTTTGTATTTTTCCAGTACCAAAAGGGGGTTGTTGCACAAAAATATTTAATTGTTCCAAAGGTCTTGCCGTTCATGCGGCAGAGACAGAATGCACAAAAAATTTTCAGTAATCATTTAACCGTTAATTTATGCATTAATCTTATTAAAAATTGGAGATTATGCCAATTTTTTACTAAATATATAGATCCAAATAGAAGATTTTACTAGAATAAAAGCGGGAAAACAAAAAAGTGAATCGCTTTTTATGAAGAAAAAATATATAAATTACAGGAAATAACCGTCAGATTTCTAAATTTTTTGGAAAAAAGAACAAGCCCTCAAATTTGACAAAATAGGAAAAAGGTGGCATAATCTTCAAAACTCAGATGAAAATGCAAGGTAGAAAGGATGAGGAATTATGAACGAGAGAATTATTAAATTAGCAGATGCAGATGAAGTATGTGATTTTGTAAGTGCTGCTGGTAAATGTGATTTTGATGTCGACGTTTCCTACCAGCGCATGGTCATTGATGCCAAGTCCATATTAGGAGTTATGGGTCTTGGGGTAGAAAAGGAACTTACAGTAAAGTATGGCGGCAAAGATCTGAGTTTTGAAAATGTATTGAGTAAATACACGGTGGCATAACTTGACCTAAGGAGGGACCCAACGAAGTTGGGAGGATGCCTTAGGTCACTTAGAACAACCAATGAAGTTTGAAGGAAGCCTTAGGTCACTTAGAACAACCGATGAGGTTTGTAGGATGCCTTAGGTATCATATTGGTTTTATTATGCCACAAGCAGGCAGAAAATTGACATTTAAGAATAGACACAAAGAAAAGAAGCTGTCACGCTATCATTAGCGCGGTAGCTTCTTTTTTTCATGCTTTTAGAATAAAGGAACTTGTGTTCTGAAAGAATCGGCGTTATAATAATTTTGAAATTGACGAATGGAAGGAAGCAATATTTACAATTATGGAGCAGATTAAAATATCCGTGCGCAATCTGGTGGAATTTATTTTGCGCTCCGGGGATATCGACAACCGACACGGCAGGGCAGCCCAGAAAGAGGCCATGCAGGAGGGCAGCCGCATTCACCGCAAAATACAGCGCAGAATGGGTGCAGACTATCAGCCGGAGGTGCCCTTGAAGATAGAAGTGAACCGAGAGAAATATGTGTTGCAGATAGAGGGAAGGGCGGATGGCGTGATTGTCCGGGATGGCCAGACGATGATAGATGAGATTAAGGGGGTATACCAGGATGTAAATCTGCTGGAAGCCCCCATTCCCGTACATCTTGCGCAGGCGAAATGTTATGCTTATATCCTGGCGGAGCAGAAAGGGCTATCTGAGATTTCTGTACAGATCACTTACTGCAACCTGGACACGGAGGAGATCAGTCGGTTCCAGGAGCATTATGCTTTTGAGGAGCTCAGCCAGTGGTTTCTGTCGTTGGCGTTGTCGTATGACAAGTGGGCGGATTTTCAGTTTGAAGCAAAGAAAGAGAGAGACTTGTCAATTGAAGGGGTGGAATTTCCCTTTCCCTACCGTGAAGGGCAAAAGGAACTGGCGGCGGGAGTATACCGTACCATCAGCCGTGGGAAGAATCTCTTTATTCAGGCGCCTACCGGGACTGGTAAGACGATTACTACTGTATTCCCGGCAGTCAAGGCGGTAGGGCAGGGACTGGCAGATAAGATTTTCTATTTGACGGCGCGCACCGTCACCCGCACAGTGGCAAAAGAGGCTTTTGATTTGCTGCGTTGCCAAGGCTATCAGGGGCGCGTGCTGTCAATTACGGCGAAAGAGAAACTTTGTCTATGTGAGGAGATGGACTGTAATCCGGTGCACTGCCCTTATGCCAGAGGACATTATGACAGGGTAAATGATGCGGTATTTGACATGCTTTTGCGGGAACGTGATTTTACCAGGGAAATATTGCTTGCACAGGCCGAGCGATTTCAGGTATGTCCATTTGAGATGTGTCTGGATGCTTCGTTGTGGGTCGATGATATTATCTGCGATTACAATTATGTGTTTGACCCCAATGTCTATCTCAAACGATTTTTTGCGGAAGGGATCAAAGGAGATTACCTCTTTCTGGTGGACGAGGCGCATAACCTTGTGGAACGGGGAAGGGAGATGTACAGCGCAGTCTTATATAAAGAGGATTTTCTCAAATATAAGAAGATATTTAAGAATTACAGCAAGAAATGCACTGCCGCATTGGAACGCTGTAATAAGCATCTGCTCAAAATGAAGCGGGAATGTGAGACGTACTGTGTGCTGGGTGCCATTGAAGGATTAATCTTCGCCTTAATGCAGCTTGGCTCTGCTATGGAAGAATTTTTTCAAAAAGAAATCACACTGCCGGAGAAAAAAGAGGTGCAGGAGTTTTATTTGAACTTGCGTCATTTCCTGAATATGTATGATTTGGTAGATGACAACTATGTCATTTACACAGAGCATGAGGCGGATGGCAGGTTCAAGATTAAATTGTACTGTGTCAACCCGGCGGTGAATTTGCAGGCGTGTTTGGACAAAGGGAAGTCCTCCATCTTTTTTTCAGCTACGCTTCTACCTATTCAGTATTATAAGAAATTATTGAGTACTTGTGAGGATAATTATGCCGTGTACGCACACAGCGTCTTTGACAAGGAGCAGAAACTGCTTGCGGTGGCAAGAGATGTGAGCAGTAAATACACCAGGAGGACGCCACAGGAATTTGCTAAAATTGCTTCCTATATTTATGAGACGACTAAGGCGAAGAGCGGTAATTATATTGTTTTTTTTCCTTCTTATAAGATGATGGCGGATGTCTGGGAGTTTTTCATTCAGCGGGAGGGAATATCAGAAGAGATGGACTGCATCCGCCAGGAGAGCGGTATGAGTGAGCAGCAGCGCGAAGAATTTCTGGACAATTTTACTGGGCATAGAGATAAGACGTTGGTTGGTTTCTGTGTGATGGGCGGCATATTTGCTGAGGGTATTGATTTGAAACATGAGGCATTGATTGGCGTGATTGTTGTAGGTACGGGCTTGCCGCAAATCAGTAATGAGCGGGAAATTTTAAAGAATTTTTACGATAAACAGGAGGGCGCAGGGTTTGCCTATGCGTTCCGTTATCCGGGTATGAACAAGGTGCTGCAAGCTGCGGGGCGTGTAATCCGCACGAGTGAAGACCGCGGCGTGATTCTTCTTTTGGATGAACGTTTTTTACAGCAAGAGTACCAGGCGTTGTTTCCCCGGGAATGGGAAGGGTATAAGACCGTGACGCTGGCCAAGGTGCGGGAGGCCGTGGAGGGATTCTGGCTGGATGTATAGGGAATGAAAGAGAAAGAAAATGGAAAAAGAGGAATTTCTATAGAAGAAAAATAGTTTTTTTGCTTATAAAGGCAGGTTCGAGGAGGGAAAAGATGGATTTATGGACAATTTTTTTGATTGTAGTCTCATGGTATTCTATAGTGGGTACAATCGTAGGCATTATACTTATAATTTTATTCATTTATCTGAAATATATAAAAAAGTATGTGTAAATAAGTTATTGTGGACTGGAATTGCGCTCGTTGGAATAACAGCTATCATTTTTATCGGTTTTTTATTATTTGGCTTTTGGGGATTGGGCCTTGCCCCCAATTAGAGATAGAAAGAGGTAAGAGGAGCAAAGGGGCTGTCGCACGAAGATTATTTCGTTCAAAAGGTCTTGCC
>CAJUTD010000009.1:56480-66057 GCA_910589635.1 uncultured Lachnospiraceae bacterium | reverse complement strand
TGTCGGCTTCAACATTATGTAGAATATTTCCGGTTCCTGCAAGCTGGGCTGAACCCGCTTGATACCAGCGTACCTTGTAACCGTCCGATAATTTCTCTCCGGTATTGGATGCTACAGATAACAAAATCTTCCCATTATCAGAGTTATAATACTCATAATTAATATTGTTCTCTTTTGCAAAATTTTCCGCATAAGAATCTGCATAAACTACGAAAGTAAACTCTTCCGGCAGACCTTGGGTAAATGCCATTGTTGAGATATTTTGCAAGCTTTTCGGCATCAGGATTTTCGTAAGGCTGCCGCAATATGAAAATGCATCTCCGCCAATTTCTGTCAAACCTTCCGGCAACTCGATGCTTGTCAGGTTTCCACACCCCCAGAATGCCCTTCCATTTATAACTTTCAGGTCTTTGGGCAGCTTAACTTCCATCATTTCACTACAGCCTTCAAACGTCTGATATTCAATGCTGCGGATGCCATCCGGCAGGTTGATCCCTTCCAATTTACTGCAAAAACCGAAGGCTTCCCCACCGATCTCCGTCAAGGTGTCCGGCAGCTCAATACTTCTTAAGTTGCCGCAGCGGAAAAACGAGTGGGCTCCCAGGCTTTTCAATTTTCCAGGCAGACGGATGCTCTCCAGGCTGCTGCAATCTGCAAATGCATTCCCGTCTATCATTGTCAGGCTTTCTGGCAATGTAACGTTCTTTAAGTTGCTGCATTCTGCGAAAGCATCGCCATTTATCGTCGTCAATCCTTCCGGCAGTGTAATGTCCGTCAAACTGCTGCATCCCCGAAAAGCGCTTCGCCCTATGGTTTCCAAACCTTCAGAAAATTCAACTTCTGCAAGGCTTGTACAGCCTGTAAATGTACCTCCTTCTATGCTTGTAATTCCTTTTGGAATCCTGATACCTGCAAGGCTGCTGCATCCCCCAAATGTATTTGGCCCTAAAGTTGTCAACCCTTCCGGTAGCTCTATTTCTGCTAGTTTGCCACACCCTAAAAATGCACCGTTTCCAATTTGAACTAAGCCTTTTCCGTATTTTACAGATGCCAGGTTGCTGCAGCCTTCAAATGCCGATTCCCCAATAGCTATCAAGCCTTCTGGAAAATTTATGTCTGAAAGGTTACTACAATTCCGAAATGCCTTCGCACCGATTTCTGTGGGGCCTTGTGGCACTTTTACATTTGTCAAAGATATGCATTCTTCAAACGCATTATTTTCTATTTTACTTATTCTACCAAGTATCTCCACGTTTTTCAGGTTGCTACATTTCCAGAAAGCTTTTTCTCCCATCTCCGTCACGCTTTCCGGTAGTTTTATGCTGGTTATGCCGCTGTTGTAAAACATACCCCAGCCAATTCTTTTAATACCCTCCGGCAACGTTATATTATTTAAATTGATACAGTCATAGAACGCGCCCCACTCAATATTTTCCATCTCTTGCGGCAGCTTTATCTCTGCTAACTTCGCGCACCCCGAAAATGCTTCGCTTCCTATCTCTTTCAGGCTTTCCGGCGCCTCTATGCTTGTCAGGCTGTTATTGCCAAAAAACGCCTTGTCGTCAAGCCTGACAATCTGGTATCCTTCAATTTCCCCCGGAATAACAACTTTCCCACCGTTGCCGAAATAGCCGGTGATTGACGCTGTCTTTTTACCTGAATCATCCTGCCGGGTATAAATCTTATAATCACCACTCCTTATTTCCTCCATACCCTCACAAGTTTCATGGTATAGCGTCGTCACCTCGCTGTCAGATAATGCCCTGCCATAAAAAGAAATATCATCCAGCAAAGCGCCTGCACCCGACCAGTATTGGGCCATGCTGGCTCCCAGGCGTACCTTTGTCTGGGCAGGGTCTGTACAAATGTTGCTAACCCCAGCCAGCTCCTTGATTAATTCCTCGTAATCTTCCCTGCCGACGGCAACTGTAACATCGGAAAGCGAATGCTCAATTTTTTGCCCATTGCAATAAAAGGCAATCCCAGTGGACGTCAAGGACATTGTGACCATCTTCCAGTACCGCTTGTCCCCAAAAGCCATATTGTCAATATTGAAATCTGTAAAACCGGAATCACCAAGCTGGTCTGTGACATTCCAATATGCCATTCCCTGGTTAAATGCAAACGTACCTGCACGTCTTTCTGCTGCCGGAGCAAGTTCAAAATCTATCAAACACTTATTTTGCTCTGCCGTTCCAGTGGTTTTGCTCCAGAAATTGAGGGTAAACCCATCCGCTGTCGGTTTCCCGGCAAAGGGATTTTCCGGCAAAAGCGCATTTCCGCGGCTGTTTGCATTGCTACTTTGTTCCGTCAGCGATAACACTTTTCCTCTGTCGGCATCTTCTACCAACTCTGGCTTCGGATAACCTCCAAGAGATTCCAATGTTATCACGGTATCCCCATTATAAAGATTTCCATCTTCCCCTACCGTGTAATCACCAAAATCATAATTTGCCAGCGCCGTGTCCAGAACTGATGTATTGCTGTCTTCGCCGGTCTCCGCTGCTAAGACCGTTTCTATAGATAATGACGTAACTGCCACTACCAGTGCAAGCATTACGGAAATACCTTGTTTCCATATTCTTTTTTTCATGCCATTTCCTCCCGATAATTATGACTGTTCTGCAATCTTTCTCCAATATGCTGCTTTCTCCCCATCTCTTGGAACCTCATTCGTGCCTTTTGCACAATACTCTCCCAATTTGAACAATAATATCACAAATTCTGCTCTGGATAAGTTGTCCCGGTAAGCATTAAAAATGCCATTCCGGTCTGTCTTTGCCGGCCTGACCCGGTTGTCTGCCGCTCGGTCAAACCAATACAGGGCTGCCAGGTCATCTTTTTGCACCCCAGTGCCTGTGTTGTACAAGATGCCAAGCCAGTTTTGCGCGCGTCCATCATCGCAGCATTCCGCGGCAGCGCGAAGTAATTTTAATGCATGTGTATAGTCCTCTATATCCAGATAGTGCTCTGCCAGGGCAAACATTTTATCTCTGGCAAACTTCACTTTGTCCTCTCTGGGGTAGAGTGTGACTGCAAATCGGATCATCTCGTCAAAAAGCATTTGATAAGTCTTTTCCTCAAAATCTTTTTGCACACAATCCATCATACATTTCAGCCTCAGCTTCTCCGCCTGCTTGTCTCCGCACAAAGCCGCCTGATGGAACCAGTAAGCCGCCTGCACAAAATCCTGCTTCGTACCTCGCCCGGTAGCATACAGTACCCCTAAGTTATATTGGGCAGTTACATTTGCCTCTAATTCTACAATGTTTTTATAGGTGAAAAATGCCCTTTCATCCATTCCATCATTGAGCAACATTTGCCCTACTGCCAGCATCTGCTCAATCACCTGCGCTGATTTTTTCTTACCAAACAAAATCTTTTCCTCCTTGCCTTTCATTCCTGCCTTATTCCGGCGTTTCCTACCAGGCCGGCTTTTCATGTATTTTTTGCGGCAACCATAGGTCTTAAAATGAAGCCGCCCTATTTTGTTCCAGTATAGTACTAATCTGATCCTTCAGTAAATCCATCTGCGCCAAGTATTCACTTATCGTCTCCATTTGAGCTCTTTCCTTATCGCTCTTCTGGTATGACTTCATCGCCGGATAGAGTGCCGCAGCGGGAGCTACCGCAGAAATTAGTTTTCCCACCGTTCCCAGATGCAGGACAAAAGCCCCAACTCCGATTCCGGCTGCTGCGCCGCCCGCAGCAACGCCTAAAACCCCCAGATCAGGAAAACTTCTTTTTTCGGGCGCTTCCTCCAAGCTGATATTTTCCAGAATATCCTTAATTTTCCCAACAGCCTGCGGCTGCTTTTGTTCCAGGTTTTTCAGCCACTGCCCGCATGCTTCATACTGGTCAAACCACACAAATGCCGCATCCTTTACGGACATTTCCGCAGCTGCTGCCGTCAATCTGCACTGTTTGCTTTTTTCCCACAGCTTCGCATGGCATAATACCATAAACTTTTTCCACACATTTTCAAATTCTTGATTTGTTGTCATACGCTACGCTCCTCGCAAAATTTATTCAGGTTTTTCTACCGGGAAACCTGTAATCCCTTGGTACAACAAATATTAAATACGTTGCTTAGTTTCCCGCCAATTCCTTTTTGACGGACTGAATCTGATTCATTTTTTGGCTGATTAATTGCAAATCATTCTGTATCTTCTGTAAAACCCTTTCTGCTTCCTGTTGCTCTTGCCGTTCCCTGCTTCTCATGCGGGTTACGGCTTCCGTATAACTTTTGAGATAATTGTCCATGACTTTTTCCACCTGTCCTAAGCAGCTTGCCGCACAGTGGGTATACGCCTGCATCAAGCTGTCGCTTAGGCTGGAAAAATACTGATTCACCAGGGTATGGACCTGTCCTGAAACCTGCTGGCGGAACTCCGTTGCCCGGGAAGTATCGCCTGTTGCTGCCCCGCCGATTACCAGCCCCGCAATCCCTCCGAAAAATGCGCCAGCCAGCGTGCCTATGCCTGGAATAACGGATCCGCCCACTGCACCGGCTGCGGCTCCAGCTCCTACTTTGCCCCAAAAACTTTTATCTTCCTGCTGAAGGTTCTCGCTCACCTGGCGTTTGATGGAAAGGTCTGCCTGCACATTTATCATCTGGTTTGAATCAAGCACAAAGGTAAATTCTATATCACTGACAATATCGTGCGCCAGCAAAGCAAGCTGACGATATTCCTTTTTGAATTTTTTTTCAAATTTATTGCATATAGACTCCCCAATATCACTTATTTTCTCAAAAAATACAGGGGTTCCGTCTTCCTGCATACCCGCTTCTGTTAAAATCCTGTCTTTTGCTTCTTCCAGTAAATTGTGAAGCCGGCTGCTCAGAAACTGACGGATTTCCCCCTCGGTCGTCGGTTCATGAAATTTTTCTAAGATATATTCTTTTTCGTCCTTTATGAAATCTTCCATCATATTACAAAACAGCTGCGCATATTCGTCTTCCTGTTCCTGGAATACTCGCCGGTATTTAAGCTTTTTTTTCGTCACAAACTCCTGCAAGTCCGTGGTGACAACAGATTGAAGCTGTTCATGCTTCCTTCTCTGTGCATCGGCAATCTGTTCCATATTTCCCTGAAGCTCCCTCATGGTGTCTTCTAAAAGTATGAAACAACGTTGAAGTTGGATTTTGACCCGTTGCTCCTGCAAAAACTCCTGTATTTTTGCTTCTGATTCCCGATTCTGTTGTAAATACTCCTCCCCTGCGCCGTTGAGGACAAACAGGGAAGAATAAGGGAGTGTCAGCGGATGGGAAATAGAAAAATCGCTTTCGATTTTCTGGGAAATATAGGAAAGCTGCCGTTGCTGTTCTTTGGGTCTTATCAAATCGATTTTTGTCACCACAAAAATACAGGACGACAATACATCCAGAAGATTCTCTTCAACAAACCGGCTGAAACTTTGTGGAAAAGGTTTATGCGCGTCAATTAGTACAATACACGCATCTGCCTGTTCCCGGATGGTATCTTTTGTGACATCTGTGTGCCAGCTTTCCAGGGAATTTGTGCCAGGCGTATCAATGATACAGATTCCTTGTTTCAGAAAATCGGAGGGGTGGCCTACTTCCAAGCACGCAATATTGTTATTTCCCAGGTCTGCAGAAGTGTACTCCTGTAATACCTTTCCCAGGCCTCCTCTCTGCTCAAAATTACTAATCTGTCTCCTCTGCCCCCGATAATCTTTTAGCCAAAGGGACTTTTGCGTGTGGTAACTAATTTTCGTGGAAGCCGTAGTAGTTCCCTGGACCGCATCCGTTTCAAGAAGGTTTTCCCTGAGAAGAGCATTGATAAAACTGCTCTTTCCTGTAGAAAATTCGCCTATAACAGCCATATTGAGATTTTTTTCGTTCTGCCTCCTCTGAATTCGTGCAATGCCATACTGATATTTCTCTTTTTGGGTGTCTGAAAAAGAATATTTTGCCACAATCTGCCGGATAAATTGGATATAACCGTCAATATCTGCCGTTTCTAGCAACTGCTGCATTTTAAAATTATTAGTGGTCAATGGATTTTGCATTTTTTCCTCCTTGTACCCTTCGATTTTACCTCTCCTTCCTATTTCAATAATTTAAAGATGAAACTGTCCACATTTTCGGCTATCTGCAAAAGCCTCTGTTCACAACGCAGGATTTTTGCCTGTTCCTCCTGAATATTTTTTTGTCCCTGTTCCATTGCTTTTATCAGGCCTTCCATCTGTTGCTGCATTTCTTTGATCTCCACATCCATGGACTGGGCAATCATTCCTTTTACTTTCTCAAGTTCTTCCTGTACGCCGTTTACCGCAGTCTCTACCAATTGGGAACTGTTCTTGCTGATTTCCTCACAATACGTTTCTGCAACTTGATCTTTGGCGCTTTTTTCGGCTCGACTGACGCCTTTTGCCCCACCATGGATAATAGTCGCCACCATCACGCCGATTATTGTCACTGGGTTTAAGAGCCCAACTAACGCCAGCACAAAATACGCTCCCAACTGTAAAGCAATGCCCTTGGCAAAATCTTTTGTCAACCCGGTGGTCGCTCCTAACGCAGCCACGCCAATGTCTCCGAACAGCAGGCCGCCTCCGGCAGCTACTACACGCTGCCATACCGGAACGCTTTCTGCCTCATATTCCTTTGTACCTGTAACCTCAAGTTTTAGCTGATCCAGAGAAACGAAAAATTCTTCCAGCCGTCCCTCCAGGGAATCCTTTAACGTTTCAACCTTATCATTTACTAGACTGGCAAAAGGACCTGCAAGCCACTCCCTGATTTCCCTGTCTAACCTGCTTGACGCATAGTTTTCCACTTCTTCTGCCAAGGCAGTCGCATCACGCTTGATGTGCAGCGCAGAAACCTTTGTATCAGGCTCGTATTCATTTACCCAGACGCGAATCTGCCCAGGTAAATTGTTAAAGTAATTGATCGCGCATCTGCGGATTTCTGGCATCATAGAAGAAATTTTAGCTTCTGCCTTACTTATAATTAATTCTTTCTGTTGCTTTAATTTCTCAATTTCCGGCTTTGCCTCACTATATCTTTGCTTTAAGACATTCAAGTCCGTTGACAATGCACTCTTCCTCTGTGGAATCGTAGTTTCTAAAGCCTCTTTGCGGATAATGCGGTTCAATTCCCGGGCGGGCGTCGCCAGTTTAATTTTGCCCCTGTCATTTGCCAAATAATCCGCCAATGCCTCTTCCACCTCCGGCATCATGGATTCCTTTAACATTGCGGGGTTATTTTGCATTTTTCCCATCAGCCCTTTATAACCGGAAGTATAATATATATGCTTGGTAAAGGGAGCAAGGAGATTATCGGAAAAGTTCCTCACACGTTCACGCTCTTTGTCGTTGGTAAGTTGGTCAAAGCGGTTCACCACACAAAAAAGGCTTTGGTTTTCAAACCCATATTGTGATAGGGTGTCTTCTATGTAACTGATTTCGCCCGCGGAACCCATGGCAAGGCCGCTAAATACAAAAATAATGGCGTCCGCTTTGCTTAGATATTCCAGAGTAACCTGGGTTCGCGCCGGATTTTCATTCAATCCTGGGGAATCCACGATCTCCACACCATTCTGTAACAGATCCAGGGGCCAGAACAGCTCTACTTTCTCGAAAGGGCTCTGCCTGCTGGCTTCCTTGTGATCCATGCCCATGGGGATAACTACATAATCTTCCACATCATCCACCGGCATCTCAATGGCGGGAATGTTCTTGCCTTTATATCTCTGCATGTGGGAAAGCGCTATAGCAGGAATCCCATCATACAATTTTTCTGGCTGCGGATTAAGAAAATGAAGGGTTGCCGTGGGCGTCTTCCCATATTTGACCTCATTGATGATTGCCGTCGTTGGCGTCGCATAAGCGGGAAGGATTTCCTGCCCTAAAATTGCATTGATAAAAGTACTTTTTCCGTTTTTAAAATTGCCCATAATCATAACTTTAAATGAATCTGAGGCAATTTTCTGTTTAAGCTGTTCAAGTTGTTGTGCGCCGTTGCCCATATCCAGATCGTGCACCAATTGTGATACCTCCTGCATAATGCTGGCAAGTTCTTTCTGTCTTACGGAAAACATTCTCAGTTGGTCTTTATCCATCTCTATCTCCTCCTATGTACCTCATAGAAAAGCGCTTTATCTGCCTTTCATCTGCTGTATTGTATCTAGTTTCTCACGAAGCTTTTTTTCTTCCTGTGGAATATCACTTATCTTCTCAGCCGATTCAATGGCGTTGCATTTCATTTTTAGCCATTTACTGCTGGCATCCCGCATTGTATGGATTGTATCCACATAAATTTTTTGTATATTCTTTTCCACAGTTTCCACACAAGTTCCTAATACTCCTGGCAGCTCATTGGAAATTAGCTGGGATAATTTCTCTTTCTGAACATCGACTCTTTTATTCATAAATATTTCTGAGACAATGCCGCCTCCAATACCGATTGCCATGCCTACCGGAGAAAGGCCAAGCATTCCAAAAACCATATAGCCTGCGGCTGTTGCCACACCCGTACCAATGCGCGATATAATACGTGTACGCTTCATATCTTCTAACTCTATATTTTCCGGAGAATTAGGGCTGCGGAAAATATCTTTATCCGCTATTCTCTGATTCTGCGGAGGGACTGCCTCTCCATAATTCTCGCGGATATGTTGATTCAGCCAGTTGACGTCTCGCACATAAAAATTCTGCAGATTGCTTTCCAATGTATTTCCTAGCGAAATCATTTCCATTTTGATTCGGTAGGGGTAATCCTTTTCCCACCACTCTTTGGGATTTCCCACATGGGATAACTCTATCTGAAGCTTTTCTATTACATCCTGCTGACGTTCCCGCACCATCTCATCGATCCAGGAGAAATTACGGTTACATCGGTTGAGCATTTCCACCTCCAATTTATCCCATTCAACCTGGGAACCCTGTAAAAACTGCCGTTTCTTTTTTTGAACTGCTTTCTTCTTTTCCTCTTCCTTTTCCATAAGGATTTCCAACTGGCTGGTATAGATCATTTCCATGTCTAAGGCAATATCCTGCACCATCAAATATGCACGTTCTTCCTTCCGCAACATATGGTCTGATTCATGCAGCCATGCAAGAATCTGATTTTTGATTGCCTCGGGTCCGGAAGACGCCTCCCAACCAGAAGCCATCCCCTCAGCCGAAAGGTAAAGCGGAATATCAGTACCCAGGCTGTCAAGCCTATTCTTCACATATTTTATGACCCTTTCCCGCTCTTTCTCATTTACCAGGTCAAGTTTTGTCAATACTACCATAATACGCGGTACTTTTTTTGTTAATATCCGCTCTCGAAGAAAGATGTTTTCCGTTTCACTGAATGATGTAACCGCCGCCATAGCCAGTACCGCGCAGTCACATTCGCATAATGCACGTTCCGCCATGGTAATATCTCCGTCTATCTGTGAGTTTACACCCGGGGTATCAATGAATTTCAAATCATTGTTAAGGAGCAAAGGGCAATTTTTTTTTACATAAACCGCTTCCAGAGATTGCGGATTTTTTTCTTTTTTCTGCTTTATGGCTTCCCATCCGTTTTCATCCAAAAAATACTTGTTTTCTTTCCCAT
>CAJUTD010000009.1:0-56470 GCA_910589635.1 uncultured Lachnospiraceae bacterium | reverse complement strand
CTGACCACAGCATATAATCCTGCTCGCTTCCGGTAATTTCAACGGCGCATACAGTGGTAGGCAAATCGCTGACAGGAACAACCTCGGCTCCAAGCAGCCGGTTTATCAGCGTGCTTTTCCCTCTGTTAAATTCACCGACAATTGCAACGGTAAATTTTTGGGATGACATATATTCCCGAACTGATTCTATTTGTTCCAACAAATCTTTTCTTGTGGATTCCCGGCAGTATGACTCCAAAATTTTTAAGTAATTTGCCAGTTTTTCGTCATGGAAGCAAAAATCCTTTTCTTCCTTGGCTCTTGGAGCGTCTTCTTTTTTTATTTTCCCAGCGTCTTCCTGAGGCTTATCAAAAAAGTCTTTGTGTTTCAAAAACATATGCGCCACCTCACTTTCTAATAAATCTCTGATAAAATTGCGGTGCCATTGCCTGATAGAACATGTGCAATGACGGTTCTGTCATCAAAGTGAAAAGATCTGACATTTCTTGTTCCTCCCCTGCGCCAAACTCTCCTTCATCTCCAAGAAATGCAATCAATTTATTCATCAGTGCAAACAAATTCTGTTTTTTTTCCTGATATTGTTCTCTTTCCAAATTCTGAATGGCCTCATGCCGGAAAGTCCCCACCGGCTTGTCAAATGCCACTTTCTGGTACACTGGGTTTAAACGGAGACTTGTAAACGTCACCAATTTTCCACTGGGATAATCGACAGAAAGCTGATATTCCGGCGGCATCAGCAAGGTTTGATCGCCTGGGCGTAAAACAGAGCGGTAGTAAAATACCGACACCAGCAAATGCTCCCCCATAATATTCAACATGGGAAATCCCATTCCCAACCCTAGCGGTATGTTGCTGCGCACAACAGTGCTTGTATTGATATTTTTGAGAAAATCCTCTATTAAAATCATAATGTTTCCTCCTTCATAGCTGTTTCTAACAAGCCATATTGTCAATTATTTATTGCGTACTATGCATATGCCTCAACATAGAAACAACCGCTGTCTTCCCAGGCATCCTCAAACTGGGTTTGCGGAATCATAATGGCGTGCCCATCTACAGTGCCTGAATCATTGATAATTACCATCGGCTCCTCACCGGAATAATCAATACCTATTACTTCCACTGCATGGTTGGGATTATTGGGTGCATATATTTTAGCATTTCCATACCAGATTTCTTCGCCATCAACCGCCACGACAACTCTGCCGTCATTTTCCAGGCATTCCTGTAAATCCTGCATACTTCCTCCATATCCTTTTTCTGTCTCAGCGCCCAGATAATTTAAAATTTTATCCATGTCTTCCATGGTGGTTCCATTGTTATACCATCCCTGTTCCGCAGCGACCTCAATCATTGCCTTCGGATCAATATCCACGCCGGTCATACCTTCATATGCCATTACTTGTGCATAAATGGCGCAAGGGCCGCTTTCCCCCTGATATTCCCAGCACTGTTCATCAGCCGCGGGCGTACCGATTACCTGCCCCATATCTGTCTCTGACGAGGAAAACTGCTCATACCCTACAGAAAAACCTTCACCGTCGCCAATGCTCCCAAATCCAAAACTATTATTACAAAAATCCCAAACGTTAATCCCCTGCACATCCATAATTTCCGTTGCGTCTATAATTCCGTCACCATTAAAGTCCACTCCCGTCACTATGCTGTCCACAATGCCATCTCCATCTAAATCTGCTCCCATCACTATCTCATCAAACATATTTTCCATACATTTGATTCCTCCTTTCGCTTTTGTGTTTTTAATTCATGGTTTTCCAGTTCCAACAAACCTCCTTCCTAATTCTTTTGTGGTAGAGTTCTTAATCAGCCGGCTTATCTTTCAAACCATTTTATTTATCTTAGGGAAATCATACATGCACTCCCCATATTGCAAATATTGTCTATATAAATATATTTCACTTATATGGATAATTCTAACACAGCCGTGAAAATATTACAATTAGAACATAAATATATTCACATAGACAAGAAAGAAGGTGTTATGATTGCAAGAAGAAATTGACTACGGAAAACTAGGATTGAAAATGAAAGAAATCCGCCTGCGCAGAGGCCTGACACAAGACAGCCTTGCCGAAATGGTTGGATGCAACACCTCGCATATCAGCAATATTGAAAACAATCACACCAAAGCCAGTTTAAACGTCCTTCTTTCTATTGCAAATTCACTTGACACTTCCATAGATTTCCTGCTGTCCGACCAGTACGGCAATCCCGCCCTGGCGCTTGATCACGAAATTCTGCGGGCCTTGAAAAGATGTGATATTCAAAAGAAAGAAAAGATATTGAAAATGATCGAGATTCTATAGTCATCCGCCATCCCTGCATTCAAAAAGAAGCCGGATGGCCGACTTAAACCCAATTTGAAAAGATGACTTTTTGGCGGCATAGGCAATAGAAAAAACCACATCCCTCACCTGTTCATATTCTGACGATGGCAAGTGCATACAAATTGGGGCTAAACGCCTTTCGCATTCTTTTGTAAGCACCCTGTCGAGCTGCTGAAAATCTTCTTCGTTTTCCAATATAGCAAATAAATCTTCTATTTTCATGGCGTCCTCACTTTTTATGTTAAATGTCTACGGGTTATTTATATTGATTTTAACGCAAACAGCCCAAAAATCATTGCCTGTTAAGCAATGTTTTTGACGCTCTAACCAACTATATTTTATAGAAAGGATGAATTGAAATGAGTATTTCTGATAAAAGTTGTTTAAAAACAGAGATGATTGTAAAAATGATTCGTAGCGGAGAATACACCATTGAAGAATTGGAAACAATGGCAAAACTTCCCACTTTGACGGATTGTTTGAATGAAATGATTGGACGGCAGAACCGACCAATAGACGCAATTGCCGGACTTGCAGGTATGAACACGGCAACCTTCCATAAGATTTTATCTCGTAAAATGAATCCTTCCCGCAATATGCTTATCCGCATTTCGCGTTCTTTGGACATGACATTTGAGGAAACTCAAATTCTGCTTAAAAGCGGAAACTGCGCCGCTCTCAGCGGAAACCGCGGAAGGGATCTGTATCTGATTGACGGAATTGAAAACAAAAAAGGAATCGCTGATATCAACGACGCTCTTACCTCGCACGGTTACATGGATTTGTCGGGCAGAGGATGAGGCTGGATTTGAAAGCCGTTCCGGCGCATTCTCCTTATCTCCTTTTGCGCCTTTAGGGAGCCGTCAAAAGCTGCCACACACATTTGCGAATATGCCTCTTGCTCATCCTTCTCTACCCCGATTCCATCCCTTAATAATGTGGCGTAGATATATTCTCCTTCCGCATACCCTGTATCGGAAGCTTTTTTAAACCACTCCGCCGCTTCCGTCTCGTCCTGAAAGCCTAATAGCCCGTTCAGATAGATTTCCCCTATCCAGCACATGGCTTCCGGAACTCCGGCAACTGCCGCTTCATAACAATACTTGTAACAAAGGATATCGCTTTGTTTCACACCCTCTCCCCTGCCATAACAAAGACCCAGATACAGGGTTCCCAGGTATTCACCTTTTTCATCTGCTTCCCGAAAACATCTTGCCGCCCTCTCCTTATCTTCGGTAATTCCTCTCCCCTTATAGCACATAAGCCCTACATTTACAATAGCCTTCGGCAGCCCCGCGCCTGCCGCTTGTTCAAAATAGTGGTATGCCAAACTTAAATCCTGCTCTACATACTTCCCTTCAGAATAAAGGCATCCCAGATCGTTCATGGCTTCCGGGCTACCATTCTCTATTGCCTGCTCATAAAAGGAAACTGCTTTGGGAATATCCTGTTTTGTTATCGCTCCTTGCCGCAGCATATCCGCATACTCATACATTGCCAAAGTATCGCCGTGCTCCGCCGCCCATTCATACCAGTAGACGGCTAGCTTTTCATCTGACTGAAACATCTCTTCTCCCATCACGCCGTCACGGTACCCCGCGCCAAGAATGCAGGCTGATTTTGTATCGTTTTCCAGGAGGGCTTTGGCAGCAAGCTCAAGCTGCCTGATCATATGTACATCCTTATCCTTGATTGGCACAACAATCACCGCCTCCACCGCGAGCATCAGAAGAACAAGTTTCAAATTTGATATAAACGACTGTGTCTTTGTAGGATTTGTTTTAAAATCGTATAAATCCTCCTGAAATTCAACCATGCTTTGATGTCTTTTAGAAACCTTCACTGCTAACCCTTTGTGAATCGCTCTGCTCAGTCTGCGTCGTATGCGCACATGGGATTTATGCAGAGGCTTTATCGTATCACTTTCCAGCCTGTTTACAGCATCCGTTATGCCCTGTCCGGAAATAACAGTATAGAGCGTTGCTGCAAGCCCATAGACATCTGTCCAGCCTCCCTGTTTGCCATCCGGGTCATATTGTTCCAACGCTGCATATCCCCGGTTTAGGCAAAAATTTTTCTCAGCCTCCCTGTCCAGCTTTAAGGAAGCGCCAAAATCTATTAGCTTCACGATTCCATCTTCCTGCACAATCAAGTTATCCGGGCTGATATCCCTATGCAGGACGCCTACGTTATGTATAGAAATCAAATCATTGATTGTTGGTCTGAGGAGTTTCATCAGCTTTCTGGCAGAAAGTTTTTTGTCTTTATAATATTCCGCCAGTTTTTTGCCCCTCACAAATTCCATAATAATATAAGCTGTATGGTTCTCCTCAAAACAATCATATACTTCTACAACGGACTTGATATTCAGCAGGGATGCCAGAATCCTGGATTCCCTGAGAAAAGTCCGTAGCCCAAGCTGATAATACAAGGCGCTTTCTGTTTCCGTCTCTACCTGGTCGCTTTTGCAGATATCCCGGAAACTATAGCCCACCGGAAAGTATTCTTTGACGGCCACCGCCATCTCCAACACCAAATCCCATGCCGCATATGTGATGCCAAAACCGCCCCTGCCAGTTACCGCCCCAAGCTGATAACGCCCATTGTGAAGCAACGTTCCCTCTTCCAGAAACGAATTGTCCGTCTCCTCTCCCGGGTCATATCCGCAATAGGGGCAGGTTCCCTCTTCTTCTATTTCCACCATGCACTTAGAGCAAAAAAACCGTTCTCCTAAATTCATTTCTTTTCATCCTACTCTATATATCCCACAAAGATATTCCCAGCCCCGCTAAAGAGCGTATCACTGTCCTGTAATCCCATCTTCTTAGCTGTATTCTCCGCCGGCTGGTAGAGAATCGTGTTATGCTCATCGTATCCGACGATCAGCACGGCCTCGTTTCCAATCATAGCAAGTACTGGATGCCCAAGATTTACATAATATAATACCTGGCTCACATTGCACCCGGATAGATCTACTACTTTATGATTGGTCAACGCCTCCGACAAAATCTGCCTGGGCGTCTCACCCTTGGCAATCAGATCCTCCACATCTATGCTGCTCTCTTCCTGCCTAAGCAGATATGTCAGGCAGCGAACGACTGAATTGTCACTGAGTTCCGCCATATCCATAGTCCCAGGCCCAATCATGGGCTGGCTTGTTTTCCTACCCCTGCGCCATATATATTTCTGCTTAGGATCAATGACTACACCAGCATTTTCATCTGCACAAAGAATAGCGTCCGTCACCGATGGCGTGGACAAAAGAATTTTTCCTCTGCTGTAGACATAATAATTCTCCCTATCCCTGTCGCTCTCAAGTTCCACTATCCGCGGCTCCTCGACCACTACTTCTTTGGGCGCTTTTACTTGCAAATTCTTAATCTCTTCCGTATCTTCCCCTGCAAACACGAGCTCCACCTGCGTCTGCTTCTTTTCTGTTACAATCGTATCAACCATAACCAGGCGGGACGATTCTAACTGTTGATTTTTGATGGTATCCTGGACCACCGGCATAAATCCCGTCTCAGTCCGCATCTCCCGATCCAGAAAAATAGTGTCCTGGTCTACATACGCATTGGAAATGTAATACCCATCCTTCTGATATTCCTTAACTGTCTTGGAATTCTTATCTGTAATCGTAACCTTATACATGAGAAATCTTGCATTCCCTGCACTGTCTTCCGCCACTTCCGCTGCTTTCGCCGAACCATAGACAAAATCGCTTTCTACAAAGCCGATAGGTTTTAAGTATTCTCCGCTGTTTCCCTCTATTGAACGGACCTTTTCACCTTCCAAATCCATTATTTTAATCTTTTGTGAGCGTTCATTTTCTTTGGAATCCTGCCATGCAAGATACCGTCCATCCTCAGACACTACATAACTACCCGGGTGGATATCACGGATAATCGGCTGTGCCTGGCTGCTTGCTAAATCAATCCTGTACAATTGTCCGTCCGCAAGAAGATAAAACTTATTCTCACCGCTGATATAGAACACTTCGCCCCAGTCTGCTTTCAAAACCTCATAAGAGGAGTCCGCAGGGATAAATAGAATTTCCTCCACAGTATTTGCCACGCTGTCATAATGGAAGACGCTGATTCCAGTTTGTCCCTCATGGCTTCCCCGGTTCATATAACCGTACACCACGAAATCCATGCTGCCGCCCTCATCCATGCGCATAATCTTAATCTCATGTTGCCCATTATTCTCACGATCCGAAATTCCTTCCGCGCTGCGGAAACTGAAAATCTGGAAAAGCTCATGGCTGTCACTGTTATAACTCCAAAGCTCTCCCTCCTGAATAAACGCAACAACCGTACCTTTCTCATTGGCCTTATATTCCACATCCTCCGGCCGTATACCCAAAAGTAGCTTATTTCTATTGACCGTTCGTTTCTCGCCGCGGAAAACCTGTGTCATATCCCTCTCATAATTCAATAGGGACATGCGGTTTATTGTGCTATTGTAACGCACACGATAATACTCTTCCACTGTGTAATACTCCACTTCTCCGCCGTCTCCCGCCGCAGTCACAATATATCTGAGCGTAACCGTATTGTATGAACTGCCCAGTTCCTTGATAGAAGGGATCGGCTGTTCCAGCCGTTCTCCGGTGAACTCAGCCCAACTAACTTGCGCCAGACTTGAATTAATCGTCACCTTCTGCAACGTAGTGTTATCACCCTGGCTGTTCGGCTCCAAATAGAGAGCAAGGTTGCCAGCCTGCGCTTTGTCAAAAGATTGCTCATGGAAATTCATAACAAGGTCTAACGTCTCGTCCACAAAATAATCCGCCTCGCGGACAAGCCTGGTATAGTAATATATGGGCGCACCATCGCTGTTGACCGTAATCGCCAGCATATATTCTGTTCCCTGTTCCAAAATGTTCTCAAATTGTAATGCCACCCGGATTTCTCCGTTTTCCTGGGAAAAACTGCTGATTTCTCCGTCCTCAACCAGTCTCTCCATGTCCATAGAGCGCACCTCAAAAGAGATGCTCTCCACCTGATTCTGGTAAGGTTTCACCACCAGCGGAAGAGATAAATCTTCTCCCAGCGGCGTAATCGTATCGCGCATAGCGGTGGCATCCATCTCTGTACGGTAGCCGTAGAGCTGGTTCATCTTCATTTCCCCGCGCTGAAGACAAACGACAGGAAGCGACACAGACGCCATTTCCGACGTAAGATTCATCTCACTCTGCCTGTCCCTCTCCCCCATTGCCACTACCGTCAAGCAAAAAACAAGAATCAACACCACAATCTTAATTATGCCTTTACGCATTCTGTTTATCATCCTTTCCTCTATCCTGTAACGCCGCCAATGTAGGCTGCACATGCAAAAACTCCATAATTCTGCGATAATCCCCGCCGCTCTTGGCTCTGCCTTTCTTCACAGCACGGATTAATATATTTTTTGGCGTGTGCTCCATGTCAATAAACTCTAAAATCTGCACCTGATAGCCTTTACTCTCAAGAATCTGTGCCCGGATTGCATCTGTAAATAACGCTGCCATCCGTTCCTTAATCAGCCCATAAGAAAATATCGGCGCCAAAATTTCATTCTTGATCTGTCCATTCATTTCATGCTGGCAGCAGGGCACAGACAGAATCACTTTGGCGTTCCAGCGAATTGCCTTGTCCAACGCATAGTCCGTCGCTGTATCGCAAGCGTGAAGAGTCACCACCATATCGACCTGACTTATTCCCTCATATGAGGCAATATCCCCCACATAGAAATCCAGCCCCGCATATCCATATTTTATAGCCAGTTCCCTGCAATGCGCAATGACATCCTCCTTCAGGTCTAACCCAATAATATGCACCTGATATCCCTTCAGTTCCTTCAGATAATGGTACATGGCAAAGGTAAGATACGACTTTCCACAGCCAAAATCAAGAATTGTCACTTCACGATCTTCTGGAAGTTGAGGCAGAATATCCTCTATAAATTCCAGAAAACGGTTGATTTGCCGGAACTTGTCATATTTCGCGTGCACAATCTTGCCCTCTTTCGTCTGCACGCCCAAATCTACGAGAAAGTCTACTTTGCGCCCTGGCTCAAGAATATACTTTTTCTTTCTATTATGAGATAAATCCTGTTGTTTTACACAGCACGATATTTTTTTCTCCTTAATCCCCACTTTGCCTTTCTTGCTGACAAGCGCCGTAGCTTGTCCATTTTGGGAAAATGCCTCCAGCTGGCGGTATGCTCCCATCCACTTCACAATTTCCTCCACGGCCTCATCTTTGACTAAATTGCGGTGAAATATTTTATTTTCCCGGCTGATACTCGCCTGAAACACAAGTTTCTCTCCCAGCAGCACCGGGCGGAGGCTGATTTTTGCAGCCTCCGTCTTGCTTCTGGGATTGCTGATTGTGAGCCGTACCAATCCGTCATTCAAATATCTGTATAAGAGTTCCCTTAATTCTTCCATTGTAAACCTTTCAATCACATTTTCCTACATAACCGCTAGCGGTAATATCTCTTATGTCTGCATCTTCCAGTATCACCACCAGCGGCGGCACCTCTTGTGCCTGCATCTTCGCTGATACATTTCATTGAACAGCAATACCTCTATCAAATTCTGCAAACCATTGTTTCTCGGTGGCTGTGGGGGTCTTCCCGGGCCCCAACCTGGACCTCCTGGACCTCCCGGGCCCCAACCTGGACCTCCTGGGCCTCCCGGACCTCCTGGGCCCCAACCTGGACCTCCCGGACCTCCCGGCCCCCAACCTGGGCCTCCCGGGCTACGCTGCGCCATAAGATTTCCTTCTAACGGCAGTTCCTCCATAGGCATCTCTTCCATCGAGAGCTCCTCTGACAAAGAATCATCTGACTGCATTTCTTCCAGAGGAAACCTTTCTAGCGCCTCTCTTCCTTCCGGCAATTGCGAAATATCCATGCCTGCGTTATCCATGCGCATTTGCATCTCTTCAAACGCGCCTTCTTCATACTGTTCTCTCTCATACTGACCCATGTCGCACTGTTCAACTTCATACTTCTGAATATCCGGCTGACCTGCGGAAGCATCATAAATTCGCTTTACGATGCGGTTTACCATAAGCCTGTCAGGATATTCGTCAAACATCAAGCTTCCTTCGTACTCCATTTTATCACACTCGTCCTCCACCATCTCCTGGATAGAGCGGACTTCTTTGGGATACATCCCCTTTAACTTCTCTAGATCCCGGGCATATTCCAGTTCTTCCATATAAACGGTCTGCATAGGGTATGCCATATAAAAAGGTATTTTAGACATGTTTTGTTTGGGGGTTCTGTAAAATACATCTTGTTTATAATCCACAGTGATTCTCCCATTTATTCTATCCCTATACTATATGCCCGAATCTCTGTTATGCTACTTTTATCCCTAAACCATAAGCGTTCCCTCAAAAAACGAAAAATCTGTCTCTCACAAATAAAATTTGATGAGCCAGATTTTTCATTTTCACAAATTTTAAACGGTTATTAATACTGGAATACTGCTACTCCGTAAGGCGGCAAAGGATATGCAAAAGAATACGGCCGATTATCGCACTCTTTTTTCACTGCTTTGTATGACAAGGGACGCTCTGTTCCCTCTCCGCCGTATTTCTTATCATCACTGTTAAAAATAAGCTTATATTGCTTCTTCAACGGCACGCCCACACGGTAATCGTCCCAGGCCATAGGCGTGAAATTGCAGACAAAAATCAAATTTTTCTTGCCGTTCACGCTTTTGCGCATAAAACTGAACACACTGCGGGTATTGTCATCGGCATTTATCCACTCAAAATTGCTCCAATCGGTATCTGCCTCGTACATAGCCGGATATTTTCGATAAATATGCAGCAAATCTTTCACATACATCTGTAACTGGCGATGCTGAGGTTCTTCCAGCAGGAACCAATCCAGCTCACGCTCCTCACTCCACTCACGCAGCTGTCCAAACTCCTGTCCCATAAATAACAGCTTTTTGCCTGGATGTCCCATCATGAAACCATACCCTGCCTTTAAGTTGGCAAATTTATCTTTGCCTTCGCCGGGCATTTTATTAATCATAGAACACTTTAAATGAACAACCTCATCATGTGACAGCACTAAAATATAATGCTCGCTGCTGTTATAGCTCATGGCAAAGGTCATGCGGTTATGGTTATCTTTGCGGAAATAAGGATCGAGCTTCATGTAATCCAGGAAATCATGCATCCATCCCATATTCCATTTAAAGCTGAAATTAAGCCCTTCCTCTTCTACTCCTCCGGTAACCCTCGGCCAAGCCGTAGACTCCTCTGCAATCATTACAACTCCCGGATTCCTGCCGAGAATTAACGTGTTAATATGTTTGAAAAACTCAATCGCTTCCAGATTCTTATTGCCGCCAAATTCATTGGCAACCCACTGTCCATCTTGCTTACCATAGTCAAGGTACAGCATGGAGGCCACGGCATCCACCCTGAGACCGTCAATATGGTAATGCTCTATCCACATCAACGCGCTGCCGATAAGGAAGTTCTTGACTTCTGTCTTGCCATAATCAAATATCTTGGTACCCCAATCCGGGTGCTCGCCTTTCCTGGGATCTGCATACTCATACAGACAAGTTCCGTCAAACTCTGCCAGTCCATGCGCATCTCTGGGGAAGTGCGCAGGCACCCAGTCTAAGATAACACCAATATTATTCTTATGCATATAATTGACAAAGTAAGCAAAATCCTCAGGCGTTCCATACCTGGAAGTGGGCGCATAATATCCGGTAACTTGGTAACCCCAAGAACCGTCGAAAGGATATTCCGAAATTCCCATCATTTCCACATGGGTATAACCCATCTCTTTCACATAGGAGGCCAATTTTTCTGCCAGTTCACGGTAAGTATAGAAACCTTCATCTTCCCGCCCGGGATGGCGCATCCAGGAACCGGGATGAACCTCATAAATCGCCATAGGCTGAGAATGCACATCTTTACATGCACGGCGCTTCTCCATCCATTTGTCATCTGTCCATTCGATTTTGTTAATATCCGTCACCCTTGAAGCAGTCCCCGGACGCAATTCTGCATAATTTGCATAGGGATCAGCCTTATAGAGCTTCCTTCCATCAGGCGTCTCAATGTAAAATTTGTACAAATCACCCTCGGCTGCCCCAGGCACAAACAATTCGTAAATGCCCATTGGCTCTAACCGTTTCATCTCATTTTCGTGTTCCTGCCAGTCGTTAAATGTGCCAATGACTGATACCATTTCGGCATTGGGCGCCCACACCGCAAAATAAACGCCCTCTTTTCCTCTTCTTTTTTCCGGGTGCGCTCCGAGCTTTTTGTAAACATCATAATGTGTTCCCTGCCCCAAGTAGTACATGTCCAATTCTGAAAAATGTTCCATACCTTTCACTCCTGTTCCCTTAATCTTCAAAATCTTTTTCCCTCAGATATAAATACCCATCGGAATTAAATTTCTTCCCACCAAATATTTTCTTCAGGCCTCCCCGCTCTGCACGGGCTATAGCCTCGTCAACAATTTCTTTTACCTCTGTCAAGGTTGTAGCCTCATCCAGTTTCTGGATATTACTAATTCTATTATAAAGCGCCAGGATGCCCATATCATCAATTTCACATTCCTGTTCCTGTGCGTATGCCTTGGCGAATTCTACCAGCTCGTCACTCGTAAAAATCGGTATTTTAATTCTCTCCGTAAATTTCTTGGCGAAGTTCATATCCAGGCTGAGAAGCTTCTCAATGCCGCGGCTGGTATCTTCCATAATCACTAACAGCCCGTCTGTGTTCTGTTCCATTAGCAGCGACAGCGCGGTAGCCGTCTTCTTTGATATATCTCCTGCCTTTTCTACAATCAGGTAACCGCCGGCTACTTTCTTTAAGAGCTGGCTTAACTCTTTATTGTTTAACGATTCTCCGGTAATCTTACCTACCTTACCACCGGAATGCTTTCCGCTCTTCTGAATTACCTTAATCAAATCCGTTGCCAGCACGGTCTTACCGCTTCCTCTGCCACCGGTAATTAAAATATTGCCGCTGGTCGAAGTATTGTCAGTGCCTTTTCTATGCAAAGCGCCCTCTAACACCTGACAGAGCTGCTGCTCCATACCGCTGATAGGAACAAAATAAGAGAAAATCTTTTTCTGCTCAGGGCTCAATTTACTGATATGTTCCTGTGGTTCCTCTATCTCAATTTTGGGGACGCTGACTTTTTCTTTTTCTTCCCTGGATGCCTTTGCCGCCTCGAATACCGACTGCAAATACTGTCCAGCATCGCCTTTGCCCGAAGAAGCATTCTTGCGTTTTTCCTCTTCTTTAGACTGAGCTTTTCCCTGGCCAGCAGCATTTTTAGCTGACGCCCCGGCTTCCTGAGCCGCATTTCCATCTCCTGTGGGTTCTTGAGCTGGCTCGCTACCTGCAAATTCTTGGGATGTTTTGCCACCTGCATGTACCTGAGACGCTTCATTTGTTGCAGAATGCTGTGACATCCCGCTCGCTGCGGATTCTTCGGCTATCCCGCTTGTCGCAAATTCTTCGGCTATCCCGCTTGCCGCGGGTTCCTGGGCTATCCCACTTGCCGCAGCTTCCTGTAATGTCTCGTTTGCTGTAGCTTCTTCGACTATCCCGCTTGTCGTAGCTTCCTGAGATGTCTCGTTTGTTGCAAATGCTTGAACCACTCTGCCTGCTGTGGCTTCTTCTGGTAAAGCGCTTCCCATAGGTTTTCGGGCTGCTGTCTGCTTTTTCGCCTTTTGTTTGGCAGCGGCTTCCTGCCTCATCTTTTCTAAATATTCTTCTGGTATCGGCTCGCCGAGGATTTTGGCTGCTTCCTCCCATGCTGATATCGAATCGGAAATCTCCCGCATGTCTCTCGTATCCCCTAATGCCTGGACATCTTCTGACGTCTGAACATCTTCTGGCATAGGCACGCTCTCCGGCATTCGTATGTCTTCCGGCAGTGGCATGCTCTCTGGCATTTGCATATCCTCTGACAGCGGCACACGCGCCGGCATTCGTATGTCTTCCGGCGCCTGCATGTCCTCCGGCATAGCTACACGCTCCGGCATTTGTATGTCTTCCGGTGCCTGCATGTCCTCCAGCATAACCACACGCGCCGGCATTCGTATGTCTTCTGGCATAGGTACGCTCTCTGGCATTTGCATATCCTCTGACAGCGGCACATTCTCTGGCATCTGCATACCTTCTAGTACCGGCATATTCTCTGACATTTGTATATCTTCCGGTATCTGTGTATTTTGCAGCATCCGCACTTCTTCCGGTATCTGTATTCCCTGCGGTATCTGTACTTCTTCCGGTATCTGCGCTCCCTCTTCGATGCCTTGCTTTTCAGAAGAAACATTTTGTAAATATTGCTCCTCCAGCAGTTCCTTTGGGCTGACTCCAGCCTCCAGTTTAGGAATAATATCGTGCAACCTCTCCAGCAAATCCCACGCTTCCTGCATCGCACGCGCTTTTGCTGATTCCAATCTCTTCTGCTGCGCCGCTGCCATCGCAGTCTCTGCTGCAATCCTGGTCTTCTCCCAGTCTGCCAAAACCTCTTCGATGCCGATCTGTCCATTTACCTGGGGCTCACGCGTCCCGCCTCCCTGGACGGAAAAGCTAATCTGTCCATCCCAGTCCTCGGCAAGCATTTCAGCAAAATCATTTCTCAATGTATCATCAATTTCTTCATCTGTTTCAATGTGTCCGTACCGCTCATCTTCCACCGCACGCCCACTATCTTCCGCGGGAACCTGCAAATAAGGGATATCTTCCACTATCTTCTTGAGATTATCCATGGTATCGCTCACCGTTTCTTTGGTATTAGCGTCCATAATCTGCTGCATACTCTTGGCAATTTCCGCCTGAAGGTTCTGCGTATTAAAGCGTCCCGTATTGGCCGTAATCCTGGGAATCTGCATCGTCTCTTGAACGACCTCTCCTGATTCCAATTTATCTGTTGTATGCACTTTCACCGCGCCTTCTTTGCGTTGCATGAATTCCCGGTATTTCTCTTCTTGCGTCAAAGTTAAAGGCTGATAGAGCATCTTTAACTCCAATGCTTTTTCTACATATTTACCATCGCCTATCCACAAAATCAGCTCATCACAGACCTCCACGCACCGCTCGCTGTCGCCAATCTTGTGATACAGATAAGCAAGCTCAAAAACCCACTCCTCTCGATATTCCCGCTCCTTAAACTCCTCAAGGATGCTAATCAGATGCGGTAAATCTGCACCGCTCATTTTCTCAATCTCATATCGAAGAATATATTTCTGGTTATCATAAGGAGCGACATCCAGGAAATCTTCATAATAATCTTTCGCCTCATCAAGATTGCCCATTTTCAGGGAGACCAGTGTCAAACGATACAATATATTTCTACCTACCGCCGCACGGTCATAAGCCATCAAGAGAATCTCATGGCTCTCCTCATAACGCTTACATCTGTCATAAATCTCCCCTACCATGCACAAAGTTGCCGCACTCCTGACTTTCCGCCAATTAATGGTGTCGGCGATTTCGGCCGCGGTTTTATAATTTTTCTCTTCTACAAGACTTTTCAGCTGATCCAGCTTTAACTTGTACTCGTATTTATCCAACTATTTCACCTCAGAATTTATGTTAAAGAGTTTGTCAAACAATTTATGCGATAAATCTTCTATTCGTGTGACAACTCAATTTTGTCCATACTTAGACATAGTTTAACATATTACCCCTGTATCTGTCAAAAATCTCAGCTGGAAATTATTTCTTTTTCTTGTCCTTGCGTGAATCAAGTTTCCTGCTCAGAATGCCGGATTTACGCTTTTTATCCGCCTTCTTTTCGGATACTTCATTTTCCTGATAATCAATGAGCGTATGATTTTCAATGTCTAGTTTTTCTACGGAAATGTACTCTTCACTGCTGAGCGGAAGCTCTTTCTTCCTTAAAATATGGTTTACGGTTCTGCGGAATACATAGAAAATCACTGCAAATGCCGGCACACCGATAATCATACCTAAAATACCGAAAATGCCGCCTCCAACCAGAATGGAAAACACAACCCAGAACGAGGAGAGCCCAGTAGATTCCCCTAAAATTGCCGGTCCAAGGATATTTCCATCAAATTGCTGTAAAATCACGATGAAAATGATAAAGTATACGCCCTGAATTGGACTTGCCAGCATAATGAGAATGGCGCTGGGAATTGCCCCCAGGTAAGGTCCAAAAAACGGTATAACATTGGTAACGCCTACAATTACACTGACTAATACGGCATAAGGCATATTCATAAAATAGAGGCAGATAAAACACAAAATACCAATAATCAGGGAATCCAAAAGTTTTCCTGAAATAAATCCTCCGAAAATCTCGTTGCTTTTGTGAACTGTGTGAATAATGGCGTTGGCACTTTTCCCTGGCAGCACCGCATACATCAATTTTTTGCTCTGCCCAATAAATTCTTCCTTGCTCATCAGCACATAGATGGAAATAATAATGCCAACCAGCACGTTAAACAACACCTTTA
Organism: uncultured Lachnospiraceae bacterium; assembly: GCA_910589635.1. GTDB lineage: Bacteria > Bacillota > Clostridia > Lachnospirales > Lachnospiraceae > Petralouisia. Next base: position 40,642 of record CAJUTD010000009.1, on the reverse strand, counting down.
CCGCATTGATTACCCCAGTTGTCACCCCTACCATGATATTTTTTGTCTGAGGCAGAAAATCTGTTTTCGCCCAATTCTCAAAAAATTCTGTTGACTTGGTCAGCCCAACCTCCAAATAGCTGGAAATGTCACTGTCACTGCTGACATATTCATTCAGCCAGTCCATGAAATCATTTACCTGTTTTGGCAGCGTGCCAATCATTCCATTGATACTTTTGTAAAGCTCCGGTATAACCATCAGCAGCAGAACGGCAATAATCAACACAAAGAAAATAAGCGCCCCAAGCACGCTGATAACTCTTACCAGCTTCTTTGCCTTCTCTGGATCTTTCATCTTCTTCTGCGCCAGCGGCAGCAAATGGCGTTCCTCAAAATTTACAATTGGCGTCATCAGATAGGCAATCACCAGTCCTATTGTAATTGGCTGTAAAATGCCTATCATCTTGCTCACAATTGCCGTAAACCCATGATAACGGTCGATCAGGAAAAAAAATAATAAAGAACCTACAATAACTAAAAATGCAGTCAGCCCTATCGCTAAATAGGGCCTGATATTCAAGTTTACCTTTTCATTTGTATTCTTCTGTTCTTCCACTATAAATACATCCTCTCGTTGCAAAGTCAGGGTATTGCATCTGCAATACCCTGCATATTTTTCCTATGGTTACTCCGCCTTATAATAATTAATTAGGCAGCCTTTCAATATAATTGTGCGTTCATCTTCTGTAAGTTCGCCCATCCCAAGCATGAATTCCTGCAAGCCCCCATCTTTTACAACATAAGCTGGAATCTCTGTCTTGCGCTCCTCCACTGCTTTGCGTACATCAGGAATAAAAATATAATCTCCATTTGCAAAGGGCAGCTCACCGGATGGGATCAAGAACGGCAGCATTCCCCAGTTGATGAGATTGGAGCGATAACGCTTGGTTGCATATTCATTGGCAATATTCGCCCAGCCGCCAAGGACTTTCTGGCAGGACGCTGCCTGCTCCCTTGCTGAACCGTCTCCCGGCTTCACTGCAAAGATCGTGCTTCCAAAACCAATGGCATCTGCATTCCCTTCCCCAAATGACTTCTCAGGGAATGACTTATTTACAGCCTCCATTACAGGCTTCAATTCCTCTACAGCCTCCAGCGGGCACTTGCCCTCTTCTACTGCTTTCTGCGCCTTCTGAATTTCCTTAGCACGCCCAACATACGCCGGATCTTTTCTGGACAGCGTAAATTCTGCCAATCCCAGAGGATTGGAACGATAAGAAGAAGTCTCGCCAGACGGAATCAACTCGTCTGTGGTCGTCACCGGGTCATGAATCTCCGATACTACTTTTAACACCATGTTCTCCGGCAGGGCGCTCATTGCCGGCCAATCTTTAATGTTGGGGCCGAATTTGATTTCCTGTGATGGGTCTGCCACGCCCTCGCTGTCGAATACGCGGTTCGCATATATTTTGCTGTCAAAATAATATTTCGGGATGTTATAATACACATCCATGTCCGTAGCAGGCGTCAGATAACCTTTATTTGCTGCCGTCGCCGCAATAGAACGCGCATCCATCAAGGCAACAGAAGCAATCTGCCCACTCTGGAGCTTACTTCCCTCACGGTTGGGGAAATTCCTCGTAGAATGGCGGATAGAGAAGCCGTTGTTACTCGGTGTGTCGCCCGCGCCAAAACAGGGACCGCAGAACGCCGTCTTTAAGACAGCTCCCGTCTCCATCAACGTCTCAGCTGCGCCGCTCCTTAAAAGCTCCATATAAATCGGCATACTTGCCGGATACACACTTAACGTAAATTCATCGGAACCAATGCTTGCACCTTCCATAATAGCGGCTGCCGCAGAGATATTCTCAAACCCGCCGCCGGCACAGCCCGCAATAATTCCCTGATCTACATAGAGCTTGCCATTTCTTACTTTATCTTTAAGCGTAAAGTCTACGGCTCCATCCAGGCTCACCAACGCTTTCTTTTCACAATCATCCAAGATATCCATGAGATTTGCATTTAGCTCTTCAATTGTATAAGTATTGCTGGGATGGAAAGGCATGGCAATCATCGGCTTCACTTTTCCAAGATCTACCTCTATCATGCCGTCATAGTATGCAACCTGTCCCGGGTTCAGTTCTTTATAATCTTCTTTCCTCTTATGAATCTCATAAAATTCACGAATTGTATCATCTGTCCGCCAAATAGAAGACAGGCAAGTCGTTTCTGTCGTCATCACGTCAATACCGATACGGAAATCCGCGCTCAGATTGGAAACGCCAGGTCCCACAAATTCCATTACCTTGTTATTAACATACCCGTTGGCAAACACAGCCCCGATAATTGCCAGCGCAACGTCCTGGGGACCTACGCCGTCCACCGGTTTGCCGGTCAGGTATACGCCCACTACCTTGGGCATATTAATATCATACGTCTTGTTCAATAACTGTTTTACAAGCTCCGGTCCGCCTTCGCCCATAGCCATAGTGCCGAGCGCACCGTAACGTGTATGGGAATCTGAGCCAAGAATCATCTTGCCGCCGCCGGCAAGCATCTCTCTGGCATACTGATGGATAACTGCCTGGTGAGGCGGAACATAAACGCCGCCATATTTCTTGGCGCAAGACAATCCAAACATGTGATCATCCTCGTTGATAGTCCCGCCCACTGCACAAAGGGAATTGTGACAGTTGGTAAGCACATAGGGAACCGGAAATTTCTCTAATCCCGAAGCCCTTGCCGTCTGGATGATTCCCACAAACGTAATATCATGGGACGTCAGTTTGTCAAACTTAATCTTAAGCTTATCCATATCCCCGGATGTGTTGTGCGCTGAGAGGATTCCATATGCGATTGTATTTTGCGCCGCCTGCGCTTTGTCCACTGGCGCGCCTGTATTAGCTTCGATTGCCGCCGCTGCCTGTCCGTCGTCAGGTATTATCGTCTGACCGTTTACCAGATATGCACCGCCGTCATATAATTTTATCATGTATCTGCCTCCTATGATTTCTGCTATAAAATCTTTCCTTATTAGAAAAACATTTGCAATTTCCATTATAATGTGCCCGCCACGGAAATACAAGGACAAATTTGGTTTAGGGGCGGCGCTTTTTATGAAGCTGTTACAGTTGTAATATGCCTCAGCCAAAAGCGCATGCCGTACGAAGATATTATTTCGTTCAAAAGGTCTTGCCGCTATCGCGGCAAAGACAGAATGCACAAAAATTACTCTGGGAAGCTAGCTTCCCAAGATAATTTTTGTGCATATTGTTTACATTGCTTCGCAATGGAAACCTTTTGAACGGATAAAAATTTTATTAATTGCTTCGTGCAACAGCTCCAGACATATTACATAAAACTCAAATTGTGCGTAAAACATAACCATGTATCTCTACCTACTCATTGCTCCTGCTGAAATCCAATCATTACTTTAAACAAATCACCGTCAAGGTAAATTTGGAAATTGCCGCCCATAAGCGTCGTAAGGTTCTGGGCAATCGACAAGCCAAGTCCGCTGCCCTCCGTGCTCCTTGAAATGTCCCCGCGTATAAAACGTTCCGTCAACTCATCCGCCTCTATATTCAGCGGATATTTGGATATATTCTTGATAGAAAATATTACCTTCTCGCCATCTGCCTGCAAGTCCACATACACTCTGGTCTGCTCCATAGCATATTTCGCCACATTCTGGTAGAGGTTTTCCAAGACACGCCAAATCCGCCGGCCATCCGCCAGGACAACCACCGACTGGCTTGGCAGTTTCGATACTACTTTCAGGCCCCGTTCCTCAAACCGCTCCGCAAATTCTCCTTCTGTCTGATACACCAATTCTACCAGGTTGATCCTCTCCATTTGAAGGTTAATATTGCCAGAGCTAATTCTTGACGCTTCCACTAAATCCTCTGCAAGCTGCTTTAACCGCTGTGACTTACTGTCAAGTACCTTAATGTAATTCTGTGCCCGCTCGTTCTGCAAATCCTCCCGCTTGAGCAAATCCACGTAGTTGATAATAGAGGTCAGAGGCGTCTTGATATCGTGAGAGACATTCGTAATCAAGTCAGCCTGCAACCGTTCATTTTTCATACTCTCGTCCACAGCGCGGTGTAACCCTTCTCCGATCGTATTGACTGACTGGGCAAGTTTTTTATTATCTCCTCTCAATTCCTGTTCAGCGATTTTATACTCTAAGTCACCCTCTGAAATCTTACTGATTCCTTCCATCACTTTGTTGCGCTGTACACCCTCCCGAATAATCATCACGGCCTCCACGCCACAGAGGATTGCAAACAGCGCGGCTCCAATTGAAAAAATCATTCTATCATAGGCCATGCTTATCATCGGCAGAATGCACAGACATGCCAAAAGATGCAGTCCAAACCAAACAACCATTTTCGTGCAGGATTTCCTCCTGGTAAACAGCAATCCAATTCCATTCGTAAACCAGCGCATTATACTGTGACGCCACAGTACACCGGCACGAATACGGCGAATAAAACTTAGATAGAAAATGGGCAGGATTGCCGCACCCAAAAATACAATGCCGCAAGACAGCAACAGCAAACTGACAAAATCACCACCATCATATCCCGCCCAGACACTTCCTAGGCCAAACACAAATACAACAATAAAGACCGACGAAAACAGAAAAAGAATCTCCGAAGGAATCCGATCAATTAAATTCAAATGTACCTCTCCTGAATCATCCCGCTTTCCTGCCACAATACTCAGATAAATAAGACAGAGCCCTTCTAATAGGAAACTTGCCACTGCTCCCCACAGGCAAATCCTGATCCAAGGATGCAGGCGGCTATATTCTTGTTTTGCTTCTTTAAAACTATCATCGTGCAAAAATGATGTATCTACGCCGATATACAGAATATTATCTTTATTAACATAATTCGGTTCAATTTGCTCATAAAAGAATTCCTCTAAATCTTTTACATTTGTTTCCAAATGCGCATCGCCTTCCCGGTAAATCATATACTTGCCTATCTTCTTACCAAAGGTCAGCAAATCCATTCCCATACTGTCCTCAATATTAGTATAAAAATTTCTTTCCCTGCCACGGACAACCCAATAGTAAATGTTGGTCGTCCCCGCCTCCTGGTTATAGTTGGCTGCTCCTTTCCGATAACGGCTGATTTCATCATTCATATTTTCCAGCGTGTACTCCAAAGCCTGACAAGCATTCTGCAAATACTCCAGCGAACATTTCCCTTGTAAGAACATTTCCCAGATTCCGTTGCCATCGATCGGCAGATAATCCTCTTCTATATAATTGTAAGAATATGACGTCATGCTGTAAGCCATATCCATGTCATTTAGCAGCCATTCCAGTTCTTCCTCATTCAGATCATAGAGCTCTCCGCCTAATACTTTCTCAATAATCTGTTCACCCTGCATGTCGGTATCCTCTTCGCTGTCTCCCTGAGGGCCTGTGTCAGATTCTTTTCCACTATTCTGGGAATTTCCGTCTGTTTCACTTTCGCTGTCCTTTTGGGCGCTATATAACGTTTCAGCCTGTGACGCCTGTGTGCTTACAGCGCTCGCAGCTATAGCTTTCTGCTGGTCTATATTTTGTAGAGCTGCCCAATCGCCGCTGTCCCCGGAAGTACTGTAGGAACCGCCGTAACAATGCTCCACTTCCTCAACAATCCTATCTCTGAGGCTGGGAGAAAGATCCTCCAGGCTGTGAATCGTTTTCTCCTCACTGTACACCGACTCGCCGTCTCGAAAAATAGTCAGATTCTGCTGAATTCCATCATCAAGATAGCACTCTGATGTAAATTCAAGAGGCTGCGTGCTATAATATCTCGACCATTCCGCCAAATCCCCCAGTCGGTACGCCAGTTTACCTAAGTTCTTCCTTGTCTTTACATCTCCTGTAATCTCTTGATTATCATAATACTGCCAGATATCCACTTCCTTGTCCGCATCATAGGAACCGTTCGTCTCGAACTTTCTTCGCAAATCAATAAATTCCAGCAAGTCTACGGACATTCTTTCAAACTGATTCGTAAAATAACTCGTATCCTCATAGGAAATATCCCTTTTCTCGCTGAAATTCCAAATATTTTTTACAAACAGCATCAACAGCATCATTAAGCATAATGACAAAACAATTACCAGACACTGGTGCGCCACCAGAATTACTGCCTTCATTCCGGCTGAATATCGCCATTTTTTCACCTCTCCACCGCCTTTATTTCACTGACTTTTCCACCTTATAACCTACGCCCCAGACAACTTTGAGATATCTCGGCTCCTTGGGATTAATCTCAATCTTTTCCCGTATATGGCGGATATGCACCGCCACTGTATTGTCCGCCCCAATAGCATCCTCATTCCAAATACTCTCGTAAATCTGGTTGATAGAAAATACTTTTCCCTGGTTCTTTACCAGCAGCAATAGAATATTGTACTCAATCGGCGTCAGCTTGACCGGCTCATCATCTACAACCACTTCTTTCAAGTCGTCATTGATAACCAATCCTCCCACCCGATAAATGCGGTTATTGCTCTCCGCCACATTACCTAACTGTGTATAACGCCTGAGCTGCGATTTAACGCGCGCCACTAGTTCCAATGGATTAAAAGGTTTTGTCACATAATCGTCCGCACCTATATTCAACCCTAGAATTTTGTCTGCATCCTCAGACTTCGCCGACAAAATGATAATCGGAATGCTGCTCTCCTCTCTAATTTTGAGGGTGGCACGGATTCCGTCAAGCTTAGGCATCATCACATCTATAATCAAAAGATGGATTTCCTGATTCCCCAACATCTCTAGCGCCTGTTCCCCATCATAAGCCTTCAGGATATGATAACCCTCCTGTTGCAAATAAATCTCTATGGCGTCCACAATTTCCCTGTCGTCGTCACAAACTAAAATATTTTTCATTTCTTCACCTCTCTCCTCCCGGACAATTCTGCTGAATTTCATTGTATCAGCTGATTGTTAAGTAACTGTCGGGAAAATTATTAAGATTTTCTAAAATAAGCATTATTTTATGGAATTATTCTTATTTTTAAACCGTCAAAAAGTTTATAACAGAAAGAAAGCCCGCCACAAATATCTATGCGGCGGGTGCCTATCTAAACTTACGATTTCTTTCCAAAGAGGGATTTCAGACCCTTTCTCTGCGGGCCGGCAGGTTTCTCATTACTGCCCTCCTCTTTCCATTTAAAATATTCTGCATCTAAATCTACACGGATCTCTGGAACTTCTTTAAGGCCTGCCTCTTCTTCCATTTCTCCCAAGGGTGCCCCTGCAAATTCCCTTTCCGCCATAGTCCCTGCGAAAGATTCCGCCTGCATGGCGCCGGCAATCTCTTCTTCTAACATAACGTCCTCGAGTTCTATCTGTGGCAGTGAAGCAAACTCCCCGTCCACTGTAGATGATTCTACCGGATGTTCTGTCTGCGGCACAGCTGCCAAATCCTCCGACATATCTTCAATCTGTAAAGACTGCTCTTTATTCTTTGCCGCCCGGCGGCGCAAACTTTCTGCAAACTCTTTGCCGGTCACGCGCGCAAGGCTTTCTTCCTCCTCTTTCCTGGAATTAATCTCTAATGGCGTCAAATTATAATTCTTGTCCATCCGCTCCAAATATGCTTCATTTACACGGATTTCCGGCTGTACGCTGGGATAGGATTTTCCTTCGTTCTGTATGCGTTTTTCCTTCTGCGCCTTGGCCTCCTCCAACCGCTCGCGTTCCAGCTTCTTATTGATTTCCTCTATCATCTTGATATACTTGTTGGTGTCTGCAAAATCCTGTAGCTGGCTCGTCAGTTCTAACTGATTGTGGCGCACTCTCTCGCGTTCTTGCTCCATCTCATTGTTGAGCCCGCGAAAAATCTTGCGTACAGAATCATTGGCGTCTTCCATAATATGGCAGATTCGGTTGATGGCATCGTCCGTATACATAATGGAAGCAGCATAAATATCATCTGCGTGGCGGCTTGCCTTCTGAATAATCTCCTCGCCACGCTTCTCACACCGGCGTTGCGCAAGCTGGTGTTTCTGGTTCGTCATCTCATACATATCCATCATCTCGTAAACAGCCAGATTCAATTGCTCCAGCTGTTTAAAAACACTATCCTTTTTTACGATAATCCATTCCCCATCCTCATCATATGGTTTGCTCTCAGAAAAAAGGAGATGAATATTTTTTAAAATTTGCTCCATCTTATCCTGTAGGCTCATGGTCTTTTCCCCTGATCTTTCACTATGTCATTCTCTATTATATCCAATGACTGCCAACATATCAAGAAAAAAGATGGCCCAAAACACCGGAATAAAACGTTAGAAACGGAAATCCCTCTCCCCGCTGTGGATATTGGCAAGATACTCCTTCACTTTATCTTTTACCTTAGGGTTCGTGATAACGTCAAGCTCCTTTTCAATAAGTTTGTCACCGATTTCCCTGGTCTTATCAGACGCATAGTCTTCGAGATATTCCTTTAAGGTCATCAATGCGTTAGGATGGCAGCAGTTGACAATCTGCCCGCTCTTCAATAAGGTCATGAAACGGTCGCCTGTCCTGCCCTCCCGGTAACATGCCGTACAAAAGCTGGGCACATAGTCCATTTCCATCAGCCACCGTACCACCTCATCCAAGGTACGGTTATCGCTGACGTCGAACTGTGCAGAATTCTCTTCTTCCGGCTCCGGCTCGGCATAACCGCCGACACTCGTTTTAGAACCTCCGCTAATCTGGGAGATGCCCAAATGAAGCACCTTTTCCCGGCATTTCTGGCTCTCTCTGGTCGACACAATCATTCCGGTATACGGCACGGCAATGCGGATACATGCTACAATCTTGGCAAACATCTCATCCGAAATTCCATTATCAAACGCATCCGGGTCAATATCGTCTGCACGGCGCAGACGCGGCACGCTAATCGTGTGCGGGCCCACTCCTTTATATGCCTCCAAATGTTCAGCATGCATGAGGATTCCCGTAAAATCATAACGGTAATTATTCAATCCAAACAGCACGCCTAAACCTACGTCGTCAATGCCGCCGTCCATTGCACGGTCCATAGCTTCTGTATGGTACACGTAATCATGCTTGGGTCCTGTCGGATGCAGTTTTTCATAAGATTCCTTATGGTACGTTTCCTGGAACAAAATATAGGTGCCGATGCCAGCATCCTTTAATTTCCGGTAATTTTCCACTGTTGTTGCCGCAATATTGACATTGACGCGGCGGATTGCTCCATTTTTATGCTTAATCCCATAGATCGTTTCAATGCACTCCAAAATATATTCAATTGGATTATTGACCGGATCTTCACCGGCCTCCAATGCCAGACGCTTGTGTCCCATATCCTGCAATGCCGTTACTTCCCTGACAATCTCTTCCTGCGTCAGCTTCTTGCGGGCAATATGCTTATTTCTGGCATGGTATGGGCAATATTCACAACCATTTACACAGTAATTTGACAGATACAGCGGCGCAAACATAACGATGCGATTTCCGTAGAAATCCTTCTTAATCTGCTCTGCAAGCGCATAGATTTCCTGGTTCTTGTCTTCCAGCTCACAATCCAAAAGCACGGCCGCCTCCCGATGGGAAATACCTTTTTTCTCGCGCGCTTTTGTGAGAATCTCATCTATCAGCTCTCGGTTATTTTTATTTTTCTCAGCATATGACAGTGATTCCAAAATTTCCTCATGGCTGATAAACTCCTCTGCTTTCGGTGACATTACATTGTACATTTTCTTATCCTCCTACTACATTTTTAATCTTTGATTATATGATACGGGGCATCAGGTCTCTCCCCAGCTTCGTTTTAGTGAATGGCTGTTTCAGGAGACCTAAGGCATCCTCCCACTACGCGGGTCCCTCCTTAGGTCAAATCATGTTAAAATCTCCTCTATCGACCACCAGTTCATAACCGATATTCTCCATCCTGCGATTCAGGCAGGCACGGCACTCGGCGGCCTCATCCCCGGTACAAATTTTATTATCATAGAGCTCATACTTTTTACGCACGCAAGTAGGGGACAAGTTGGGCATAACGACATTGGCTCCAGCTAAGACGCCTTTTTCCCTGCCCTGCGGATCAATCGTGCCCAACGCAGTCGTGGCAGGCAAAAGCAAATTCGGCAGCATAAGACGCAAAAGCCCAATCATGAAAAGCGTCAATTCTACGCTTCCCCCTATTTCCCCGGCAAATGGAGTATCATGGTGCGGAATAAAGGGACCTATGCCCACCATATGGGGCTCCAATTCACGGATGAACATCATGTCTCTTGCTAAATGCGCTGCGGTCTGCCCGGGGCTTCCCACCATGAATCCGGTGCCTGTCTGGTAACCAATTTCCTTTAAATTCCAAAGGCACTGTTTCCTGTGAGCTGCGGATAACTCCGGCGGATGCAGACTTGCATAATGTGCTTCATCTGCTGTCTCATGCCGCAGCAGATAGCGGTCTGCCCCGGCCTCAAACAATCGGCGGTAACTCTCCCTGGAACGTTCCCCCAGAGAGAGCGTAATTGCACAGTCGTCATAATTTACCTTGATCTCATGGACAATTTGTTCTAACCTCTCCTGCGTAAACCATGAATCCTCACCGCCCTGAAGCACAAATGTACGAAACCCCAGCTCATAGCCAATCTGACAACATTCTAAGATTTCTTCTTCTGTCAAACGGTAACGTTCTGCATTGCGATTGCTTCTGCGGATACCGCAGTAATAGCAGTCATTCCGGCAATAGTTCGTAAATTCTATGAGCCCTCTCGTGTAAATCCGCTTCCCATAATACGTTTGCTGCCATTTGCGCGCTTTCTCATATAGATACTCTGCCGTATCCTGGCTGCGGTTTTCAATCAGGGAAATCCACTCTTCCTCCGTAAGCCTCGAAGTTTCTTCCAATTTATCAATCAATTGTTCTGACTGACCCATAAATCCTCCTAAAAAATCCCTATACCAAAAGGTACAGGGACAGCTTAAAGATACACCCAAAACAAAGCGGAGATGTTAATTAGGTATATTTATCGTTATTCCTATGCTGCGCCGTCCCCTTCAGGTTTCCCTTGTGGTCTGGTATGCTCTCTTTGTCTGTTATTGGTTTGCCGTCAGAAATTGTTCAAGCTCTCTATAAGCCATTAAGAATTCTTCCTGCTCACCTATTTGAAATATCGTATCATAGTTTTCACTGGAATTCAAGTTTTTCCAGTTTTTAAAAACCTATCCCCCAAAAGAAAATCCAAGGCATTCAAACGCCGGATTCCCTCATAGTCCGCAGGCGGATCCATATCAAGCGTCAAAATACATTTGGGATAATTATCTGCAATTTTCTGCAAAGGCTTTAACTCCCGCTCTAACGTTGCCTGCTCCCGTACTGTTGCCGCTACCTGGATATATTTGAGCCCCTCTTGATCCATAGCAACAAAATCTACTTCCAGATTGTCCACCTTGCCCACATACACACGATACCCACGGCGCACAAGCTCCAAATAGACGACGTTCTCCAGAATATGCCCGGTATCCGCCTGCCCTGAATTTCCAAGCATCGCCCTTCTCAGTCCGATATCTACCATATAATACTTTTCTAAGGTTTTCAGATACTGTTTTCCTTTTACGTCATAACGTTTTGCCTGATAGATAATATAAGAATCCATAAAAGCAGACAGATAGGCTTCGACTGTCCTCACGTTAATACGCCGCCCATTGGAAGCCATGGTATCGCTGATTTTTTTCGTAGACAGCGGATTACCGATATTATCAGACAAAAACCTTATCACACTCTCTAACATCATGACATCCGTAATTTTCTTACGTCCTACCACGTCTTTGAGGATAATTGTCTCGTAAATGCTCCGCAAATAATCTTGTACCTGCTCCGGCTCAGACGCTATATTTGCCACAAAGGGAAAGGAACTGCTTCCTATGTAGTTCCGGTAAGCTTCCTCTACGCGGCTTTCCATTCCATGCATCTGCACATATTCCGCAAAAGAAAAAGGCAGCATTTCTATCTGAATATATCTCCCGGTAAGCAATGTCGCCAGCTCGCCGGATAACATATAGGAATTCGAGCCTGTAATATAAATATCTACGTTATCTCTCAGAAAAAAACTATCCACCACTCGCTGAAATTCCTTCACATTCTGAATCTCATCGAGAAAAAGATAGGTCATCTTCCCCGGCTGAAGACGCTCTTTGATATATTGGTATAAAGCCTTGGGCTGCCAAAGTTCCTGATATTCATAATCCTCAAAATTAATACTGATCATCTGACTTTCGCCAATGCCACGCTCCAGTAAATAATCTCTGAACATTTTTAATAAGGTAGATTTGCCGCATCGTCTGATACCTGTGATAACCTTAATCATCTTTTTGTCTTTCCAACCTAATAATCTTTGAAAATATTCCTTCCTTGCAACTTCCATGATATCACCTCAATAAGATTATATGCAAAAAGAATAAAAATATCAATATTTTTTGTATCATAATACAAAAACTTTTAAAATCAGAATGATTTTTGCACTGCTGATTGTAAAATGGCAGGCAAAAACAGCGCCGCAAAACCTTAATCTTTTTCATAATTTCTTTGGAAATTTTTATCTTTCTTTTAGAAATTGTCCACACTTTGCACACAATTATCTTTTATACTTGGTTTATCAAATGAAGTTGATGGCACAAACATAAGCGCGCACCGTTATCAGCTTCGACAAAAGACAAATAACTTTATAACACATAAAGTTATATTACATAAATTTGGTTGGTGCCACCGCCCAAGATGTGGCACCCCATGAAACATTTCATAAATTTACTCCCCCAAAAGCGTTGCCGAGAGGCAGCGCTTTCCTTCCGTTATGGCATCTCCAAAGCATATGTTATTTTCCCATCAATGATGACATACTGAATCTTAGTATCTGAGACCATAGGATTGCCTGCCGCAATCACGAAATCCCCATCTTTACCGACTTCTACGGAACCCACACGGTCTTCTACACCGATATGCCGAGCGGCATTGAGCGTGATTGCCTGTAAAGCATCAAATTCATCCATACCAGATTTGACTGCCAATCCGGCGCACAGTGGAAGGTACTGCTGAGGAATCACTGGAGAATCCGTTATAATTGACACTTGGCAGCCAGCGCGCGCCAGGTCTCCGGGCGTCTGAAAACTCTTATTTTTTAACTCAAACTTTGTGGCATGCCCCAGCGTAGGCCCTACCGCTACCGGATAACCTTCCTTTGCCAAATCCTGCGCAATCAGTGAACCGTCCGTACAATGGTCGAGAGCCAGCCGCAGATGAAATTCCTTGGCAATGCGGATTGCCGTAAATATATCGTTTGCCTGGTGTACATGGGCCTTAAGGGGCAGGAGCCCCTCAATGACCGGAATCAATGATTCCAGCTTGGGATCATAAGGAGGGCATTTGAAAATATCATCCCCTGCCGCCTCTTTTCTTGCCAGATAATCCTGCGTTTTTTCCAGCATCACCCTTAGCTTGGAAGCCGTGCTCATGCGGGAATAATTATCTTTATCTTTGTAACATACTTTGGGATTTTCGCCAAAAGCACATTTCATGGCAATCTTTTCTTTGACAATCATCTCATCAATACGTTTTCCGGCTGTCTTAAACGCGACAAAAGTACCACCCAGCACATTGGAGCTTCCCGGACCTGCCGCCACACAGGTAACGCCGCCTTCCATGGCGAGACGAAAGCTTTCATCCTGCGGATTAATACCATCAATTGCAGATAGCTGCGGCGTCAACGAGTCTGTTACTTCATTATAATCTGCACCTTCAAATCCTGTTCCGTATCCATCCAGGCCCAGATGGCAATGCGCTTCCACAAAACCAGGATAAACTTGTAACCCTGCGGCATCTATGGTTTTTGCTCTTTTGATTCCCCTGCTTTTCAATACTGGGCCAATCTCTGCAATCTTCCCGTCTTCCACTAAAATATCTGCTACATAGGGCTCGCGCCGGACGGCATCGTGAATCCACCCCTGATGAATTACCAGTTTTTCCTTCATGTTCCATACTCCTCCCAACAGACATTTTTAATTAGTATATCCGTTTCTGCCAGAAATTTACGAATTTTACAAATATATTTTAAGGCTGGACTGCAACATAAATTTTAGAGAGAAAATTAAAGATTAAGTTTTCTGGCACTATTACCGAAATACTTAATAGTGAAAATAACGATTAATGAGGCGTGAATATGAACATAAGAGTAGATAACACGAATTTAGCAGAAGTGAGCAGGACCAATACGCGGGTAGAGATCAAGGGCGAAGTCAATGTAGCCGTCCAGGAGACTACGACGCAGCAGGTCGTAAAAGATTCGGGAGAGGTAAGGGCCGTGCAACAGACAACAGTGGAAGTTCCCCATATTGCCGGCGACTCCCAGTTAGACGAAATACGCCAGGAGGCGGAGAATATGGAAGCACAGCTCCTTCAGAAAAAGATGCAGATTGTGGCGAATACAGCTACACCTTCGGATTGCGGGAAGATGGAAGATGACGGATTCTCCCTCAATGATACGGAGATAGAAGCTGTTGTGACGGAGATGGATAAGATTAAGATGGAGCTGGCTAAGGCGGGTGTGGATATCAGCGTGTTCGGCGATACCCCGGACAGTGAGATGTTAGAGCAGATAACCGGGAGCGCAGCGGCGGCCAGGCAGATAGAAGCGGCCATGCGGGAGACTGATCTGCCGGCTACAGAAGAGAATGTCACAGATGTCCAGGAGACGTTGGAACAGGCGGCAGATCTTACCTCATGCAGCGATGAGGCAGTAAAATATATGTTGGATAATGAACTTGACCCGACAGTTGAGAACCTCTATAAGGCGCAGCACAGCAGTGGAACTATGCCGAACCAGGGCGCGGGTATTACGCTTGACGCTGGGCTTAAAGATCAAATCAGCCAGGTAATTATGCAGGCGGGGTTATCTGTGAATGAAACGACTTTGATGACAAGCCAGTGGATGATAGAGAATCAGATTCCTTTGACGGCAGACAACTTGAATTACGTTATGGATCTGAAGGATATGCAGCTTCCACCGGAACCAGGCCAGGTATTGGATGCGGCCATGCAGGCAATTGCAGAAGGCAGACGTCCCCAGGATGCAGTGATTTTGGATGGTTACAGCAATATGGAGCGCGCGCAGGCAGCGGCGCAGGTAATAGAAAATGCCACGGACGCCGATGTCTGGAGTGTGGTGGAAAAAGGTATGCCCCTTACGATTGAGAGCCTTGAGGCAGCGGCAAATTATGCGGCGCAGCAGGGGGCACAATCAGCCGGCCAGGGCAAAGGACAGACGGCTAAATCGGCAGAGATTCCCGAATATGCCAAAGAAGATTTGGCATTTCTCAAGGCAAAACGCCAGTTGGAAGAGACGCGCCTGGCAATGACGGCTCAGGCCAATTACGCGCTGTTAAGGCAGGGTGTTTCCGTGGAGACACAGCCGTTGGAAGAATTGGTAGATCAGTTAAAAGAACAGGAAAATGCATATTATGCCAGTCTGCTCAGTGGGAATGGTATTGAGCCTACGCAGGAAAATACAGGCATATTCAGTGACACAATGACGAAATCCCAGGAGATGCGAGGTGTTCCAGCCTATATTCTGGGTAACGTTAAGACGGCAGAAGATACGATTAATACGATACATGAGGCAGGTATGTCCAAACAGGCGCAGATGGATCGCGCCGGGGAGGCATACGAGACATTACAGACGGCGCCGCGTGCAGATTTGGGCGATTCGATTCACAAGGCTTTCCGCAATGTGGACGATATTCTCGAAGATCTTGATCTGGAACTTACGGAGGCGAACCGCAGGGCAGTGCGCATCCTGGCTTACAATGAGATGGCGATCAATGAAGAATCCGTGATGCAGATGAAGGCGGCTGACCAGAAAGTGCAGAATGTGATGCAGAACCTGTCCCCATCCGTGGTGATGGAGATGATCCGCGAGGGCGTTAATCCCTTAGAAATGAATATAGATGAGCTCAACATGAAGGCTGAGGAGATTAAGAACCGTCTGGATGCGGGCGATGAAGATAAATTTAGCAAGTATCTATGGAAATTGGAGCATCGGCAGGAGATTACGGAGCAGGAGAGAGACAGTTACATAGGAATTTACCGTATGCTCAACCAGATTGATAAGACCGACGGCGCTGTGATTGGCGCTTTGGTGCAGCAGGGAGCGGAGCTCTCTATGAAGAATCTGCTGACTGCGGTGCGCACGAACCGTAATCCGGGAATCAATGTGTCTGTAGATGATAATTTTGGAGAAATTGAGAGCCTGAATACGCAGGGACTGAGTATTTCCCAGCAGATTGAGGCGGCCTATCAAACGGATTGTGCAAAGGAAGCGCTGCATTATGCTACCCCGGAGGGCATGCAGCAGGCGCAGGGTTCCGTGGAAGATATGACACCGGAAGAATTATTGTGGCAGCTTCGGGGTACGCCGGCGGATGCGGCTTCCGAGGAAGCTTATTATCAGGAACAGCTGGCAGAGTTCTCTCAGGCTAAGCAGGCAGAAGCACAAGTGTTGCAGATTTTAGCGGGGCATGATATGCCTGTGACCGCTTATAACATTATGGCAGCGAATCAGCTGTTAAATCCGCGGGGAGGCATTTTTAAGAGTTTGTTTGCGCGGGAAAATAGTGAGAAAACACCTGATTTAGAGCAGGCAAAAGAAGCAGTCATAGAGAAATTCGGAGAAGCCATAAGTGCGCCGGAGGAAATGGCCAAGGCCCAGAAAGAGTTGGCGGATGTGGCAGAGAATGTCATGAGGACGATGGAGGACGCAGAGGGCGTCACGAGCGTGGATTTGCGGGATATGAAACTTTTGCGCCAGCAGATAGCGCTTGGTACCCAGATGGCGAAAGATGAGTATTATGCGATTCCTGTCATGGTGGCAGATGAGTTGACAAATGTACAGCTCAAAATTGTCCGTGGCAAGGAGGAGCGTGGCAGAGTGGATGTATTGTTTGAGACGCCGAAGCTTGGGAAAGTGGCGGCAAGATTCCAGGTACAGGAGGATTCTATCAAGGGATATGTTGTCTCTGACTCTTACCGAACCATAGAGGAATTAAAGAATCAGGCAGGCAGCGTGAATGAACAGCCGGAGCAGGGAAATTCCCAGGCGATGGATTATGTTTACAGTGAGGATCTGGATTTGAACCGTTTTGTAGGAGGCAGGACGGGAAATACGGCCGGACTTGATACAGAGTCGGAGCCCTACCAGGTACAAACTAAGACGCTCTATGGCATAGCCAAAGGATTTTTGGAGGAAATGAAACAGTTAGGGCAGAAGATATAGCGGTAATGACACATAGAAACTGCGTCTGTAGTGAGATAACAGAGCGCATTTAGCGTATGATATTTTGCACTAATTCACAGTAAATTTAGAAGAGAGGTATACAATATGAAAATCAATCACAATATGTCGTCTATGGTAGCCAATAAAAGATTATTACAGGCAGAGGGCAGCCTGTCTAAGTCTGTTGAGCGTTTATCCACAGGTTTGCGGATTAACCGTGCGGCAGATGATGCAGCAGGCATGGCGATTTCCAGCAAGATGAAGACACAGATTAAAGGATTGGCTCAGGCGTCAAGAAATTCTTCGGATGGTGTTTCCGTTATAGATACAGCCGACGGTGCGTTGAGTGAAGTGCATGAGATGCTTCAGAGGATGCGTGAGCTTTCCGTCCAGGCGGCAAACGGCACGAACACACCGGACGACTTGGAGGCCATTCAGTTAGAGATTGCTTCTCTGCGAGAGGAAATTGACCGTGTTTCGAGGGACACGGAGTTCAATACGAAACATTTATTGGACGGCACGCTCGATCAGAGAGTTTATCCAGATAACCGTGGAATTAAGCGCATTGATATTTCTGATTCCGTGATTCCCAATATGTATTCTGTGGAAGTTACCGCAGATGCCGAGCAGGCAATTATAGAGGGAGGCCAGCCTCTGACAGCCGCTTCTACAGTGCCGGCGGGAGCAAGTGGAACTGTTGTCATCAATGGCGTGGAAGTAGAGATTGAAGAAGGCGAGTCATTTGAGAGAGTTTACGAGAAGATGCGTAAAGGGGCAGAGCTGGGGGAAGTAAACCTGTTGCTTGTCGGGGATTTGTCGGATAAGACCGGAGAGCCGGAAGATGGCTTTTATGTGCCGAGCAGTGTGAAAGACGGTGGAAATCTTGTATTTGTTTCCTCAGAATATGGAAACGGTACGGAGATGAGTGTAAAGTGTGATAATGCTGATTTGGCTGCATTTTTAGGGATCGGCACAGATACTACCACTGTCGGCAAAGACGTTGAGATTAATATTGCTTCTACAGACGAGGGATTCGGTACACAGGCTACGATTTTGACCGAGGGCAGTTATGTGACAATTACAGACCGTGGCGGCTTCCAGATGAAGTTTGAGGTAGAGCCGGGAACGATTGGCACCGTAAACCTTGAGGTGGCGGATTTAGGGCCGATGACGCTGCAAATTGGCGCCAATGAGAACCAGACCATGGACGTGCGTATTCCTGAGATATCTTCTCAGACATTATATATTGATAAAGTGAATGTATGTACCGTAACTGGTGCAGACCGGGCGATTACAAGCTTTGACAAAGCAATTGCCAAGGTCAGCGAGACGCGGTCCAGTATCGGAGCTTACCAGAACCGTCTGGATTATACGGTAGACAGCCTGGAGCTGACGGAGGAAAATATGACGCAGGCGTTGTCCAGAATTGAGGACGTGGATATGGCAGAGGAGATGACAGAGTACACGAAGGACAATATTCTGACCCAGGCGGCGACCTCTGTACTTGCCCAGGCCAATGACCTTCCGCAGCAGGTATTGCAGCTTCTGCAATAGCCTTGGTAAGAATATTGCGTATGCCGTTGTGGCAGCAGGAAATATTGGAGGATTTTGATGACGCAGGAAAAGAAACAGGAATTTACCCGCCGGCTGAGCTGCTGTAACCGCGGTGAATTAATTGTGATTATGTATGACATTCTTTTTACTTACCTGGATGACGGGATTGAGGCCAATGAAACTGGGGATTATCAAGAATTTAAGCGTAACGTGGGACTTGCGCAGCAGGTGGTTCGACGACTGATGGACGATCTTGATTTCAATTATGAGATTGCCGGCAGCTTGTATGCGGAATACCAATTTGTCAATAAGCTTCTTGCTATGGCGGTATGTAAGAATACTTCTCAGAACCTTCAGGATACGAAGCGGGTTCTGAAGAATCTTTATGATGCGTTTGTGGAGGCATCGCGCCAAGACACTTCAGAACCGCTGATGGGCCATGCACAGCAGGTTGTAGCAGGCATGACTTACCAGAAAGGAAGCCTGACGGAGACACTTCAGGATTCAGAGGGTTCCCGGGGATTTCTGGCATAAAGTTTATTGTGTCTGTAATGGAGGTATCACATGATTCCATTTACAGTTGTATGAAATGGCTGGAATCATGTGATATTGGCCATGCGTTCGGTTAGCTGCTGAACTGTTTCGCTTTCGACAGCAGGAATTTATAGCGCATCTGCATGGCATTGACCTGATAGATGCAGCAGTCGATGAGATCCGGTTCCATGGCATTTTCAAAATTATCATAAGCGAGAGCCAGGTCATATCTGGCTTTTTCTATGTCATCTAAAAGTAAAGAGTAAGCAGTTGTCTTAGGCTCTTCTTTTTTTGCAATCAGAAACATATGCATCCCTTTCCTTTTTGAATTACTGTTACTTAAAGTATAAGCAGTAACTTCCAAATCTATACAGAAAAGTCATAATTTTTTCCAGAAAGTATATACATGTGATAAGAGGATTTTAGAAAGGGACAGGTATGGAAAATTATTATGGAATTGCAGCAATTGCAGGAATCTGTGCTCTTGTGCTGCTTATGGGGATGATGAAACAGAAATCAGGCTGGATATCTGTGTTTATTCTGCGCTGCGTGGGAGGGACTGTGGGAATCTGCGCGGTCAATGCTATGCTGGAAAGTTTGGGGATTTCTGTGGCGGCAGGCATTAATCCAGTGAATATTTTGACAATCGGAACCCTTGGTATCAGCGGATTTGGGCTGGTATATGGAATTTTATTCTATCAACTCTTGTGAGAAATTTACAAAAATGAAAAAATTTTACAAAGTCACTTTACAATTAAAAAGACATGTTCTATAATCCAAAACATCACTGATTCGCGAACAGGAGAATAACTCGAAGAGAGGTGATAAGTTGGGGAGGTGAAAGTGCTGCTTTGCCTTACGCTTTTGAGCGTGGCGGTGGCAATGGATATACGGAGCTTTCAAATCAGTAACCGGCTGATTGTGAGCGGATTTCTAATAGGATGTTTCTTTCAGATTCAGGAATCGGGTGTGAAGGGAGCCAGCGTTTTTCTTTTCAACGTTTCTGTACCGGTTATCTTATTTTATCTATTATTTCTAATGCGTGTCCTGGGGGCAGGCGATATCAAATTATTTTCCATGATTGGCGGTTTTTGGGGTTTACAATTGCTTTGCACAACAATTGCAGCATCTTTTTTAGTGGCGGCTGTCATGTCGCTTGGTAAAATGATATTTCATAGAAATCTTATTTTACGCTTGCAGGTATTCAGGGGATATATGCTTGAAGTTTTGGCAAGCGGAAGACTGCTCAGATATCCGCAGGAATCTCAGGGAGAACGACACATCATTCATTTTTCAATCGCAATTTTAATTGGCTATGCAATCGCTATGGAGGTGGCTTATTGAGAAAAATTCTAATTGCTGTCTGTGATGAGGACAGCTCATATGGGGAGAAGTTGGCGGAATGGATTTCTTTACAGAAGGGCGAAAAGCTAAGATGCGTATCTTTTTGCTCACCGGAGCGTTTTCTGGAATATCTTAACAGTCAAAGTTTGGATATTGTTCTGTTGGGTGCTGGGTTCTGGGAAGAGCCGCAAGTCTGTGAAGAAATTTTAAGGCAGGGACAAGCAGCGAGACATTCGCCAGAGGTATTGTGGATGTATTTGTGTGATGGAGACTGCCAAAGGCAGATACCGGAATACATAGGCGTGCTTCCAGCGGTAGATAAGTACCAACCGGTTTCCCGGCTTCTCAGACAGATATTTTCTGTATATCAAGAGTGGGATGGTGGGACGCCGGGGCAGTCGGGAACAGGGAAAGAAATCGTGGGTATTTATTCGCCGGGGCATAGCATTTGGCAGACGCCGTTCGCGCTCACATTTGCACAGGCGCTGGCGAGAGAGAGGAAGCTGCTTTACGTTAATTTACATGAATGTTCCGGGTTCAAGGGCTGGTTTCACGAAGAGTATGAGAAAGATTTGCTGGATGTGATGTACCTGTGCCTGGAAGGTAATGTCAATGTTGCCCATTGTATTGGCAGTGCGCTTTATTCTATGGAGGGGATTGATTACATTCCTCCGGCGGAGGATGGGGGCTGTCTGGGTGAGATTTCAGCAGAGGATTATCTGAAGTTTGTGGGGCTTTTGTCAGAAAATAGTGGTTATGACATGATTTTGCTGGAATTTGGCATGATGCTTCCCGGATTCTTCCAACTGCTGGGGATGTGCGGCAAGGTCTATATCGTCACAGAGCCGGGGGAGATGCAGGCAGCGCCCTTACAGCAGTTCCGGCAGATAGTAGAACGGCAGGAGAAGGCAGAACTGGTGCAAAAGCTAGTATATTTGTCACTTCCGGTTATAAGTAATGAGGCTTATTCGGGAGAAGGGAAAATGCAGCAGTGGCTTTGGGGAACTATGGGAGATTTCAGCAGGAGGCTGGCGGGGGTATCGTGTGGAGCGGATTAGGAAAAATGTATTGGCACAGCTCGATATGACGAGGGAACATGACGAGGAAGAATTGCTGGCTGTCATTGATGAAGAAATCTGCCGGCAGGCGAAGGACCGGGTAATTCCGTTTAATTGGCGGCGGGAGCTGCGTATGCAGGTGTTTCATTCTCTGCGTAAGCTGGATGTACTGCAAGAACTTCTGGGCGAGGATGACATTACAGAGATTATGGTAAACGGCGCAGAGCACATTTTTTATGAAAAACAGGGGGAAATTTTTGCCTGGGATAAGTCATTTTCCTCTAGGGAGCGGCTGGAAGACATTATTCAGCAGATGGTCGGCAGCCATAACCGGGTGATTAATGAGGCGGAGCCCATTGCAGATACCAGGCTTGCAGACGGTTCCAGGGTAAATGTGGTTTTGCCTCCGGTGGCATTGGAGGGGCCGGTAGTCTCCATTCGCAAGTTTCCCAAGCGTCCAATTTTGATGGAACAGATGATTGCGGGGGAATCTATCAGCCGGGAGTGTGCAGAATTCTTGAAAACGCTGGTGAAGGCCGGCTACAATATCTTTATCTCCGGGGGTACAGGCTCCGGGAAAACAACATTTCTTAATGCATTATCAGAATTTATTCCCAAAACAGAACGTGTAATTACCATAGAAGATTCGGCGGAGCTGCAGATACAGGGCATTTGCAATCTGGTGCGCATGGAGACCAGGAGCGTCAGGACAGATGGAAAGCTAGCCATAACCATCCGGGATTTAATTCGCACCGCATTGCGTATGCGGCCGGACAGAATCATCGTGGGGGAAATCCGCGGCGCGGAGTGCTTGGATATGCTGCAAGCCATGAACACCGGGCATGACGGTTCCCTGAGTACCGGACATGCAAATAGCTGCCAGGATATGATAAGCCGTATGGAGACAATGGTTCTCATGGGCATGGACTTGCCAATACAGGCCATCCGGGCACAGATTGCCGCGGGGATAGACATATTGGTTCATTTGGGGAAACTCAGAGATCGCAGCAGAAGAGTTCTCGCCATCATGGAAATTGATAGGATGGAGAGGGGCGAAATTCGCCTGAATCCGCTCTATGAGTTTGTCGCAATGGGCGAATTGGATGGAAAAATTCGCGCAAGCTGGATCAAGCGGGGAGAATTGATTCACAAGGGCAAGCTGTATGCGGCGGGAATAGAATGGGAGGCTGATAGGGAATGAACAAAAACAGAGACAGAGATTACAAAAGTTACCGCCTAAATTGGAAAGAAAACCTTTTTTGGTTTTTGGCAGCGTCAGGTTTTGCAGGCATGATTTCCTGGTTGTTTTACCGCAGTATTTATGGGATGGTGTCAACAGTGCCGCTTCTATTCGTAACACGGAGGTTATTTCGCAGTTATCTGTCAAATAAGCAGAAGAGGGAAATGTTGTACCAGTTTGGGGAAATCATACAGATGGCATCTTCATCCCTGAAAGCCGGATATGCAATCGAAAATGCATTTATTCAGGCGCATCAGGAATATGTAAAGCTCTATGGGCCAAAGGATGCCATAGCGCAGGAATTTCGCAAGATCATCTGCCGTTTGGCGTTAAGCGAGCCTTTGGAGCAGTTGATAGAAGACTTGGCACAGCGCAGTCAGATAGAGGAAATTGTCAGTTTTTCCCAAGTTCTTTCCTTTGCCAAAAGAGGCGGAGGAGATATGAAGAAAATATTCAGGGACACAGCGGAAAAAATACGGCAAAAAGCCGATGTTGAGCGGGAAATTGCCACGGTTGTGGCGGCAAAGAAGACAGAGCAGCGCATTATGGATTTAACGCCTTTTGTAATTCTCGTTTATGTGGGGGTCTCCTCTCCCGAATTTCTGGCGCCGCTCTATGGAAATGCCCTGGGAGTATGTGTGATGACGGTCTGTCTGTTGGTGTATGCGGGAGCGTTCCTGTTGGCGGAGAAAATACTAGATATCCGTATATAAGGAGATAGGCAGAGGAGTTGTATTTTACAGGCAGTATTCTTAGTAATGATACTTGCCGCGTTATATATGAAGGAGGGAGGCAAATGAAGTTGTATCTTGCCGGCGCATTAATTAGCCTGGCAGCGGCCGTAAGCTTAAAGCGAAAAGCGTTGCCGCAGAAACAATATTATCAGGCGTTGCTGATTCTTGCATCCGGTTTTCTGCTGGCAGTGGTAGTTGGTGCAGTTGATGGCAGAGAAGAGTGTAATCAGATTGCCAGAAATGAACCGGGACAGGGAGCGCAAGAGAAAGAATTTCTTGTGGATGTGGAGGGGGAAATGAAAAATTATCCGTTGAAACTGGAGATTGCGGAGAAGAAGCTGACGGAGGCACAGAAGAGAGCATATTTGAAGAAGGCGGAGAGAGAATTAGATGATGTCATATTGGGCGGTAATCCATCAAAAGATGCGGTGTCAAAAGCGTTGTTCCTACCGGAATATCTGCAAGAGGGGGCAGTAGAGGCTTCGTACCGCTTTTCTGACTATAATATCTTCCATGCAGACGGCACAATTCGACAGGAACCACGGGAGCCTACGGTGGTGGCTATTACAGCGGAATTAATTTGCCAGGAGACGTCCAATCTCTATCAGTTTTCTGTGTGCGCTGTACCCAGGCAAAAATCGTTGCAGGAGCAGACTGCCGAAAAGCTAAATTTTCTTATAACCGAGCAGAATGAGCGAAAGGATGTCTCGTATGTGGTATTGCCGGACAAGTTGGATGGTAAGGAAATCACATGGAGAAAACATGCGTTTAACAGAAGCATTGTGATAGCCTTTCTGGGAGCGGCAGCAGCGGCAGGACTGATTTTTCGGCGAAAGGAAGCTGAGAAACGTCAGCGGGCGGAGCGTGAGAGGCAGTTGATGATGGATTATCCCGGAATAGTCGGTAAATTTTCCCTTTTGCTGGGGGCGGGCATGAACATTTCTCTGGCTTGGGAAAAAATAGCGCTTGCTTACCAGAGGAAGCGCGAGAGTGGGGGGACAGAAAGACGGTATGCCTATGAGGAAATGCTGACTGTGCTGCATGAAATCCGCGACGGTACAGGGGAACTACAAGCTTACGAAAATTTTGGCAACCGCTGCCAGCTTGCCATTTACAGGCGGCTGTCGTCGATGATTGTGCAGAATGTGCGAAAGGGTTCGCAGGGGATGCAGAAATTGTTGGAGCAGGAAGAGTGGGAGGCGTATGAACAGCGCAAAGCTCATGCCATGCAGATGGGGGAGGAATGTGGCACCAAGCTGCTGCTGCCTATGGGAATCATGTTAGTGATCGTGCTGGCAATTTTGGTGATTCCTGCCGGGATGTCTTTGAATTTGTAATATCGTGTAATGAATAGACGGCAGGCATTCGCTGCCGCGAAAGGAGGAAATAATGAAGGAATTTAATAATTTTTTGATGGATGAGGACGGTATGGGCGTTGTGGAGGTGATTTTAATCATTGTAATTCTCATAAGCCTGGCCCTGCTGTTTAAGGAGCAGATTACAGACTTGGTGGATAAGATTTTGCAGAAAATAACCAAGCAAGCCGGCAAAGTGTATAAGTAGGAGAAAATAATTATGGGAAGGAAAGATGGAAGTATTACCCTGTTTCTTGCCCTTGTCTTAACATTGGTGTTTTCATTATGTTTTTCCTTGCTGGAAGCTGCCAGGGTGCAGGCGCTTCATGAGCTTGCCCCACGAAAACTTTTGCTAAATCTGGAATCTCTGTTTGGGCAGTACAATCCTGATTTGTGGGCCGAGTATGGATTGTTGTTCTTAGATGCCGGCAATGAATTCGGAGAACTCGATGTGGCTTTACTGGAGGGACGCGCGATGGAGGAGACTGAGCTCGCACAGAGAGGAGCTGGATTTTACCAATTGGCAATGAAAGATTTACAAGTCACAGAGTACGCCTTGGCAACAGACGCCGGCGGCGCTGCTTTTGAAAAGCAAGCCTGCGCCGCAATTCAGGCGCAGCTTGCCGCCGGCGCAGCAGAGCTAATCAAAGGAAAACTAGATGGCGGCAAGAAGATAGCAAAGGAGTCGGAAGATTTGCAAAAACAATGGGAATCTGCCAAGAATGCAATGTCGGAGGCAGAGGAGATAGAGCAGGGAAAAGAGCGCGTTGGACCGGATGGAGGGGAAGGAGCTGGAGATTCGGGCGGGACAGGTTACAGGGAAGGAGCTGAAGGTTGTAAGAAGGATGAGGTTTCCGCGGAGAATCTAGGGAATGTGCCTGAGAATCCGGTGGATTCCGTGGACATATTAAAAAGTTCGCTAATGCTCAATCTGGTGGTTGAAGACCCTTCTGGAATTTCTGGCAAGGCAATTCCGCTGTCAGATACGTTGTCAAATCGCAGGAAAGCACAAGGAAACTTGAAATTGTCTGATGAGGCGGGGGTGGACAAATTGTGGTTTCTTCAATATTTGAACCGGTATTTTTCCTGTGGCAGCGGTCCTGCCCAAAAAGGCAGTGAAGCGCATGCTCTGGAATACGAGTTGGAATACTGTGTGGCGGGGAAAAGTTCTGATTATGAAAATTTGGAAAAAACCGTCAAAGAGCTGCTTCTCATTCGCGAGGCAGGTAATTTCACAACAATTATGCAGGATGGCAAAAAGCAGGCGCTTGCCCTGGAAATTGCCACGGCGGCAGTCGGCTTCACGGGAGCTGCTCCCCTCATTTATGCGGTAAAAATTGGGATTTTGCTGGCGTGGAGTTATATCGAGAGTATTTTGGATGTGCGTTGTCTGTTGTCAGGCGGGCGCGTTGCGCTGGTAAAAGCCGTCTCTGATTGGAAAAGCGATGTGTCTGTGGGAGAGGAAGTTTTGAAAAAGAAGGCGGAGAAGACGGAGAGCCGTGAAGATGGTTTGGATTATCGGGAATATTTACAGATTTTGCTGCTGCTGGTACGCGAGGAAACGCTGGTATGCCGCGCTATGGATATTGTAGAGCGCAATATGGCGTTAAAGAAGGAATTATTTAAAATGGATTGCCAAATCCATGGTGTGCAGGCAGTGGGGCTTTATACAGCGTCCCCCTTATTCCTGGGGTTTGTCACAACCCAGATAACAGATGATGGGTTATATCATTTTCGTGGGCAAAGCAGCCTTTTGTATAAGTAACAAAAATTCGTAAGGAGGGTGTGGAAAAGTGCCTCAAATGACAAGAAAGGAAAAGAAAAAAATCTCTCTCAGGCAAAAAAGTTGGAAAGAAATAAAAAGTGGAGCATTCGTTCCATGGGAGGCACTTTTTCATGCCCTCCGCGAATGCAAAGGGGCTATGACGCTGGAAGCGGCGTTGGTGTTTCCGCTGTTTCTATTTGCTGTGATTACGGTTTTGTCCTTGTTTTTGATGATGCAGACGCAGTATATTGTGGCAAATTCATTAGATGTTGCTGTGGCAGAAACAGCGCTTTTGCGGGATAAGACGCCCGGGGAGGCAAAAACACTGACCCAGGCGGCGTTTTACAAAGAGTTGGCCGTACAGAAATGTCCATTGTCTTTTATCAAAGGAGGTATAGCCGGTTTTTCCTGGAAAAATACAAGTGTTGATGAAGTTTATATTGACGCTTTTGTAACGTATCATATTCGCTTTCCGGTGAGTTTCTTTGGCAAGCGGCAGATGAAGGTTTCAGATGGATGTCGTATACATCGCTGGGTGGGAGAGCAAAAAGACAAAACGACAGAAAAGGACGAAACATGGGTGTTTGTCACGCCGACCCAGAGCGTATACCACGAGAGCCGGAATTGTACACATCTAAAGTTGTCTATTCAATCTGTAAGCGCGGCGGCCATGGAGGGTTCGCAACGATCCTACGCGCCTTGTGCACACTGTACGAAGGGACAGGCTATGGGGAAGATTGTTTATGTGACGACAGAGGGCGACTGTTATCATTACCACCTAGCATGCAGCGGTTTGAAACGGACCGTCTATATGATAAAGCGATCAGAGACAGACGGCAAAAAACCATGCTCAAGATGTGGCGGGAAATAAGGAGAATGTCATAGGAACAGCCAATGTAAAATAAATATAAGATGGCCCAAAATATGCGGCGTACGAAAGGGGAAAAATTATGCAGAAAATGTTAGTTTTGGGGTTGTTAAGTTTATGTAGTTTTGAGGATGTAAAATATCGGCGTCTGACAGTAATCTATATCTTTATGTTTGGGATTGCCGGCGTGATTTTACATATGTTTGCCCCGGTGTGCTCTATTTACAGTATCTTGTGGGGAATGCTTTTAGGGCTTGTCCTGATTTTAATCAGTGTAGCCACGCGTGGAAGCCTGGGGATGGGCGACGGTATTCTCTTGGTAGTAACAGGCGTATACCTGGGCGGATATGGAAATTTGCAATTGTTCCTGTATGGGCTGCTGTTGTCGGCGTTATGTTCTTTAGGGCTTCTGGTTTTAAAGAGAAAAAAGAGAAAAGATGAGATTGCTTTCGTGCCATTTCTGCTGTTGTCATACTTTTTTCTGCTGTTTCGAGGATTATAGATATGTGGGGGAAGAAGTGTTTTCCTGATGTCTTGTGTGTTAGGGATGTCTGGAACAGAAAGTTAAAAACCAGTCTCAGGCAAAACGTCAAGGGTAGCTTAACCGTAGAAGCATCCATCGTTGTTCCGGTTGTTCTGTTGTGCATATTTTTGCTTGTGGATGCTGGAATACAACTGTACGCAGGGACAACAGAGCTTGTGCAGAAACAGGAAATGTGGGAGGATTTTCACCCAGCACAAAAGTTTCGCAAGCTAGAATTGTTGGAGGAAGTATTTGGAGCATTAGAGGTTATAGGAGGAGAAGTGGATGGAAGTAACGTATAGGAGAAACCTGAGCAAGAGCTATATGTGTATCCGGGAACAAGGGCGGCCGGTGGAACAATATGAGCTGCAAATGCTGGAGTCCAATAATATTCCTGGTTTGCTGCCTATGCAGACGGTCGTTTTGGAGGGGGAGCGCCGCTATTTGTACAATATCAGCGGAAAACAGCAGATGGAGGATTATTTTAGCGGTAAAAAAATAGGGTATGGGATGTTAAAAAGATTTCTTTTTTCCATTCAGCAGATATGTCTGAGCTTGTCGGAGTATCTTCTGCGGGAGGAAGGGCTCTGTTTGGAAATGGAGTTCATCTACATCAGTCTGGATGACGGCAGTCTGCAATTTACTTATTTACCATTTTATAAGAAAAGCCTGTCGGACGCTTTTATAGCCTGTATGGAACAAATTTTGCGAAAATTGGACCATCAGGAGGAAGCTGCGGTGGAACTAGGTTACCAGATATATCAGCTCTGTACCAGGGAAAATGCAGATATCGAGGGTGTACTGGCGGCAATAATGGAAGAAAGCGTGTCGGCAAGTGAGGTGGCGTCAGGAGAATATAACGAAAGTAAAGGCGAAAAACAAGAACACGGCGGCATTCACATGGACGGTTTGTGCGAAAATGAAGACAAACATGAAATACAAAGAGAGGGCGTTGATAGAAAAGTAAAAGCCTGGAAGGATAGATGGAAAGAAAAGAGCGTGCAGATATTAGAGCGGGCGCTCAACTGCTTTCCGGCATTAAGTACAATATTCTCACAAGCGCCGGCATACTTGAGCCGGCGAAATAAGAGAAAAATGCGCAAACGCAGAAAAAACCCTCAGCTTTCGGAAGAATTGCAGATCATAACATTTTCGGAGGATTTGGAGACGCCTTCACATCCCACAGAGATTTTGTCGGTTCAGCAAGGAGGGACGCTGGGGAAGCTGGCATACCGGGGGCTGCATCAATGTGCCGATTTCCAGATTGAAGGAGATAGTTTTCTTCTGGGAAAAAACAGCGAGCAGGTGGACGGAGTAATTTCTGCGGATGGGGTCAGCCGTCTTCATGCCAGAATTAGCAGAAAAGAAAACAAGTATTTTATTGAAGATCTAAACTCCACCAATGGGACATTTCTGAATGATGTGGCTTTGGAGTACCGTGAGCCGCACGAATTGAAGGCCAATGACAAGGTTCGGTTTGCCGCTGAGGAGTATATATTCTTTTAAATAAAGGTATACGTCACAGTTGTTGACTTTATCTCCAAAAATTTATATACTAATACAATGAAATAATCTAGTAATAATTTTATTGTTGCGGAGTGATTGAAATGTTTGGAGGCTTTTGTATATGAAAGTGAATATTTATTATGGAGGGCGGGGACTTCTGGATGACCCAACCTTGTATGTGGTGAATAAAATACAGGAAGTACTGACGGAGCTGAGGGTAGAGGTACAGCGTTATAACATTTATGAGGATAAGAACAATATCTCAACGCTGCCTCAGACGATAAAGGATGCCGATGGGATTATTCTGGCGACTACAGTGGAATGGCTGGGCATCGGCGGATATATGCAGCAGTTTTTGGACGCCTGCTGGCTGTATGGAGATAAGGAGAAGATTTCTAAGACTTATATGCAGCCGATTGTCATGTCAACGACTTATGGGGAACGCGAGGGAGAGATTACGCTTGCCAATGCCTGGGAATTTTTAGGCGGGCTTCCCTGTAGCGGATTGTGCGGTTATGTAGAAGATTTAGTTTCCTTTGAAATGAATCACGATTATACCGTGATTATTGAGAAGAAGGCAGAAAACCTTTACCGCACGATTTCACAGAAACAGAAGAGCCTGCCCAACAGTAATCAGGCAATCAGGCAGTCTGTCTTGCGTACACAGCAGTTAGAGCTTACGCCTCAGGAGAGCGAGCAGCTCTCAAAGTATGTCGCAGATGACGTCTATGTGAAGAAGCAGAAAGAGGATATTGAAGAACTGAGCAGTATGTTCAAAGATATGTTAGGACAGAAAGAAGAAGACGAAGAGATGGCGTATCTGATGGAACTGGAGGCGCATTTTGTGCCGCAAAGTGATTTTACGGCCAATTATCTGTTTATGATTGACGGAAAGAAGAAACCTTTATCCATAGAGATACAAAATGAGGAAGTAAAAATTTATTATGGGCAGAGTGAAAAAATTGATGTGTATACTAAGCTGACAACAGCAGTCATGGATAATATTATCCATGGAAGAATGACTTTCCAGCGCGCATTTATGACTGGGGAGATGACGGCGAAGGGCAACTTTAAGACCTTGAAGATGTTGGATCAGGCGTTTATTTTCAGTTAAAGATGTTACGAAACGTGTATAGAATGGAGGATACCATGAAAGACGAAAAATGTATTTTTTGTAAAATTTCCGGGGGAGAAATTCCCTCCAAGACAATCTATGAAGATGAAGAATTTCGGGTAATTCTTGATATTAGCCCTGCGACAAAGGGACATGCATTGATTATTCCCAAAGAGCACTATGCAAATATTTATGAGATGCCGGAAGAGACAGCCGCACATGTGATGATTCTTGCCAAGAAATTGGCGGCGCATATGACAGAGGTTTTAAAGTGCGATGGTCTGAATATCATGCAGAACAATGGGGAGGCGGCAGGCCAGACAGTGTTCCATTTCCATATGCACCTGATTCCCAGGTATGAGCAGGATGGAAATGCAGATAAGCTCTGCTGGAACCATTTGGAGCTGTCTGAAGATGAAATGAATGAGATTTATGAAAAGCTGAAACAGTAGATCGATTTTATGTTTGTAAGTATATGAAAATAGATATGTAATAGTAAGATATAAACAGCATTGTATGTCAGGACATAGAGAGCGAAAGAGTAATTAGAATATTGTATTTTATGAATTAGGGACTGGCACAGTAAGGAAGAAACATGTGATATTAAGAAGACTTCGTGGCGATAATAAGGCTATTATGAATTGTCTGTTTCTGCTTATTGCGGCAGTCCCTTTAGTATTTATGTTCTTTGTGTGGAAATTGCTTTAAATATGAGTAATTGGTTTGCAAATTTCAGGGCTATGGTTTCTTGGCAATCTGTTCAATGAGCTGCACTACCGTTTCCACAGAGTTGAGCTGCTCGCTTTTAGCCATGGCCGCCGTATAGTGGCTGCGGTTTTCAAACAGCTTGTGAATGGCGTCTGACAAGACTACGTTGCTGAGCTGTTCTTCCTCGATTACCATGCTGTAGCCCTGACGTTCAAAGGAGCGTGCATTTAAAATCTGGTCCCCCCGGCTGGCATTGGCGGAGAGCGGGATTAAAATATTGGGCTTGCGCAATGCAAGAAGTTCGCAGATAGCGTTGGCTCCGGCACGGGAAATTACAATGTCTGCGGCTGCAAATAAGTCACTTAATTCCTGATTGGCGTATTCAAATTGGGCATAGCCGGCAGTGCTATTGAGTGAAGCGTCCAGGTTGCCTTTGCCGCAGAGGTGCAGCACCTGGTATTTTTGTAATAGTTCCGGCAGGAGGCTGCGCACAACTTCATTGATGAATTGAGAGCCGCTGCTGCCGCCGATTATCAGGATTACCGGTTTGTCAGGTTTGAAATGGCAATAGGTAAGCCCGTGCAGGCGGTTCCCTGTGAGCAGTTCTTTACGGATGGGGGAGCCTGTGAGGACGGCTTTTTCCGCCGGAAGGTACTTTAAGGTTTCCGGGAAGTTGCAACATACTTTACTTGCATTGGGAATGGCAAGTTTGTTGGCAAGCCCGGGAGTGATATCAGATTCATGGATGATGGCCGGAATTTTACGGTGTTTTGCCGCCAGGATTACCGGAACAGATACGAAACCACCCTTGGAAAAGAGCACGTCAGGGTTGAGTTTTTTCAAGAGGGCACGCGCCTGCCGGTAACCTTTCATTACCTTAAAGGGGTCAGAAAAATTTTTCCAATCAAAATACCGGCGCAGTTTACCGGAGGAAATCCCATAATAGGGAACGTGGCACTGTTCTATTAATTTGCGCTCAATTCCATCGTAGGAGCCGATGTAATGTATATCGTAACCAAGCTCCTTCAACCTGGGGAGCAGGGCGATATTGGGGGTGACATGGCCAGCAGTTCCGCCGCCTGTTAAGACAATTCGTTTCATATTTTCCTCCGTTTGACTGATATTCTGATATATAACGTATTCGCATTACTTTTATCTTATACTGTTCCCAGAAAAAGTCAAGGAGGCTTTCTTGATTTTTTTCTTCCATCTTGCAGAAAAATAAAGTATAATCATAGTAGAAATTTTACCACGAACAAAGTGATAAAGGAGGACGTTACCGTGAAACAATTTTTTGGTGCCAGCCAAAGCGGAAATTTACAGGAAGCTGTCAGCGGATTGAGCAATCCTCAACTGATTTTGTTGATGTCAAACGGCGAACAGTTTGAGGAGCATGTGAAAAAGCTGGAGGCGCTTTTTCCTAAGGTCCCCAGTATTGGATGTATTGGGATGAGTTACGATAACAGGATAGTTGAGAAAGGCGTAAGCGTAGTGGCATATACAGATGGGGTCGTTGCGGCGGCCAATGTGCTGGAGGAGGCGTCTGTTATGCCTGTGAAATATATTGCACGGTTAGAGAAAGATATGGATAGTGTCGGCGGCTCACAGTCAGATACCATCTGTATAGATTTCTGCTCGGGGAACGACGCCTGCGTGCTGACAACGATTTACAGCGTGCTGAAGCACCGGAACATTTCACTTGTGGGCGGGACAGGCGACGCCGGCAAGATTTCAGCGAACGGCAAGGTGTATGAGGATGCCGTTGCCTATGCGTTGATTAAAAATAAAAATGGCAGGGTCAAAGCATATAAGGAAAATATTTACCATCAATTGGGCAATTACCGTTTTATTGCTTCCAGGACTGATAAGTCACAGTATTTACTTGGAGAATTAAATGGAAGACCTGCCAAGCAGGTATACCAGCAGATTTTGCAAGTATCGGAAGAGCAGATTCTTACACAGACGTTTAAGAATCCTTTTGGCAAACTGAATGGTAACGAGACCTGTATTATTTCCATTAAGGATGTCAGCGGTAATGCCCTGACATGTTATCGGCAGGTGAACGATTCGGATGTGCTTGTGATGTTGGAACTGGGCGATTACAGAGAAACCGTGAAAAACACTATCCAGCAGATCCGTCAGGACTTTTCACAGATTTCAGCTGTCTTTTCTGTAAACTGCCTGTTCCGCTATTTGCTGTTTACAGAGAATCATTACATGCAGGAATATTTGCAGGAGATGGGAACCTTGGGAAACCATGTAGGCCTTGTGGGATATGGGGAGCACTATAATAACCAGTTTGTCAACCAGTCCATGACTTGTGTGGTATTTGAATAAAGGAGGAGAAAGAAATGCAGTTTAAGAGGAAGAAGCAGCATGATATAGATACATATCCTATATTGCATGTGATGGGCAGCTTGAAAGAATACCAACAAGACCTTGTGCAGAAGGAAGTGGACTCTCTGAATCAGCTGGGCATGGTGAACCGTTCTTTTAAGGGCGCTTTGGAGAAGTCCGATAATTTTCAACAGACATTACAGGAGTTTGAGGGGACCTTTTCCAATATCAGCCAGGCGTCTGGGCAGTTTGCATCAGTAAAGAGTGATATTGCCGAATCTGTAGCGCAAGCGCAGGGTGAGGTGGAGGAGCTTAAAAGCAGCGCTTTGCAAGTGGAAGAGCATTTTGCAGAAATGAAAAACACATTCCTGGCCTTTGAGGCGGCGGTACATGAAATAAAAAGATGCACCAATAAAATTACCTCCATTGCGGAACAAACCAATATTCTTGCCCTCAACGCATCCATTGAGGCGACAAAGGCAGGAGAACGGGGGAAAGGATTTTCCGTGGTGGCAAGGGAAGTCAAGAGCCTTGCCGATGAGGTGAAGAACCTTGTGGCAGCGGTTGAGGTAAGCGTCTCCGATGTAGAACAGGGGACCGGTAAGCTGCGCAACGATATGGAGACCTCCCAGAAGGCATTGGGTCAGAGCCTTGTGAAAGTTGACGATACATATGAAATGTTTGATAAAATAACGGAGGCGGCAGATGGTGCAACTGCGGTGCAGTCAGAGATTTCTGGAGTTATTGATGATTCCAAGGCAGCTTTGATGACGGTCAATAGCTTCTTTGATGACATCAAGGATCAGTATCAGGAAGTTTTGAACCACATCAAATGTGCAAGTATGCTTGGCACGACAAAGAGTGCCATGTTTGAGGATGTGGATAACATGCTTTCCCAGATACCGCCAATGATAAAAGAAATCAAATAGTAATAGCTTGTCGAAAGATGCGGTGAAAAAAGGCATTCAGCTACTTCACATCATGAAGAATAATATTTATAATGTAACTGTTCGGAATTCTATGGGATTTTGAACAGTTATTTTATTCTATTGATGATAGGAAAATCAAAAAGGAGGACAGGCTTATGGAGAAATGGGTAAGTATTTTACAGACACACAGTGAAGTCCTGACGGTGGCATCTATCGTGGTGATGGGATTGATTTTAGCAATTTCCCTGTCAAGGATTTTGAGACAGATAAAAAGGCTCAATCGGAGCCTGACGAGCATAACAGATAATATTCAGGCATATTTTGACGTGATTATGCAGGAAGAGCCACAGGATCAAGGGCAGCAGCAGATGCAGGGCAAGCAGCAGAGGCAGGAAAATGCACGGAGCCAGCGCGCGGAGGCAGAGACGGAGCCTACAGAGTTGGATTACAAAAAGCAGGAAGAGGAAGAGGTATTTAATGCTGTGCTGCAAGAGTATTTTTCATAATGGTTTTGCAAGTGAAATTGTCCCGCTCATGCTTGTATTGTTGACGAAACGTGGCAGATTTGCTACACTTATCCTGTAATTGGAAATCGTGACGATAATTTTATGGAAAAGGAGTGGAGATCATGGAAAAAGTAACGTTTGATTATGGAAAGAGCGCTGGTTTTATCAGCCAGGAAGAAGTTTCCTACATGGCAAAATTGGCGGAAGACGCCAAAGAGGTTCTTGTATCAAAGTCAGGTGCAGGAAATGATTTTTTGGGGTGGCTCGATTTGCCGGTAGATTACGATAAAGAGGAGTTCGCAAGGATTAAAAAAGCGGCAGAGAAAATCCAGGGTGATTCCGAAGTTCTGGTTGTTATCGGAATTGGTGGCTCTTACCTGGGCGCTCGGGCGGCGATTGAATTTTTGAGACATGGATTCTATAATAATGTATCAAAAGAAATCCGCAAAGCGCCGGAAATTTATTATGCCGGCAACAGCATCAGCAGCACATATCTGGCAGGGCTGATTGAGGTAATCGGCGATCGTGATTTTTCTGTGAATGTTATTTCCAAATCTGGAACCACAACGGAACCGGCAATTGCATTCCGCGTATTTAAGGAATTGCTGGAGAAGAAATATGGCAAGGAAGAGGCTGCTAAGAGAATTTACGCAACGACAGACAAAGCAAGAGGAGCCCTGAAAAACCTCGCTACAGAAGAGGGATATGAGACGTTTGTTGTACCTGATGACGTGGGAGGCCGTTTCTCCGTACTGACAGCGGTCGGCTTGCTTCCAATCGCTGCCAGCGGGGCAGATATTGATAAGCTGATGGAAGGTGCAGCGGCAGGACGTAAGCTGGCATTGGACAAGCCTTTTGCAGAAAACGACGCTTTGCAGTACGCGGCAGTTCGCAATATCCTGCTGAGAAAAGGTAAGGCCGTTGAGGTGTTGGCAAA
Organism: uncultured Lachnospiraceae bacterium; assembly: GCA_910589635.1. Lineage (GTDB taxonomy): Bacteria > Bacillota > Clostridia > Lachnospirales > Lachnospiraceae > Petralouisia. The sequence goes on along the minus strand of CAJUTD010000009.1, from coordinate 4,356 downwards.
TTATGAGCCGAGCCTCCATTATGTGTCAGAGTGGTGGAAACAGCTCTACGGCGAGAGCGAGGGTAAGGATCAGAAAGGAATCTTCCCGGCATCCGTCGATTTAACGACAGATCTTCATTCTATGGGTCAGTTTATCCAGGACGGCGCGCGCATCATGTTTGAGACCGTACTGAACGTGGAAAAATCCCGCAGCACCGTTGAACTCAAGGAAGAAGCAGTGGATTTGGACGGTCTGAATTACCTTGCTGGAAAAGATATGGACTTTGTCAATAAGAGTGCCATGAATGGAACGATTCTGGCGCACACAGACGGAAATGTGCCGAACCTTATGGTAAAGATTCCAGAGCAGGATGAGTTCTATCTCGGTGAGTTGTTCTATTTCTTTGAGTTTGCCTGCGGCGTCAGCGGATATATCCTGGGCGTAAATCCTTTCAACCAGCCAGGCGTTGAGAGCTATAAGCGTAATATGTTCGCGCTGCTCGGTAAACCGGGATATGAGGCAGAGCGGGAAGAATTGCTTAAGAGGTTGTAAAGCATATTTTGTGTCCGTTTAGACAAAAGAACGAATCCCTCTACTGTAATGGCGTACAGTCGAGGGATTCTTCTTTTCTTTTTATGTAAGTGACAACAATTCGTATTCTGAAAAATAGAGGCTGCTGTCCGTTACAATTGGAAAATATCTACATTAGCCTCAAGCGTATGTGCAATTTCCTGTAGTTTCGCAGCGTGGTCGGAGAAATCCTGCATGATGTTGGCTACCTCGTTCACCGCAGCGGAAGTCTCTTGCGTGCTGGCTGCATTCTCCTCTGCGATGGCTGTCAGGTTTTGAACTACATCTACAATGTTGCTGCGCGCTGTATTAAGCTGGCTGGTGCGGTCTGCAATCTCATCCACACCTTGGATAGATTCGGAGATACCGCCCTGAACCTGGGAAAATACGGAGCCGGTCCTGCTGACGTTTTCGCTTTGTTTTGTAATGATTTCTTTCACTTCCTCCATGGTCTGGACAGCTTTCTGAGAATCTTCCAATAAGGTATAGATAATATCGTCAATTTGCCGTGCAGAATCGTTAGACTGTTCCGCCAGCTTTTGAATTTGGGATGCCACAACGGCGAATCCGCGTCCCGCTTCTCCGGCGCGGGCTGCTTCGATGGAAGCATTTAAAGATAGAAGGTTCGTCTCATCTGCAATAGAAGAAATCAGGCCGGTCGCCTCTTTGATTTTCATGGCGGATTCATTGGTCGTCAGTGTCTGGTTATAAATAATGTCGATGGAATCAATCGCATGCCGGTTGACGGCATCAAGTTCTGTCAAAGCGCGGCTTGCGGTGTCGCTCGATTCTTTCATGGAATCGGCAGTATTATGTAAAGATGTAACTTGTGAGGAAGTATCTTCTACCATTGTTCCCATCAACAGAATATCTTGTGTAGCCTTCTGTGTTTCGGAAGCCTGGCTGTTGGCGCCGGTGGCAATCTCGCAGACCGCGCGTTCTACATTTTGAACTGTGTTAGAAGTTTCGGAAGCGCGTGAGCTTAAGTGTTCTGATGTTGTATACAGAAGGGAGCTTTGCTTCTTGATTTCCGTGACAACGTCACTTAGAGAATTTCGCATGGTTGTAATGGCGCGTGCCATTACGCCGGTTTCGTCTTTGCGGTCGCTGATTTTTATCAGGCGTTTGTCCTCCTGGAAATTCATGTCTGCCAGATTTCCGATTATGTCGGTGACCGTCTGGAAGGGCCTAATCATTTTTGCAACAGATGAATAGCCTGTAATTGCAAGGATGATGGCGAGTGAACAGCATATAAGAGCCGCTTTGCCCATCACACGGTTAAGGGGAGCAAATATTTCCTTTTCATCTGCACAGAGAACGACGGTGACGTTGTATTTCTCCGTTACATAATAGGAAGCGCGTTTGGTGGCTCCTTCGTATGTATATCGAAACGTGCCGGGTTCCGGTGCACTGCCTGGCTCAATTTCTTTTATCTGATCCATTATGTCTGCAATAGCGGGAATATCCACCGCTTTTCCCAACATATCCGGGCTCGGATGATAAATTATGTTGCCTTCGGCATTTATAATATAGAAATAACTGGACTCCATTCCTTGCAGGCCGGCTTCACCAAAAGTGACGCCTAAACGTTCTCCACTCATGTTCATGGCTGAGACAATGAGGTTCTGGTTCAGAATTTGCCCATAAGAATCCGTTAAATCCCTCATATAACTTTCTGTTATAGAAGCTGTATTGCTCCAGATGCTGGGGATTGTAGTGCCAAGCCCCATTAAAATAGTCAGGACAATGGAAAAAAGCAATACAAAGGAAACTTTTGTTTTTATCGAAGAAAGTCTCTTTACCCTGTTTGTGTGGAGCGTTTTTAATTTTTGATGCGCTTTTTCTCTTTTTTGTGCCGTTTCTTTCACAAATATCTCTCCCTTCCGACCAGTGCGGTATCATATATATTTCATTAATTTTACAAGAAAAATTGCCTATCATTTATTATAGCAGTTTGCATAATTCTTTTCAATCTATATGCGGAAATATAGTAAAAATGTTAAAATTGGTACTTTTGATAGAAATAAGCTCCGGGAAAGTCCTTGACAATTTACAAAAACTTTGCTATAGTGTAACAAGTTCGTAATAATTTTAATATTTTTGCATAAAATAACATATAAAGTTTTAACATGTTGTTTTATCTTTCAGGAGGTCATTATGAAATTCGATAAGAAGGTTATGGAAAGCGGAGTTGTTGCAGCATTTTCTCTGGTTTTGGCATTTTCAGCATTGCCGGCAGCAGGGGGATCAACTGAGGCGGATCTGAATAGCCGGAATGTAGAATTGATAGCAGAGACAGCGGGAAAGAGTTATAGAAATGTAGTTGCGACGAAAGTGAAAAATCAAAACGAATTAGTTGCATCCTCTAATGAAGGGAAGCAGCCAGTAGAGTCCAAGTTGGAAGAAGCAGCGAAAGAGAAACAGCCAGTGGAATCTAAGTTGGAAGAAGCAGTGAAAGAGGAGCAGCCGAAAGAATCCAAATTGGAAGAGGCAGTGAAAGAGGAGCAGCCAAAAGAATCGAAACTGGAAGAGGCAGTGAAAGAGGAGCAGCCGAAAGAATCGAAACCGGAAGAGGCAGTGAAAGAGGAGCAGCCGAAAGAATCGAAATCGGAAGAGAAAACAGAGAAATCCAAGAAGGATAAGGCTGATAAAGATAAAAAAGATAATAAATCAGAAGATATAGATGCTGAGGAGAAGAAAGAGGAGGTTTCTCCTTGGGATGCGAAATTGATGCCGCAGGTAGAGGAATATCTGAATGTCCGTACCGAGGCTTCTGAGGAGGCAGAGCCGGCAGGAAAGCTTCCTAAGGGCGCATCTGCTGAGATTGTAGAAAGCGGAGATGAGTGGACAAAGATTAAGTCTGGTAACGTAGAAGGATATGTGAAGAATGAGTTCTGCGTGACAGGTCAAGAGGCGCAGGCACTTGCCAATGAGCTGGGAACTACTTATGCAACGGCAGTGACAGGTGGCGTCCGTGTAAGGGAGACTGCGTCTTCTGAGGAAAGCGTGACAATCCTTGATGTCCTGGAAGAGGGCGGGAAGATTAAAGTCGACAAAGATGCAGAAACAGTTGACGGCTGGGTAAGCGTTAAGGTTGGCGACTCGATTGGTTACGTCAGTGCAGAATATGTAAATGTAGAATTGGAACTTGGCAAAGCGATTTCTGTGGAGGAAGAGCGTGCAGCGATTGAGGCCGCAGAGGCTGAGAGGAAAGCAGAAGAGGCAGCGCAGAGCCAGGGTGGCGGAACGCAGCAGAAGGCAGCTGTTGCAGCATCTTATGATGATGTCACACTGTTGGGTGCATTGATTCAGTGTGAGGCAGGCAGCGAGTGTTATGAAGGACAGCTTGCAGTAGGTGCAGTTGTCATGAATCGTGTCCGTGCAGGATATGCCGGAAGCATTTCCGGTGTAATTTATCAAAGTGGTCAGTTTACACCGGCGTTGAATGGAACGATGGCGGGCGTATTGGCAAGCGGCGTCAGCGGGAGTTGCATACAGGCCGCGCAGCAGGCTATCAGCGGCGTCGACAATGTGAACGGGGCTACGAGTTTTCGGAGTGTGTCTTCGGGAATGCAGGGAATTGTAATAGGAAATCATGTATTCTTTTAAGCCATATATCCCACGGCAATAAAATGTTTTGTATGGACTGGTTACGGTTCAATCGTTTGGAGCTGCCGCACGAATATGTTATTTCGTGCGGCAGTTTTACTTTTGGGGCTGTCGCACGAAGCAATCAATAAAGTTTTCATCCGTTCAAAAGGTTTCCATAGCAAAGCGATGGAAACAACATGCACAAAAATTATCTT
>CAJUTD010000008.1:65071-68406 GCA_910589635.1 uncultured Lachnospiraceae bacterium | reverse complement strand
TGGTTCGAGCCCAACTCGGGGAGCTAAGGGAACACCCACAGGCAATAATGCTTGTGGGTGTTTTAATCTTTTGTCAATAGTTTCTGCCTGTTTAACCTCGCTTTCAGGATATTAAGAAATCTCTCATTTCCAATCACAGTCAACATGGGACCGAAAGACATCACTTCAATCAGAAGTTCTGTCTCCATGCTCTGATTATAGTAGATCTGGCATTCATAAGTATTTTCATCAATCTTTGTAGTATTTTTTTCATAATTTGCAAAATGCAGCATAGCGCGCTCTAATGCATTGCGTTTGTTGATAATGTGAAGCTTCAGAGGTTCCTGGTAGTAGGAATTCTGGATGAGTGAATTTATGTCAATGAAAGAGGAAAGTGTGTTGTCTGTCAACTGGGCACATGCAATGCGGTCAATATTGAGAATTTCAAGTTTGTTCCGTCTATGTGGGTTTTGAGCTAAAGCTAAGAGGCGGAACTTGTCATTTTTAGCGGAGTATTCCAGACGGATGGGGACATAGTAATGGTGAACCCGGTTTCCTTTGGGGGAGTTATAATCTATATCTACAAATTGTCGGTTTTTCTGGGCTTCCAACAACAGACGGAAATTATGTCGGTATGTTTCATCTTCATAGGGGTCGCCATCGGTAAAACGGTCGTAATAGTAGAATTGTTCCTGACGCCAAAGGGGACGCACGGAAGCAAGCATTTCGTTTAAAGTTTTTCGCTGTTCGGGATCAAGAAATAGCAGAATACGCTCATCTGCCAATAAAGCTTTCAGAAAAGACTTTTCCAAATCAGTGAGAGGTATGGCAAAGGCCGGTGACAGTTTAGAAAGATACAGGTCACCTTCTTTTTTAAACAAATCCCAACTGCCGTCTTCTATTTTGGGTATAATGGAGAGCAGACTTTCCTCAAAGCCTTCCTGACAAATGCGGTTATAAATTTCTTTGATTGTAAGAGGATTCTGGCTGCACAGCAAGTGCCGCAGCACACGGTAGTAACAGCTGTATATTTCTGAAAATAATTCCATAGTATATCTCCAAAATGTTTATGATTCTTATAATTTAACGAGTGGGAAATTTGATTTTAGGTATCTGTACCATTTTCATCAATCCCATACATGCGGTACATGGTTTCCAAGTCGTTGTAAAAACGTTTTTCTACCGACTTAGAAGTACATTCCAGCGAGAGGATTCTGCCGATGAACGTGCGAATCCAGGGCAGCATTTCATTGCAGTCAAAAACTTGTATTTCATAGCGGTAAGTGTTGGGTGCAGTTTTAGTGATAGTACCGCCTCTGCCCTCGCGTTTTAAACGCTGAACAATATAATTCTCAGTAGGTTCCAGTGCCCATATTGTCATGTTTAAGGTATCGAGGCGGCGTCTTTCGTCACTCTGGAAGGAAACGCCCCAGAGATACGAGCGATTGTGATCTAGCTTCGTGAGCAGTTCGCCATAATTTTCAGCACTCTCCAAAGGAATAACTTTTTTGATGGTGTCAAGCCGATAGCAGGTAAAACGTTTTCTAGTGCTTGTATAAGCGCATAGGAAACGTCGGCCACTTCTGGCGCTGGTAAATATCTGCAAAGGAATGCAAGTTGTTGTATTTTTTCTTTCGTTTTTTGAACTTTTCACCTCAAGCTCTATCTTAAGCTGTTTATCCATAGCCTCTAGCAGTTCAAGAAGTATTCCGTCTTCCAGCGTGTGTACAAAAAAACTGTGCTTTACACGAAACGTATGATTCTGGGCGTCGAGATGTTCAGACAGCATATTTGCTATAATTCCGAAATTGCCTGCCATTTGGTAAAATGCAAGTGCATCGAGAATGTTTTCGTCGGTTCTCAGCCAGTATGTAAGCGTATTGTCGAGGGAAAATACAACTGTTTTGCCGATCTTTTGTTTCTGTAACAATCCTTCTTTGGCATAGGTATTGCATTTGCGGCGTACTGTCTGAATATCAAACAATGTATCATATTTGGAAAGAAGCGTATCTGTGATTTTTTCGGCGGTTAGTGCGCTGCCGTCCTCTAGTGAATCCAAGATTAAAAAGTGCAGCACAATATCATTATCTGTAAAACTTTTTGTTTTCCAGACTTGAAACAGCGGATTTGTGTCAAGAAGATTGCTGTCTATGGCTAGGGATAGGTTAGCGCCGCCCGGAGCATAATCTTTACGCACATAGGGACCGAGCCAGCTTTCTAAACGCCGCCGCTGATTGTCGTAGGTACGGGGGCTTTTCTCTTTAAAATCATTTCTGGTTTTGAATCCATAGACAAAAAAATCGCGTACATATTCCCTGATTTTAGGGAAACTTTTAATTAACTCCTGGAAATCAGACATTAATTTTCCCTCCTCATGCCAAATAACTTCATTGGAGCCGTAAATAGGCATCAGGGCTCCTCCCACTTCGTGGGTCCCTCCTCATGCCAAATTATACTATACCTGTTTACTTTAAATCAAGTTCGCAGCTTTTTTGAAATGATAAATTGGAAGATACTGTATATAATAATCCCATCAAAGCAATTGAGAAAAGAAAGGGAAAGGAGAGAATGAGATGTTTGTAATTTACAATGAGAATACGAGATTTCCGGTAAAGATTTGGTTGGAAAATGAGGAACAGTTAGAGGAAAGCTGCCTGGAACAGGCCTATCATCTGTCGCAACTTCCCTTTATCCATAAATGGGTATGCCTGATGCCAGATACGCATACCGGCAAGGGGATGCCAATTGGTGGCGTAATAGCTGCCAAGGATGTTATTATTCCCAACGCAGTAGGCGTTGATATTGGCTGTGGTATGGACTTTATTTGTACGAATATCCGCATAGAGGAGATTCGGGACATTCAGACGGGAAACGGCAGTATCATTCAGGCAATTATTGGAAACATTATGAGGGAAATACCTCTGAATACAGAGCGTTATAAGAAGCCGCAGGAATCTAAAGTACTTGACACAGCAAAGCAGGAGATGGAAAAATATGCATCAAATGAAGAACTGATGCCCTTGATCGAGGATGGGTATTTCCAGATAGGAAGCCTGGGAGGAGGCAATCACTTTATTGAGCTTCAAGAGGATGAGGATGGATTTCTGTGCATTATGCTTCATTCCGGGAGCCGCCATCTGGGAAAGGCAATCTGTGATTATTTCCATGAAAAGGCGAGAGAGCTGAACCAGATGTGGTACAGTGAGGTAAAGGATGAGTATCGGTTAGCGTTTCTGCCCGTGCAGTCAAAGGAAGGGCGGCAGTACATTAATTGGATGAATTTGGCTTTGGATTATGCGTTTGAAAATCGCGCCCGTATGTTGGAGAAGGTTTGTTTCACTGTAAAAGAGATCATC
>CAJUTD010000008.1:38910-65041 GCA_910589635.1 uncultured Lachnospiraceae bacterium | reverse complement strand
AATACACAGGACATACCGTGGAATACGGCGAGGAAATCAATTGCCACCATAATTACGCAGCGTTGGAACATCATTATGACGCCGATGTCTGGGTGCACCGAAAAGGCGCGACCAGAGTACGCCAAGGAGAGTTGGCGGTAATTCCGGGGGCGATGGGCTCTTACAGTTATGTGGTGGAAGGAAAGGGGAATAAGGAATCTTTTTGTACATCGTCGCATGGCGCGGGTAGAAGTTATTCACGCTCAGGCGCTATGAAAGCATTTACAACTGAGAAGGTAATGGTAGATTTGAAAGAGCAGGGCGTTGTGCTGGGCAAGCGCAAGAAAAATGATGTAGCTGAAGAATGCCGGTTTGCTTATAAGGATATTGATATGGTAATGGCACAACAGAGTGATTTAGTTACCCCTGTCAGAAAATTGAAGACGGTCGGCGTAGTTAAAGGATAAATTTTTATAAATTTTTAAAATATTTGAGATAATTTATGCTCCTAAATTGTTTTCTTTATATAGGAGGTACAGATTATGAAGGGAAAGGAGAAAGAAAGAGTACTAGAATGTTATCAAAGGCATAAGGACATGATTTACAAATTAGCATGGGCCTATTGCAAGGATAGATACCAGGCGGATGATGTGTTTCAGGAAGTATTTTTCAATTATTTAAAACATCATCCCCGATTTAAGACACAGGAACATGAGAAAGCCTGGTTCATCCGCACAACCATCAATGTCTGTAAGAATTTGCTGAAAAACAAGTGGAACCGTGATATGGTGCAGCTACAGGAATGGGATGAGGGACAGGCGTTCCAAAGAGGAACGAGCGATGCCTTTGAAGAGTTAAAGGAAGCCATTCTGGATTTACCAGAGAAGTACCGTATTCCTATCCATCTGTACTACTATGAAGAATATTCCGTGCGGGAGATAGCCAAACTGCTGCGTATGAAAGAAAGTACCGTACAGACGCATTTGCAGCGCGGAAGGGAGAAAATAAAGCAAGTTCTTGAAAGGAGTGAAGATTATGATGTTGGAGCATAACACGTATAAGGAAGCGATTTCGGATGTAAAGCTGACAGAGGAAGCCGGCATGGAAATGCTTGAGAATGCAATGAGACGCAAGCAACAGTGGAGCCAGAGGTGGAGAGTGAAGACAGCGGCAGTTGTTGCAGGAATTTTTGTAGTAGTTTTAAGCGCTAATGGTATTTGTTTCGCTGCGACCGGTATGAATGCATGGGATTTCTTCCAGCATATTTATCGCAGCACAAGTGAAGAGACAGAGGTTCTGGCCCGTAATTTCCGCGAAGCAGGGCAGACATTGGTAGATGGAAATGTGCAGTATACAATGGAGAATTACTGGTATGATGTGGACGCAGGAATGGTATACTATACGATTCGTACAGATTCTTTGGACGGAAAGCCTTTGAGTGAAGATGAGGATGCTTATTATGCTGAGCCTAAATTTAATTGGATTTCCGGTTCTTCTTCGGTAGGGTTTGAGTCAGTGGTAAGTGAAGATAAGTTGTCTATCCGCAGGTTGTATCATGTTTTAATCTCACATCCCAAGGATGCGCAGGAGGTATATTGGAGACCAGAAGTTGAGGCGGGTGCGTCCAAAGACTCCTTGGTAGTCAATATACAGGCGAAAAACAGCGAAGAGAATGAAAATGGCGGCGTTAGAAATGCAACAATTACAATAAAAGGAGAGGAAGGATACGTTGAGGAAGATGTGTTATCGACCTACAAAGATATTGGGGGCTTTGTCTTAGAACCGACAGAGCTGATGAAGATGAAGCGGCTGAATATAGATTACAGTGTGTTGGAGAATTGCACTGGATTGGATATTACAGGCGGTGGGATGCAAGTGTTCTTTAAAACTCAGTACGGGGAAGAGAAAATAATATATCCGTTTGGTTACATGGAACTCAAAATGAAAGATGGCAGCAGCTGTTATGTCGTAGAAGATGAGACTCGTCTGCCCGAGGGTAATTGGAAGATACAATCAAACAAAGACGGTCAAATTACAGGATGGAAATCGGAGACGATGGATATCACCGGTGACCGCTATCTTGGCGGTGGATTTGGTGGTGGCTCCGGCGACGATGGAATGCATGTAGATTATGAATTTTCCGGTATGTTTAACCGTTTTATTGAGATTGACGATGTGGCGGCTGTATATATTGACGGCGTAGAATTACCGATGCGATAGAGTACGGTGAATCTTGATAAATTTTTGGCAGCAGTGAGAAACGTCCTGCTATGGGTGCCATACTTCTATAAACAGCCCCCGCAAACTGTGCATACGGTTTGCGGGGGCTGCATTATGGCTTTAAAATTGCTTTTTTGTGAAACCCTATTTTTTGAGCTTAATTTTTACCTTTGAGCTATAAGATTTGCTGTATATCTTCTTGCCGGTTGAATCTTTCTTAAAAGCCCGTACCTGAACGTAGAAGGTACTGCGTTTTTTCAAGCTCTTGTTCTTAATAGTACAGGAGGTCTTGTTGGAAGTTACCTTTTTTGCGCCTTTCATATTGGATTTCTTTGCATAGCGCACTTCATAGCCTTGTGCACCCTTTACTTTCTTGAAAGTAACCTTGATAGTATTTTTCTTGGTATTCTTTACCGTGGGTTTTTTCACCTTACCCGGTTTGGCAACCTTTTTCCAGCGAGCGTAGAACGTGGTATTTTTTGTAATCGCTACTTTGGTGGAAGCTGTAATTTTCTTGCCGCCGGATTTTGCCGTATACCAGCCGCTGAACGTATAGTTTGTGCGTTTTACTGCTGGAAGTGAACCATATGTTTTGCCGGCGGTAACGGTCTTATTCTTAGTTTTGATGGCCTTTCCGCCATTTACGTTAAAGGTAATCTTGTAGGTTTTTGCGGCTGCCTGATTTTGTTTCCACTTAGCGTTTACCGTCAAATCAGATGTTACGTTGTCAAATGCCTTATCCCAGCCGTCGAAGGTATAGCCTGCTTTGGTGGGAGCTGCCGGAGCAGTTGCCGCTTTGCCAGATTCTACGGTTTCTGTTTTTAATACCTTATCGCCGTCTTTAAAAATTACGGTGTATGTTGTAGTTTTGCTGGCTGCGCCAAATGCTTCTTCTTCGGCAGTCAGATCATCGGCGCGCATCAGATTGAGGTCGTCCACAACTACCCATGGGCCACCGGCTCCGCTGCACTTGACACGGCTTGTGATCTTGATGCTGTCTACGTTTTGGTTGATGATGATGCCGGCTGTCTGCGCCCGGTGAAATACTTTCCAGGTATTAGGAATATTAATTTCTCCAGTATAAGTCTTTACTTCACCGTTTTTGTATGTAACGGTTGCAGTCAGACCCGACTCTGCAGCGACTTCACTTACATTTGTTCCCTGATAATAGCCGAACAGCGTATATTTTCCGCTTGTGAGCGGTTCAGTGATGGTCTGCTCTATGCTGAAATCAAGGTCTGATGCATTCCAGGCATCGTAATAATTATTTCCATGTTTTCCATTGCCGCCAGAACCGTCCGTCTTTAATGTTGCTCCGCCGGTCACTGTCCATCCGGCTTCGCCTTCTTCAAAGCTTCCGTTGGGAAGGACATTGGTGCCGGTAACTGTTACGGCACAGGTTGTTTTCTGCTGTCCTGCCGGTACGGTAATTGTCTCTCCTTTGGAGTTATAAGTAAACTGTGCCAGGCTGCCGTTGATTGTGTATTCGCCAAATGCTGCGGTCTTTAATGCAGCTACTTCTTCTGCATCCCATGTCACTGCAACGTTTTCCACAGTGTTTCCATCATTCAGCTTTACATTGACTGCGGTGGGAAGCTGTGGCGTATCCTTGTAATTCATGGTATAAATTGCCGTATCTACCGTAGATATACGAACCGGGCCGTCTGTTCCCGTGTATACCCATTTGTATACGTTGATAGAGGGAAGTGCTTTTCCATTAAAATCAAACATTGCCTGATTATCCCATTGGGAACCGTGTGTAGATTCATCCTCAGAGACGCCTGGGTCGTAACCGCCGCCAACAGGGCCGGACCATTTGGAAGCCCATCCAGAGCCAAACTTTTCCCATTTATCAATATTGGAGGCCAACACTTCTTCCTTCTTGGAAGCATCTGCCCCGGCATAATTTCCAACCGGTACCCATGCAGGCTCCCAATAGAATGTGCCGATTCCGGCGTCGCCTACGGCTGCTACCGCTGCAATGGCGTCGCGCACAGCTGCTGCCTGGCCTTCGCCCTGCGCGTCAATTGAATAATTCAAAGGATTTGTCTGGGCGTTTACAACGTTTGCCGCACCGTCTCCATCCTCTGTGGTCGTGCAGTAAGATACCTCAGCGACCATGACTTTCTTGTTGTATGTTGTAGCAATTTCTTTCAATACGTTGGTTAGGTTTTCCGGTGTTCCGTGCCAGAAAGAGTAATAGGAAGATGCAAATACATCATAATCAATGTTGGCCTCTTTCAGGGCTTTTGCTTTTCCCACCTGGTAGTTCTCTTTGTGGGGGTCTGCGTAGTGGATAGCAATCTGGATTTTGGGGTCTACTGCGCGGACTGCCTTAGTTCCTGCGTCTAAAAGTTTGCTGACATTTGCCCAATCTTTTTCCCCTGCCATACCGCCGTTAATCTCATTGCCGACCTGTACCATGCCAACATCAACGCCGGCAGCTTTTAACTTGTTGAGGCTTTCCGTTGTATATTGAGAGAGTGCCTGTGCTTTCTGCTCGATTGTCATACCGTTCCATGCTTTCGGGGATTTCATCTTGGCGGGGTCAGCCCAGAAATCGGAATAGTGGAAGTCGATTAAGACTTTCATGCCATGTTCCGTGGCAATCTTGCCTGTGGCAACCGCTGTGTCAATGTCGCAGTTACCTGCGCCATAACCTTCACGGTAAACGGTTTTGCCGCCGTCCTTCAGAGCATATTCGTAATATCCGTCTGCATGTTGTGTGGCAGTTACCTGGTCTTCGGTATATTCTGTTCCTTTGTCGTCAACATAGAGGATTTTGCCGTCTGCATTTGTACGGAAAGGGCAATTCCAGACGCGGAGCCTTACATAATTGACGCCGGCGTCCTTGAAAATCTGGAACATATTTTTCTCAACACCGTTTTCATCTTTGTATTTAACGCCACTCTGTATTTCACTGAGATAAGTAGATACGTCCACGCCGTGGATAAAATCTTGTGAGAGCCCCGGCACTTTCTGTACATTGATGGGGGCTTGTATGGCTGTCGCCGCGTCGAATACGATATTGCGGATACCGTACCATTCACCGTCGTTGGCGCCCTCTGCTTTGGCTGCCAGTGGTCCGCTGACACTGATGGTAACCGTATCGCCTTCTGCTACGTCCAAAGCCTTTGTGGCAGAGCTGACGTACACATCCCACTGGTCGGTATCGACGTTTACAGTCACTTCTTTGTTGGTTGTGTCATTATGTGCTTTTAAAATGAGGTTATGTTTGGTATTTGCATTTCCCACAGATTCAATCTTGGCAGTGTATGAGCCTGCCGCCATATTGCGGATGGTCTGGCTCATGGAAAATGTCTTTTCTTCCGCTGTTTTGTTCCAAATGCTTAAATGTTTGGCAGTGCCGGCGCCGCTCTCAATCCTACATCCTGCTTGGGCGTCATCGCCGGACACTATGGGGATGTCTCCCGCCATTGTCCAATTGTTGGTGTTTTCCGCCAGCGTGCCATTTTGCAAAATACCATTTTCTCCCGCAGCCGCACTGGTGAAATTCAGTCCGGTAAACAGGGAGAATACGAGGCAAATGCTCATGACAGCGCTGAGTGTACGTTTCCATGCTTTCATTTCGTTTCCTCCTTAAAAATTTGCTTCTCATTTTCTGGTAGCAATAAGCGCAATCGTTTGCTCATATTTATGATTATACTCGCATTTCCTCGCGGAACAATTGACAAATGCGCTAATATTTGCCAATTGAATTTATTTATATTTACCAGTAACGCGCATTAAAATAGAAAAAAATTGCGCAAATTTTGCGCATATGAGTTTGAATTGATAAGAATTTTTATTTGGCAGTACATACATGCAAAGAAAAAATAATTGGAAGTACAATAATATAATAAATTATTCCCAATAGGTAATTGTTAATCATTGCCAATAAAAATATAATGAAAACGGAAACTAAAGAGGACAAATGCGAAGTACGCGCAGGAAAGGAGTATGAATGAATAGCAACCAGGAAGCAGCAAATAAATTATTTGAGGGTATTTATAATTTTGTGGCGCCGATGCCGGAAGGAACTCAAAAGCAGTTAAGTTTCTATACACAGCTGCGCTGCGGAATAGACGTCTCTGAGTTTAACGAGAAGGAAGGTTCCTTGCTTGCCGATGAGATTCCCTTGGTGCAGCGGGATTTGGTGGCGTCAGGGAGGAACGTATCAGAAGTCTATCCGAAAATTCTTAGCGCATCCCTGCCTGAAGACAATCCGCCGGAAGATAAGAAAAAGGCTTTTGAAGCAGCTAAGGAGCTGGTAGCCGGCAGCGGGTATGACGAGTATAAAAAGGCGAAAAGAATGTGCGATAGGGCATATTTAAAATATTGCAGGCTGAAAAACGACAGCAGCGCGGCACAAGAAGATGTGATGGAAGCTAAGATGGATTGGGATGATGCGCAGGAAGACTTTATCCGTGCGGGTAAAAATGAAATGGAGGCGGCGTTAGCTACCATCGACGCCTATGAGCGGTATACGCCGCAGGCCGTATTTCATAAGGCAGCCCAGGTATTCGACCAGGCGGGCACGCAAAAACAAGTGAAAGGTTATTATGAGACGGATTTTATTCCCAGGGATTGGACGAAAGCGGATAAACTTGCTTGGGAAAGTATCACGATACAGAGCAGCGAACAGACTTTTCGCATGGACAATGATTGCCAAAAGACAGATTTCTCACGGTCATCGGATTACAGCAAAGGATGGTGGTTTTGGAGACACCACGACAAAGTGACAGAGGAACAGCATAAAAAATTAGAGACAGCCAATTCGCGCATGGACACGAGCGACCTTTCTTTGAGTATGGAAGTTGCTGTTGTGCAGATTTCCCGCCCATGGTTTAACGGTTCTTTGCTGTCTTATTCGCAAGCGTTCCTACAAAATGAGGACGCGGGTGCAATTTGCAGCGGGACATTGCTGGGGAATGGAGCGTTGCAGCTTTTGCCGACCGCGTTTGTGCTGGTGAGGAATGTGAGTATTTATAATCAGTTTTCTAAGGAAGAGAAATCGTTAATCCAGACAGTTATAGACAATAAGGCGGACAGCTTGTCGTTCGGCCCATTTTGCACAACGCGAAAATCCCATACAGCATTTCATGAGGAAATTTCAAAGAGCGAACAGAATAAGTATGGCAACGTGCAATGCCTGACGCTCGGCGAGAACCCGCAGTTAATCGGTGTGGTATCCAGCATTATGTCGCCGCAATTCCCGGCTGTCTCAGGAAAATAAGGAGGGGGCTGTATGAAGGAAGGTACAATGATTACTATGGCAGACAGTTCCATAGCTAGTGCGCAGAAGGTTTGGCATGCCATGCAGGGAATTTGGTATGCGGATAGTCTGGCATACACCTTAAATTCGTTGCAGATTAGCACATTGCCTGGTATTTCAGGCGATTGGGTGACGACACTGGCTGCCAGGGCGGGTATGTTAAATAAAGTAGGAGGGAAGTGGCACGATTCGCGCCAGGAAATGGCAACGCCTTTGCTTTCTCCTATTATCAATTATGACAATAATCTTTCTGTCTTAAACGAGCACCTGACAGTCAGCAAGGATATGGATGCCGAATCTATCATTATGTATATGCAAAACCTCTATGAGATGGCAAGGGAAAATGCAGTGAAGCTCCGTCAGGTAAAACACGAATTTGCTTTGTGGAAGAACAGTGTGGATAATGTATTTTCTTTGGTCGAGGAAAGTATCGAAGAGGGGTGGTCTGCCCTTGATGTGGAGGAGGTTTCCGTCGGCAGACTGACAGGTGAGATAGCAGTTTTGCAAAATGCAATAGAAGATTTGCAGGACAGCGTGCTGCCTGGAATGCTCAAAAAAGAAGGGAAATTTGCCAAATCTTTTGGCAAAATTATCTATACGGGTATAGTTGCCGGGAAACCTGTCTCCGTTCTCTCGGCGGGCGGGCTGTTTTTTTCTGTGGGTTCTACGTTTTATGAGATATTTTCTAATTATAGCAAAACGAAATCCGCAATTGAAGAAATTAAGAAATGCAAAATAGAATTTAATCTGCGCCAGCAGGCGTTAGCGCAAACGAAATCATTGCTGCGCTTTTTGCAGAAGCTTCAGATTAAGGTAGTGCTTTTGGAAAATGAGTTTGGTGAGATTGTGGAATTGTGGGAGGATGAGAAGTCATTTCTTGGCAGTAAACTCTCCTCGTTCCGCGACGGCGCAGACCCGCAGAAGATGAATTTGGTGGCAAAGGCGGGTGTCTGGCAGACGATGTCTGAGTTTGCGAAGAAGTTTTTGCAGGAAAGCTATGTGAGCGATTCATTTGAACTGGAAATATAAGGAGGATAATGGGATGAAGTTAATGTATTTAAATGCAGGGGTGAAGGATGAGGCTACCGATAAGACGGTGAAAGCATGCGCGGCGCTTACCCTGGTATCGGCTTGCTGCCATGGAGTTTTGAATACCACGTTGATAAAGCCGGAATCGGCGAAGGAAGAGCAAAAATTCGAGTGGTTTGATGATGTGAAGTTAAAACTGGACGCTGCAAAAGTCGTAGCAAGGGATTGGATTGATAATGTTGCCGTGCCAATTCAATCGGATATACCGGTAAGTGTAATTACCTTTGACAATCAGTTTCAGGCGTCGGCAGACTATGTGATTGACGTCTGTAAGAAACATCCCAGGATGAAAAAGGGAGATGCGGAATTTGAAGATGTGAATGAAGTGCTGCGCGCATTGATGCAGACAATTGAGGATGATATCATTGCGTCCATTGATGAGAGCAGGACGGCTCTTAAAAATTGGGGAAATTCTTTACAGGAGGCGCATGATAATTTATCTGGAGAAGTACAAACGATTCAGAAAGCCGAGTCTGATATCAGCACGGAGATTGAACGGCTGAATACCAGCATTGATGCGCTGAATAATCTTATTTCTTCCGAGTCTACGTTGGTGTCAGTCGGAGCAGGGCTTGTGGGCGGCGGTATTTTTGTAGCTGTCGTTGGAGTAGCATTGCTGGCAGCAGGCGTCGGTGCAGTTGTGGGCGGTATTGTCATTGGAGTGGGCGCAGCCATGACCATCGGCGGTGCAGTTACCTGGGGCGTGATGCAGCACCGGATTGATGAACAGTACGAGGAGATTGCGCAGGACCGGAAAGAAATTTTGCAGGATCAACAGCTTTTGGCGTCTTTGAAGGGACTTGAGGTGGGTACAAGTTCAGCGGTATCCTATATGCAGACTGCCTTGAGTGCACTTGACGAAGTGAAGACGACATGGGAAGGATTTTATGGGGTTATCGAAAACGCCATAAAAGAACTGGATAAGGCTGAAAAATCAGCGACAGCCGTACTCAAGCAAATATTTACAGAGACGGCGAAAAAACAATGGGCAGATGCGCATGAAATGGCGGAGAAACTTCTCGATACGAAGATACAGATAGAAGATAAGGGGGTTATCGGCGATAAAGCCGCCTGAGTATAATATGGAAACATTGAATCAAATTGGCGGAAATCTCAATAGGGGAATTTCTGTATTCTATGAAATTATTTATCTGTGCACGTATTCGCTGGGGTATCTTCCTGCTGATAAGCGGCTTCCCCCGGATGATACAGATTTAGTAGATGAGCTGCATGAGGAGCGCAGATTAGGAAGTTTGTGGATTGTACAGGACGCTTTGAATATTCGTGACCGTTTAGTTCCCAGGTTGAAAAAAGTTTGCGGTGAGTTTGAGGGGGCTCACCGCATGGTACAGGACGGTGGAATACTGACAAAAGAAAATGTGATACGGTATTTTGCAAACCTTAGTGATGTCATCACATCATTTTCCACGCAGAGCCAACGGCTGACAAGCTGGACGCGGCAGATTGAGCTGCTTCATTCCAAGGTGCAGGCCAAGGAAAAGCCGTCTATCCCAGGACAGGAAGGATATTATTCTTATCAGGACGCGGCTGATAAGCTTGGGCGTGTGTTGGAGGAAGCTGGTAAGCTGAATGTGTCCTGGGCAGGAATGGAGAAGCTTGCCGAAGATACGGTAAAAGAACTTGAGAGGGCGCAGAGCAATCCAAACTTGATTGTGAAGGAAATGTTTTTGCAGGCGGCGGCAAAACAGTGGGAGGATATTGTAACGATTGCTGCGGGTATCACAGATATCATGCAAAATGTCATAAAAAAATAATTTTTGCATATACTATATCGTAACGGATTAGCCAACCAGGATAAATGGAAGAATATGCCCGCAAGAATTGTTACAAAAAAGTTGATTTAAGTCTTGACGAATGTGGAATCATTTGGTAGAATGTCCTAGGACGTAAGGAAAACTGAATACGGCGCAGTAGCCAAGTGGTAAGGCATGGGTCTGCAACACCCTGATTCACCGGTTCAAATCCGGTCTGCGCCTCTCTCCTCTCATGGCCTCGAAGACGAAAGTTTTCGGGGCTATTGTTTTTGAATTTTGTAAGTGCTATACTGTTTTTGAAAAAATCAATGACGGCAAAAGAGGGTTACTTATAAGGAATTCAGCAAAGGTGGTAAGATATGCGGATTTTGCTTGCCGAGGATGAAAAGGATTTGAATAGGATTATTACAAAGAAACTTATTTCCCAGGGGTACAGTGTAGACAGTTGTTATGATGGCGAGGAGGCGATGGACAGCCTGTCTTTGGTCGATTATGACGCTGTGGTTCTTGATATTATGATGCCAAAGGCGGACGGTTTTACAGTATTGAGCCATCTTCGCGGCGCAGGGAAGACGACGCCGGTGTTGTTTTTGACGGCGCGAGATGCCGTGGCTGACCGCGTAAAAGGCTTAGACAGTGGCGCCAATGATTATCTGGTAAAGCCGTTTTCTTTCGAGGAATTAATGGCGAGGCTGCGCGCGATGATGCGTACTTCTTTTGGAGTTGCCGGTAATGTCCTTTCCGTGGCTGACCTGACAATGGATACGGCGGCCCATATCGTAAAGCGTGGGGAAGCGGAGATTTCTTTATCGGCCAAGGAATATGAGCTGTTGGAATACTTGATGCACAATCAGGGAATTGTATTGTCCAGAGAGAAGATTGAGGATCATATCTGGAATTTTGATTATGAGGGTGGAACGAATGTGGTTGACGTCTATATCAGCTATTTAAGGAAGAAGATTGACGGCGGGCAGGAAAAGAAATTGATTCATACTGTCCGTGGCAGGGGTTATGTGCTGCGGGAGGCGGAACATCCATGAAAAATCTGTCTATCCGTGTAAAAATCACAATGTGGTTTACCTTGATTTTAGTGTTTATCACTTCCTGTACCTATGTGATCGTCTTTTCCGTCAACCGCCAGTTGATGCAAAAGACGATTCGCGATGAGTTAATTCGTACGGTGGAAGACAATGTGGATGAGGTAGAATATTATAAGAACATAGGCAAGATTGATCCGCAGGAGGTAGATTATTATATGGCGTTCCGCGGAGGATATCTGGAGATTGATGATGATTTCCTGGATAAGGTGAATGAAGTCTATACCTCCTTATATAGTGAGGATGTAACGCTGCTCTATGGGGAGAATCCCATTTCCCGGCAGACGGCAGATTTGGAATTTGCCGATGCTAAGATTCAGCATCTTACGGTAAATGATACGTTGTATTATATATTTGACCGTAAACTGGTTCTGGAAGGTTTGGAGGGGCTATGGTTACGCGGAGTTGTGTCTGAAAACCAGGGCATGACACAGATGGCGGCCATAACGCAGCTGCTTTTGCTGTTTTTGCCGCTTTTTGTCGTACTTGCCGTTATCGGCGGGTATCTGTTTGCAAGGAGGATGCTTAGGCCAATTCAGGAAATTTCCGAGTCGGCGGCTCGTATTGGGGACAGCGGAGACCTAAAGGAACGCATTGAGCTTGGCGGGGGAAACGATGAGCTGCATCAGCTTGCCGCGAGTTTCAATGAAATGTTCCAGCGTTTGGAGGATGCTTTTGAGACGGAACGTCAATTTACGTCAGACGCTTCCCATGAGCTGAGGACGCCTATTTCTGTTATCACAGCGCAGTGTGAAATGACTTTAGAGGAGACGCGCAGCGTTGAGGAATATAAGCTTGCGCTGCGCACCATCCAGCGGCAAGGAAGGAAAATGTCAAAGTTGATTAACGATATGCTGGATTTTACGCGTTTGGAGATGAGAGCGGAGAGCTATACGCGGGAATCCGTGGATATGACAGAACTTGTACGGTCAGTCTGCTTTGACATGGCGTTGATAAAAGAGAAAAACATTACCTTAAAATGTGATGTTCAGGAGGGTGTGCGGATGCAGGGAAACCGTCAGTTGCTTTCCCGTCTACTGGCTAACTTAATCAGCAATGCCTATCGCTATGGGAGGGATGACGGATGTATTTTGGTCGGTTTAAAGCTTGTTGGACAGGGAACGGAACTGTCAGTCTGCGATAACGGCATTGGCATTTTGCCGGAGGAACAGACTAAAATTTTCCGGCGTTTTTATCAGGCGGATAATTCGCACTCTGGATTGGGAACTGGTCTTGGGCTGTCCATGGCGTATGAGATTGCCCAGTTTCACGGCGGGGAGATTCGTGTGGAGAGCGAACCGGGAAAAGGAAGTAAGTTTACTGTGATTTTAAAAAATTAATGTTTTCTAATGTTATTCTAATGTTTGACAGGTATAATAAACTCAATCAAATAAAACAGAGAATTTTGTTGATGAGAAGGAGGCTGGCATGGATAGTCTAAAAGCATTTTTTGGAACGCCTAAAAAGGCATTTCTATTTATTGTATGCGTTTTGGCGGTGTTGTCGGCGTTTATTATCGGCACAACATTTGCCGTAACTGCGATTGTGAATTCTTCGGCAGATAATCAGGGGGATAAAAATAGTGGGCATACCGTTTTTAATGAAGAAGAAATAGCAGATGTGAATGAGGCAAATGATGGGAGTACACAGAACCGGCCAAAGAATTCTGCCGGTGAAGATGACAAAACGGTGATAAAGCCGGAAAGCGCTGACATTGAAGATGACACGACAGCCATGATTTCGGATGGGAATGACGGCGGTTCTTCGGGCCAGTCAGGAGTAAATAATCTAGCTATGGAAGTTGAGGAAGCGAAGGCCATTGCCGTCAGTCATGCAGGCTTTTCTGTTGCAGATGTGAGTTTCTCGAAAGCGAAATTGGAAAAAGAGCATAGGATGATGGTATATGAGATTGAATATTACAAAGACGGTTTGGAATACGAATATGAAATAAATGCCGAAACTGGTGAGATTATCAAGTATGAAATGGAGGAGGAATGATTATGAGAAGATGGAAAATGTTAGGAGCAATGATTTTGGTAATCTGCCTTGTGGTGACGAGCGTGTGTTTTATGCCGCAGACCGTGGAGGCGAAAGAAATTACCTCTTTCAAACAGGTGAAAAAACTGGCCAAGAAACAAGTCAAAGGTGCTACGGTAGTGAAGGTGGATATGGATTATGACAACGGCAGGCTTGTCTATGAAGTTGAAATGTCCAAAGGCAAGAAAGAATATAGCCTTACGTACCGCGCTTCTGATTCCAAGTTAATTTCCTATGAGTGGGAGATTCATCCGTGGTATGTTTCCAGAGGCCGGGGAAAAGTCATGAGCATGGGCAAAGCAAAGAAGCTGGCAAAGAAGCAGGTGAAGAACGCATCCATTACCAGCATTATGAGAAAACATAGCGACGGTATCGACGTATACCGGGTAAAGATGAAGACCGGCAGCAAAAAATATGAGTTAAAGCTCCATGCGCGTACCGGAAAAGTGTTGGAGTATGAATGGGAACTTGTGACGAAAGCGAGCAAGAAATACATCGGGGAGGCAAAGGCCAAATCTATTGCCCTCAAAAAGGTCGGTAAAGGCACAGTGATCAAGATTGACTTTGATTATGATGATGGAGTGCCGGTCTATGAAGTGGATATCATTAAGGGTGAATTTGAATATGAAGTGGAAATTCACGCAAAGACAGGAAAAATATTAAAATTTGAGGTGGAACATATGTATGACTAATGAAAAAATAAAATTACCGGAAGCCTTTTGTCAGAGAATGCAAGGGCTTCTGGGGCTAAAAGCGGAGGAATTTTTCAGCTCCTATGAGAGCGGGCGGGAATATGGCCTCCGCTATAATCCTTTAAAATTTACATCACAAAGAGAATTTGAACAAAAACTGAGAAAGGAGCTGGGGTACAGATTGTCCCCGGTTCCTTGGTGCGCGCAGGGGTATTACTATAGGGAGGAGGAACAACCGGGAAAACATCCCTGGCATGAGGCGGGAGCCTATTATATACAGGAGCCCAGCGCGATGTCGGCAGTTGAGCTTTTGGAGGTGTTGCCGGGGGATACGGTCTGCGATTTGTGTGCGGCTCCTGGAGGCAAGACCACTCAGATTGCCGGGAAAATGCAGGGACAAGGTATGTTGGTGTCGAATGAATTTTATGCCGGCCGGGCCAAAATTCTCGCGCAGAATGTAGAACGTCTGGGTATAGCCAATACCGTGGTTTTGAATGAATCTACGGAGCATTTGGCACAGGTCTTCCCGGAGTTTTTTGACAAGATTCTCGTGGATGCGCCTTGTTCCGGGGAGGGAATGTTTCGCAAGGAACCGCAGGCAGTAGACGAATGGAGCCTGGATAATGTGGCGTTGTGCGCAAGGCGGCAGCAGGAAATTTTAGGACATGCGGCAGAGATGTTAAAACCTGGGGGCGTAATTGTTTACTCTACCTGTACGTTTGCGCCGGAAGAAAATGAGCAGAATATCGGCTATTTTCTGCAAGAGCACCCCGAATTTTCTTTGGAGACAGCAGCAGCTGGTGAACAGTATTTCAGCCATGGGCTGCCAGGGCTGGAATGCAGCAGCGAAGATGCAATATGCAATCATGCAAATTTGCAAAATATTCGTACAAAAGAGCTGACAAAGACGTATCGCCTGTGGCCTCACAAGCTGCGGGGAGAGGGGCATTTTCTGGCGCGTCTGAGAAAGGATGGCATGGAGGAAGAAGCGCAGGCCTCCATGGGGAAAATTGCAGGGAAGTGCAGAGAGAAACGCCGCTCTGCCAAGGATAAAGAGGCAGTCAGAATAGAAGCGGCAGCGGCTGCTTATTACAAGTTTCAGGAGGAGACCTTGCGGATAGATTTGCCAGAGAGGCTTTGTGGCAGATATGTGCTGTTTGCAGAGGAACTATATATGCTGCCTGAGGCGATGAAAGACTTATCCGGCTTGAAGGTTGTGCGTGCAGGGCTGCATTTGGGCGCCTGTAAGAAAAACCGTTTTGAGCCCTCTCATGCATTGGCGCTGTATTTGCATCAGAAGGAAGCGAAGCGGTGCGTGGATTTGGCAGATTACAGTGAAGCATGGAAGTATCTCCATGGGGAAACCGTGTCTTGCGACACCGCACAGAAAGGATGGACGTTAGTGTGCGTGGATGGGCTATCCCTGGGCTGGGGGAAGGCGCACAATGGCGTTGTAAAAAATCATTATCCCAAGGGACTTCGGATTTGTTATTAAAAATATAATATAGAAAATAATTGATATTTGTTCTTTACAGACATGTTGGAATCTGATAAAGTGAGAAAAAGCAAAGTTTCTGAATCATATCTAACAGGCGCCAGCCTGATCTGCGCAGTATTCTTGCGAGAATCTTAGCTAAAATATTATTTATTATCAGGAGGAATGTCTATGGCCAAAGACAAGAAGCAATTATTAGAATTAATTCCTAAGGGATATCGGCTCAATTTGAGTGATTTTGCGTTATTTTTATCAGTGATGAAAAATAAACGGGCTTACGAATGTGCGCTTAGTATCATCTTAGATGAACCAGACCTTGAGTTAGAAGAAGTGAAAGTCGAACAGGTAATATTGAATAAAGATGGAAAACGGGGTATTCGCCTGGATGCATGGGCGAAAGACAAAAAAAGCCGATTGTTTGATATGGAAATGCAAAATGATATTAGAGGGGACGATATCCCAAAACGCTCAAGGTTTTACCAGGGACTTTTAGATACGCCAATTTTAAAAGCGGGAAAATCTACGAAATACCGGCAATTGCCTTCTTCTATAATTATATTTATCACCCATGATGATATTTGGGAAAGAGATTTGGCAAGGTATACATTTACAGAACAGTGTGAGGAGATACAGGGTCTGCGCTTAGGGGATGGCACGACAAAAATATTCTTGAATATGACGGGTAAAAAGGGTTCCAAAGAGCTAATAAGTTTGTTAAGATATATGAATGAAAGTACGTTAGAAAATCCAGAAATTCTTATAATTGATGAAAGGCTTGCAGAGCTTGATAAGATTGTGACGGAAGTAAAAGAGAGCGAGGAATGGGAGGCGGTTCAAATGACTATTATGGAAATTGCGATGGAGAAGGGACTAAAGCAAGGAATAGAACAGGGAATAGAACAAGGAATAGAACAGGGAATAGAACAGGGAATAGAACAGGGAATAGAACAAGAGAAGTTTCGACTTAATCTTTTGAATAAAAAGCTGCTTGAAGAGAATCGGTTGGACGATTTAAAAAGGAGTATAGAGGATGAAGGGTATCAAGAAAAATTGTGCGAGGAATATAGCATTTGACGTGTAATTTATGATGAAAGTATTTGCCATTTCTGCCAATAATGGATAAAATAGAAAAAGATATTTCAAAAAAGGAGAAAGATTATGGATTACAGGGCATATTTAAAAAATCATCCAGATAAAGAGGGACGCTACGGAGAATACGGCGGAGCTTATCTGACGGACGAGCTCAAGCCGGCATTTGAGGAGATTACAGAAGCATACCAGACAATCTGCCATTCTTCGCAGTTTATCAGTGAACTCAGGAGAATCCGCCGTGAATTCCAGGGCAGGCCGACGCCTGTATACCACTGCGAACGGTTATCGCGGCAGATTGGCAACTGCCAGATTTACCTGAAACGTGAAGACTTGAACCATACCGGGGCACATAAGCTCAATCACTGTATGGGCGAAGGGCTTCTGGCTAAATTTATGGGCAAAAAGCGTTTGATTGCGGAGACGGGCGCCGGTCAGCACGGCGTTGCGCTTGCCACAGCGGCGGCGTATTTCGGATTGGAATGTGAGATTCATATGGGCGAAGTGGACATTGCCAAGCAGGCGCCCAACGTGACGCGCATGAAGATTTTGGGAGCGAAAGTGGTGCCGGTTTCCGCCGGATTGAAAACCTTAAAAGAGGCAGTGGATTCCGCGTTTGAGTCTTATGCCAGGAATTATAAGGATTCTATCTACTGTATTGGTTCCGCGTTAGGGCCGCATCCTTTCCCTTTGATGGTACGGGATTTCCAGTCTGTTGTGGGTTATGAGGCGAGGGATCAGTTTAAAGAAATGACAGGAATTGACCCGGATGTGGTCTGCGCTTGCGTGGGCGGCGGCAGCAATTCTATCGGCATGTTTATTCCATTTTTAAATGATCCGGTAGAGATTGTGGGCGTAGAGCCTTTGGGAAGAGGTGAGAAGTTGGGCGACCATGCAGCTTCTATGAAATATGGAGAGCGCGGCGTGATGCATGGGTTTGACAGTATTATGCTCAAGGATGAGAACGGCGAGCCGGCTCCTGTTTATTCGATTGCCAGCGGGCTTGATTATCCGTCCGTAGGACCGGAGCACGCTTATCTGCATGATTTAGGCAGGGTGCAGTACGAGACAATAAGCGATGAGGAGGCCATGGAGGCGTTCTTTAAGTTGTCGCGTTATGAGGGAATTATCCCAGCGATTGAGAGCTCCCATGCTGTTGCTTATGCCATGAGAAAGGCAAAGGAAATGGAGCAGGGCTCTATCCTTGTGAACTTAAGCGGCAGGGGAGATAAAGATATTGACTATGTCGTGGAGCATTATGGTTACGGCGAACAGTTTCTTTGAGAGAAGCCAGAACATATAAAACGGTAAAAAAATATAATTGTCTAAGTAAAACACTTGTAAAAACCCTTCTTTTTTCGTATGCTAGTAGCAACTAGGAAAAGGAGGGTTTTTTATGAGCAGGAGAAGAGGAAGAGTAACGATACCGACGGATTTAGATGTAATACCACAGACATTGGAACTGATGAAGCAGTGGGGCGCGGATGCAGTTCGAGATTGTGATGGCACGGATTTTCCACAGGAGCTTAAAAATGTGGATGGCAAGATTTATTCTACCTATTATACGACTAGGAAGGACAATGCCTGGGCGCAGGCCAATCCTGAAGAAATCCAACAGATGTATGTGATGACACCTTTCTATACGGCAAAGGAGGACGACTTGCGGATTCCTCTGATGCGGGGGCTTTACCCGGACATGCTAAAGCCCAATACCAGGGACGAAATCACTCGTTGGTGGGAGGTTATAGACAGGACGACAGGGGAGGCAGTGCCCGCAGAACAGTGGCGTTATGAGGAGGCGTCAGGGGAAGTGGTCATTCAGGCCAAAGCTTTTCATGATTACACGGTAAGTTTCCTTGCCTATATTATCTGGGACCCGGTGCATATGTACAATGCAGTGACGAACGACTGGCAGGATGTGGAGCATCAGCTTACGTTTGACGTCCGCCAGCCCAAGACACATGCGTTTACCATGGAACGGCTGCGCAGATTTATCGAGGAGCATCCTTATGTAAATGTGCTGCGGTTTACGACGTTTTTTCATCAATTTACGCTGATTTTTGACGAGCAGGCGAGAGAAAAGTATGTAGATTGGTATGGTTACTCCGCATCGGTGAGCCCATACATTTTAGAGCAGTTTGAGCGGGAAGTTGGGTACAAATTCCGGCCAGAGTATATCATTGACCAGGGGTACTATAATGGGCAGTATCGCATTCCCTCTAAGGAGTATCAGGATTTCCAGGCGTTCCAGCGCCGTGAGGTGGCGAAAATTGCCAAAGAAATGGTTGATATTACACATGAGTGTGGCAAGGAAGCCATGATGTTTCTGGGCGATCACTGGATTGGCACGGAACCCTTTTTGGAAGAGTTTGCATCTATTGGCCTGGATGCAGTGGTCGGAAGCGTGGGAAATGGCTCTACGCTGCGGCTTATCAGTGATATTGAGGGCGTGAAATATACAGAAGGACGGCTGCTGCCATATTTCTTCCCCGATACCTTCTGCGAAGGGGGAGACCCGGTCAAGGAGGCGAAAGTCAACTGGGTGACGGCGCGCCGTGCAATTCTGCGCAAGCCCATTGACCGTATAGGCTACGGTGGCTATCTCAAATTAGCGTTGGATTTCCCGGAATTTGTAGAGTATGTGGAGAGTGTTTGCGACGAATTCCGTGAACTTTACGATAATGTCAAAGGCTGTGTGCCTTACTGTGTGAAAAAGGTGGCAGTATTAAACTGCTGGGGTAAAATGCGTGCCTGGGGCTGCCATATGGTGCACCACGCATTATACCAAAAGCAGAATTATTCTTATGCCGGGGTGATAGAAGCCTTGTCCGGCGCGCCTTTTGATGTGGTATTTATCAGTTTTCAGGATATCAAGCAAAATCCGCAAATATTAGCTGATGTTGACGTACTCATCAATGCTGGCGGCGCGGACACTGCGCATTCCGGCGGGGAATGGTGGTGTGAGGAAACGGTCGTGACGGCGATTAAGAAATTTATCTATGACGGCGGCGGTATCATTGGCGTGGGAGAACCCAGCGCGCATCAGGCAAACGGCCGTTTCTTTCAGTTGGCGAATGTGTTTGGCGTGGAGGAAGAGCGCGGATTTACGCTGGGCTATGATAAGTATAATTGGCAGGTGCATAAACATTTTATAACTGAGGATTGCTCTGCGGAAATTGATTTTGGCGAAAGCCAGAAGAATATTTATGCTTTGGAAGGAACAAAGATTCTCAGCCAACATGAGAAAGAAGTACAACTTGCGGTCAACGATTTTGGTCAGGGGCGCGCAGTGTATATGGGAGGATTACCTTATAGCTTTGAGAACAGCCGTCTTTTGTACCGCGCAATCCTTTGGAGTGCGCATGGGGATGAGGAATTGCATAAGTGGTTCAGCAGTAATTTCAATGTGGAAGTGCATGCATACCCTGAGAATAAGAAATTCTGTGTGGTAAACAACACCTATGAACCGCAGGAGACTGTGGTGTATAAAGGAAGCGGTGAGAGCTTTTCCGTACATCTTGAGGCAAATCAGATATGTTGGTATGGCATTGACTGATAGGCGATAAGGTAAATTAGATGTTGTGCCATTTGCGGATATAGGGGAACAGAGTAAATCAGGTCTTGCGTTAGGTTCGGATGGAGTATGGAGGAAAATGTGAAAGGTTTTAGCGGGAAAGTTTCAACAGGAAGCAGAGGGGTTTTTGTGCTGATGGTATTGGGGGTAATTCTGTTTGGCATTTGGGGAGAATTGTGCCTGCCGGGCGAGGGCGTCCGCGAGGTCGGAAAGTGCGGGACGCTCTCGGAAGGCTGGGTGCGCGTTCTGCCCGATGGCAGCAGAAATCAAGTGGAGGTTCCGGGCAAATGCCCGGCAGACCCCCTCGAGAGTGTCAGTATTGAAACAGTGCTGCCGAAAGATTTGGAGGAAGATACCTGGTTATGCACTATGGGTACATGGCAGGAATTGGAACTGCTCGTAGATCAGGTAGTGAGACGGCGTTATAATGCGGAAGGCTCTATGCCTTTTGGCAAGAATTGTCCAGGAGCCTATGTTTTTCTTAAACTTACCAGGGAGGATGCCGGTAAGGTGTTCCGCATTACCTCCGTTTCCGACTCATCTTTTTCAGGTACTTTGAACACAGTGTACATAGGAGATAGAATGGGGATTCTGGCCCAGTTGATGAAACAACATGGGAGTGGCCTGTTTCTGGCGCTGTTCTTGTTATTGTTAAGTGGTATCAGCATTTTGCTCAGTGTGGTTTTGCGTCGTTTTTACCATATTGAGATTGTTCTAGAGTATCTTGCGTGGGGAACGTTTCTCGCATCATTGTGGCTGGTGGCAGGCTCTAAGATGCGCCAATTCCTGTTTCCCAACGTTTCAGTGGCATCTGCACTGTCATATCTGGCGGCGATGCTGGCGCTGTTCCCATTACTCATTTACATGGATAGTGTGCAGAAGCAGCGTTATCAGAAGGGATATGTTTTTTTGGAATTTATGGTGATTCTACAATTTGGGGCCTGCACGTTTCTCCAGGTTACAAACCAGGTGGAATTCATGGAGTATGCTTTTACCATATGTGTGTGGGCGGTTGTTTCTTTTCTGTATATTTTATTTTCTATGTACCGGGACTTACGCAAGAAAAAGATTTCCGGTTATCCGCTTGTGGCGGCAGGTATGCTCCTTCTGGCGCTTTCAGCGGCTGTGGAGCTGTCATTCGCCCTTTTCAGACAGAAGGGCAGTACAGGGACAATCTTCTGTCTGGGTCTTATGTGCCTGCTGGTTCTGGCAATTGTGGAAAATGTGCGCAGGCTGTTCTATATGGAAAGAGAGCGGCAGCGCGCCATCTTAGCCAATGAATCGAAAGGTAAATTTTTAGCCAATATGTCACATGAAATCCGTACGCCTATCAATACGGTAATTGGTATGAATGAAATGATTCTCAGGGAAAATCATGATCCTTTGCTCGAGGAATATGCCAGAAACATTGGCAGCGCCAGCAAAACATTGCTGAGTTTGGTGAATGATGTGCTGGATTTCTCGCAGATGGAAGCGGGAAGCCTTGATATAGCCAACAGCTCATACTATCTTTCTTCGCTGCTCAATGATACGATCCATGTGTTGCAGGCAAGAGCAGAGAAGAAACATCTAAATGTCAGGCTTAGTGTAGACGAGGATTTGCCCTCTATCTTGGTGGGAGATGAGGTGCGCATACGCAAGGTGTTAAACCAATTGTTCAGTAACAGTCTCAAGTTTACCCAGAAGGGCACGATTACATTCAGCGCGCAGGGGGAATGGGCAGATGACGGAAGTTTTTGTCTGGTCTATTCTGTTGCAGATACGGGAAGCGGGATTCGCGATGAGGAACTAGGCAGGCTTTATGACAGTTTTGCCAAATTAGAGGAAGACGGATACCGCACGGTTCAGGGCTCCGGCCTGGGGCTTAATCTTGCGAAACGGTTTGTGGAACAGATGGATGGTGATATTCGCGTGCAGAGTGTGTATGGAGCAGGCACAATATTTACCGTGAGGATTCCGCAGCAAATTGAAGACGCTTATCCCATTGGAAACCTACAGGAAGCGTTTGAACGGGAGCGCAAGGAGCTTTCCAAGCCGCGGGAATATTTGCTGGCGCCACAGGCGCGCGTGTTGTCGGTTGATGACAATGAGATGAACCTGGCGGTGGTGCGGGGACTTCTAAAGCGCACGCAGATTCAGCTTGATACAGTTATGAGCGGAAGCGAATGTATGGAATTGACCCGTGGTAAGAAGTACGACCTGATTTTTATGGACCATATGATGCCGGACCCGGATGGCGTCTCTACGCTGCACCGTCTTCGTCAGGAAACAGATAATCCCAATAGGAACACGCCGGTCGTGGCGCTGACGGCAAATGCGGTTGCGGGCAGCAGGGAGGAATATCTCAGAGCGGGATTTGACGAATATTTGTCCAAGCCGATCGTCGTAGAAAAACTAGAGCAGACGCTGGCGAAATATTTGCCGGAAGAGAAAGTTTCTTTCCAAGTAGAAGAGTTGCAGCATCGCTCGGAGACAGGCTGGGAGGAAATTTTGAAGGATGTGCCGATACCCAGGCAAGAAACGGAAAAGCCGGTAGAGGCGGGAGGACAGGAAGCGCCAAAAGAGAAGCCGGCAGAGGCGCGCACACAGAAAACAGTTATCAACGGATTGATAGATTCCAGCGCGGGAATGCCATATTGCGGAAATGACAAAGAGATGTATCTGGAAATCTTACAGGCGTACTATGAGCAGGGACAGGAATATAAGAAAAAAATGCCGCGTCTCTATGAGGAAAAAGATTGGCAGGACTATGGCATTATTGCCCATGCCATTAAGAGTACATCCCTTACGATTGGCGCCGTCGGGCTCTCCGAACAGGCGAAGCAGCAGGAAATGGCGGCAAAAGAAAACAATTTACAAGAGTTAGAAGCGCATTGGCGGCAATTCTTTAAGATATATCAGGATGTCTTAATAGAGGCGGCGCATATACTTGGTTTGAAAGAAGAGGAAGATGTGCGCCGGCAAGAGGAGGGCGGGGAAACGCTGCCCTCGGAGGAGTATTTGGAGGGATGCCATGTTCTTCTGGAACAAGTCCGGGGATACGAGATGGGCGAGGCGTTAGAGCAGATAGAGAAACTCTCATCCATGCGCACAGAGAAAGTGTTGGAGGAAGTGCGCCAATTTGTCCATGATTTTGATTATGACAGTGCGGAAAAACGTTTACAGGACTGGTTAGAAGAATGGGAGGTTACGATAAAATGAAAAGGACAATATTGGTGGTGGATGATGACAGGCTGAACCTGATGATGGCGCAGAAGCTGCTGGCGGAGGATTACCATGTTGCAGCAGTGAACTCCGGGGAACTTGCGCTGCGTTATCTGGGTAAAAACTGTCCAGATCTTATACTTTTGGACATTCAGATGCCGGATATGGATGGGTTTGAAGTTATGAAGAAGATACAGGAGAATGGGCAGTGGCGTAAGATTCCGGTTATTTTCCTGACGGCAGATCGTACCGAACAGACAGAGGAAGAATGCTTTAAACTGGGAGCTGTCGATTATATCGGTAAGCCGTTTGTGCCGGCAATCATGATGCAGAGAGTGCACAGGACGATAGAGCTTGAAGGTTACAGAAGAAGCCTGGAACAAATGGTAGAGCAGCAATTGCAGAGGATTACCCAATTGCAGCAAGATATCATTTTTTCTATGGCGAATCTGATAGAGAGCCGTGACGGTACCACAGGGGAGCATGTCAAACGTACCAGCGGCTATGTGAATCTGCTGGTGGAGAAAATGCAGGAGCAGGGATTGTACACAGAACAGTTGACGCACGATTATGTGAATTATATGAGGAAAGCTGCGCCTTTGCACGATATTGGCAAAATTGCCATTCCTGACGCAGTTTTACAGAAACCAGGGAAACTTACCAAGGAAGAGCATGAGATGATCCAGATTCATGCCGAGGAAGGTGGCAGGCTCATCCGAGAAAATATGAGCCGCATTGCAGAGCAGGAATTTGTGGAGATAGCCTGCGATATGGCGGCCTGCCATCATGAAAAATGGGCGGGCGGCGGTTACCCCAGGGGGTTAAAAGGTGAGGAAATACCTCTGTCGGCACGGATACTTGCCATTGCTGATGTGTTTGATGCTTTGGTATCGGAGCGTCAGTATAAGAAAGGGATGTCTTTGGAACAGGCATTTGCCATTATGGAGGATGAGCGGGGGAAAAGCTTTGAGCCGAAACTATTGGATGTCTTTGTGGCTGCCGAAGACGAGCTGCGCCAGCTGATGAAGGAATATGAGGCGGCGTAGGGATAAGGCGGTGTAAACAACAGACTACAGTGATTGGGATTGGAAAAATATATGGAGACAAGAAGAAATTTATTATTAGCTATAAAAAATGATGCAGGCGGGCTGGATATCAATAATATGCGAAGTTTCTGTATGTTGTTTGTGTTGGTCGGGGGCATCATGTGTATTGTGAACTTGTCGGTCGGTTCTCTGCGTATGGCTTGGATTACAGGTGGAACCGGAGTATTGATGTTGTTTAATACCTTTCTGCTGACAGTCTGGAAGAAGATTCGTTTTGTGACATATAATGTTGTCGGCGCGGTAATGGTAATGATGATGTATTTTGTTGTAAACGGCGGAGAGCATGGCTTTAGCCTGGTGTGGCTGTTTTTGGTGCCTCCTGCGGTTATGTATTTCTTAAATTTATTTTATGGTGGGATTGTCTGCCTTCTGCTGGGAGGAATGTCGGCAATTTATATGTGGTCGCCGCTGCATGAGTTGGGATATGCATATACCATTACTTACCGAACGCGTTTTCCGTTAGTGTATTTGGCAGAGACGTTTATGTGCATTATGATTCAGTACCGGATTTGGTGTTATCAGAGGCAGCAGCGGGAACTTCTTTTGAAAGCGGAGGAGGCGAGCCATGCGAAAAGTGATTTCCTGGCAAATATGAGCCATGAAAACCGTACGCCTATGAATGCTATTATGGGTATGTGTGAGCTGGTGCTTAACGAGAAGGATTTGTCGGAAGAGGTGCGCGATAATTGTAATAATATCCATCTGTCCGGCAGGAACCTTCTGGGAATTATCAATGACCTTTTAGATTTTTCCAAAATTGAATCCGGGAAGATGGACCTTATCTGTGAATCCTACCAAGTGTCATCCATGCTCAATGATATTATCAACATGGCGATGGCGCGCAAAGGTAACAAAGCGATTGAATTTATGGTGGATTGTGACCCAAGTATTCCCGACCAGTTATATGGAGATGAAATCCGCATTCGTCAGGTTATCATAAATCTTCTGACAAACGCCATTAAATTTACCCATGAGGGAGGCGTTCTGTTTCAAATACATGCCCGCAAAGAAAGCTATGGGGTGAATCTGATTTTCACAATCAGGGACAGTGGTATTGGCATTAAGGAAGAAAATATGGATAAGATTTTCCAGAGTTTCAGCCAGGTAGATACGAAAAAGAACCGTAGTATTGAAGGCACGGGTCTTGGATTGGCAATTTCTAAACAGCTTGTGCGCAAAATGGGCGGTGTGCTCCATGTTACCAGCAGATATGGTGAGGGAACAGAATTCACTGTGGTAATCCCGCAAAAGGTTGTGGAAGATAAACCGATGATTCAGGTGCATGAGGCAGAGGGACAAGACTGCCTGTGCTATATTCGTATGGATAAATTCAGCCATGCGTTTGTTAAGAAAACATACCAGGAGTTGATGAATCATATTGGTGAAAATCTGGGCATACGCTATCGTATCTGTTCCACGTTGGAGGAGACAAAGAAAGAGCTGGCATCTGGACGGAAATACAGGCACCTGTTTTTGGGAAGGGAGGAATATCAGAAATC
>CAJUTD010000008.1:0-38900 GCA_910589635.1 uncultured Lachnospiraceae bacterium | reverse complement strand
CTTTCAGAGAAGATTAATATTACAGTTGTACAGGAGCGCATGGACCATGTGCCTTTGGCAAAAAATATGCGCAATGTCTATAAACCTTTTTATGTGCTTCCCATAGGCAATGTTATCAATGGGGAGAGACTGTCTTTTAATCCGGGAAATAAAGAAACATCGGCAAGGCGGTTTACAGCGCCCGAAGCCAAAATTCTGGTAGTGGATGACAATGCCATGAACCTGAAAGTTGCGCTGGGGCTTTTGAAGCCCTACCATATGACAATTATGACAGCGGAGAGCGGGCACCAAGCGATTGAAATGGTAAAGAGCGGGCAATACCATCTAATATTCATGGATCATATGATGCCGGGCATGGACGGCGTGGAAGCGTTACATGTGATTCGGAGTTTGGAAGGGGAGTATTTCAAGCAACTGCCGGTTGTGGCGTTGACAGCAAATGCTGTCAGCGGGGCGCGGGAAATGTTCCTCTCAGAAGGGTTTCAGGATTTCGTCACAAAACCGATTGAAATGAATGCCATTGAGCGTAGCCTGCGGCAGTGGCTGCCTGAGGAATTGATTTGTAAGGAACAAAAGGAAGGAGGCGAATGTTGAGATGGTAGATACCGTATTAGTCACCACAGACTGCGTTTGTGATTTAACTACGGATTTGCAGGAGCGTTACCAGATTCCCATCATGTACTATTATGTGCAGACGGAGGAGGCACGGTTTCAGGATACCAGGGAAATGAACTCAGACGACTTGATTGAATATATTGAGAAGGATGGGAAAAAGGCGTACAGCAGCTGTGCACCAGTGGAAGAGTACAAAGATTTTTTTGCAAAGCAGAAGAAAAATACAGACGCCCCGATCATTCATATTTGTATGGCGCAGTATGTCAGCGATGCTTACAAAACCGCTAAGGAAGCCGCCCAGGGGGACGATTCCATCCATGTTGTGGATTCCGGGCACTTGTCCGGGGGCATGGCGCTGATGGTTCTTGAAGCCGCAAAGATGGCAAAGCGCGGCGCGCCCTGTGAAGTAATCTTAAAAGAGCTGGAGAGTATGAAAGAGAAGGTTTCTACCAGTTTTATTGTGGATTCCGTGCAATGTCTGTATCGCAACGGCAGGATTAGCAAAAATATTGCCAGGCTCTGTGATGCGTTGTCCTTACATCCCATTTTGAAGCTTTCCCACAGCCATATGAAGCCGGTGGGCTTGTGCGTTGGCAGCCGGAAAAGGTTCGCGCGCGCCTATCTGCGCTGGGCCTTGAGGAGGGGCGGGGAGATTGTGCCGGACATGGCGTTTCTGATAACGGCCGGCGCTTCCTATGAATTCCGGCAGTTTCTACTCGAAGAGATAAAACAGCGGATGCCCTGTAAAACGATTGTAATAAACAAGGCATCCGCTACCATTTCCTGTAATTGCGGCTCGGGAGCGTTCGGTATTTTGTTTCTGAGGAAATAAATTATTTTAATATTTTGCGGAAATTCTTTTTGCCCTTCTTGAGCACCATGCCGTCAATAAATGCATCTTCGCCGTAGGCGGCCTTGATATCGGTTACTTTCTCGCCGTCTACAGAGACGCCGCCTTGTTCTACGGCACGACGCGCTTCGGAGCGGGAGGGGGTGAGCCCGGATTTTACCAAAAGTGACAGGATATCGACAGCGCCGTCGGTAAAATCATCTTCCGTTAAGGTTACGGATGGCATATCAGCGGCATTTCCGCTGGAAAACAGAGCCTTGGCGGAATCTTGCGCTTTGGCTGCTTCCTCTTCCCCATGTACCAATTTCGTCAGCTCAAAGGCGAGGATTTCTTTCGCTTTGTTGAGCTGCGCGCCTTCCCACGCATCCATCTTGTCAATCTCCTCTAAGGGCAGGAACGTCAGCATACGAATACATTTGAGGACGTCTGCGTCCGCAACGTTCCGCCAGTACTGATAGAAATCAAAGGGTGAAGTCTTGTTGGGGTCAAGCCAGACCGCGCCGGACTGCGTTTTACCCATTTTCTTGCCCTCTGAATTTAAAAGCAGCGTAATCGTCATGGCATAGGCGTCTTTGCCGAGTTTGCGGCGGATCAATTCTGTACCGCCCAACATGTTGCTCCACTGGTCATCGCCGCCGAACTGCATATTGCAGCCGTATTTTTGGAACAGTGCATAGAAGTCGTAGCTCTGCATAATCATATAGTTGAATTCCAAAAAGCTGAGACCCTTTTCCATACGCTGTTTGTAACATTCTGCGGTCAGCATGCGGTTTACGGAGAAGTGCGGTCCTACCTCACGCAAAACGTCAATATAATTTAAGTCCATAAGCCAATCTGCATTGTTTACCATCAAGGCTTTTCCTTCGGAAAAGTCGATGAATCTGCTCATCTGTTCCTTGAAGCAGTCGCAGTTGTGCTGAATTGTCTCGGGCGTCATCATCTGGCGCATGTCTGTCCGGCCGGATGGGTCGCCAATCATGCCTGTTCCGCCGCCGATTAAGGCGATAGGCTTGTTGCCTGCCATCTGTAAGCGTTTCATTAAGCACAGAGCCATGAAATGGCCGACATGCAGGCTGTCTGCGGTGGGATCGAAGCCGATATAGAAAGTGGCTTTGCCGTTGTTTATCAATTCTTTAATCTCTTCTTCATCTGTTACCTGGGCGATCAGCCCCCGGGCAACGAGTTCCTCGTATAAAGTCATTGTCTTTCCTCCTCGTATTGAATGAAAATTATAGGGAAAAACGGTTGATTTGTCAAGGGATATATACATTTTAAATTCACAAAATTTGTGGTATGCTTCGGGAAAGGGGAAATAATATTATAGTAGGGGCTGAGATTCCTGCATAATGGTTCTCTTGCCAGGAGCAGGCCCAAATGGAACAATAATTCTTTGGCGGCCCTTTTTAAATAATGAAAGAAAGCGAGGGGAATAGCTTGGAGTATGTATTGTTAGTAATTGGTTTTATACTGCTGATAAAGGGAGCGGACTGCTTTGTAGATGGGAGCGCGAGCGTTGCACACAAGCTGAGGGTATCTTCTATGGTGATTGGTCTTACCGTAGTGGCTATGGGAACCAGCGCGCCGGAGTGCGCAGTCAGTATAGCGGCGGCCTTCCGGGGAGAGAACTCCATGGCAATCAGTAATGTTGTCGGCTCCAATATTTTTAACTTGATGGTAGTCTGCGGTGTCTGTTCCGTTATCACACCGCTCAGCGTCAAGGCAAGTACGTTGAAGAAGGAATTTCCCATTTCCATTCTGGCGGCGGTGGCTTTGGTTGCCATGGGTTATCTGGGCATGGAGATTGGCAGGGCAGAGGGAGTGCTTTTACTGGCGGGATTTTTTATCTTTTTGGTATGGCTGGTGAGGGAAGCGCAAAAAGACCGCAGCAAGGCGCAGGAGGATGTAGGAGAGATCAAATCTCTCAGCGCTGTAATGTGCCTGGTTTATATTGTGATTGGAATTATAGCGATTGTCATGGGCGGAGATATCGTAGTCGATTCGGCCACTAAGATTGCGGAAAATTTTGGCCTCAGCCAGACCTTAATCGGGCTTACAATTGTGGCGATGGGAACCTCATTGCCGGAACTTGTGACTTCGATTGTGGCGGCAAGAAAAGGAGAGGTGGATATGGCAATCGGCAACGTGATTGGCTCCTGCATTTTCAATATTCTTTTGGTACTGGGAATTGCCGGGACAATAAGTCCTATGGAAGTCTTGATGGAAAATATGATTGATGCTATAATTCTAATTGGAATGAGTATTATCGTATGGGTATTTGCCTGGAGCGGCAAACGTATCAGCCGTACAGAGGGGGCGGTGCTGGTTGCCGTATATGCTGTGTATATGGGTTATATCTGCGTGAGATAAGCGGCATGGGGGCATGAGATTACAGAAGATTCTGCATGGCTGCAGGGATAAGGAGCGTGATAGTAGATGAAAAAAAGGAAAAGCAATCAGGCTGCAATGGAGGGCGTGAGGCATAAGAGTTCCATCACACAGCAAGTAATGGCGCTGATTCTTGGCCTATGCCTGGCTGTTGTTTCCATTCCAACTTCACAATCTGGCATTTCAGTAAAGGCGGCCCAAGCCGAGGGACCTGCTGTAAATTCCGGCTTGTCCGAAGATGTGGAGGGGCAGGAATTAGGAGGAAAATTTTCATTCCCGGAAGGTTTTGTTACCGAAACTGATGGCAGGAAGAAAGATGCGACGGCTACAGACAAAAGTATTAGAGGGAAAAAGACGGTGGCTGAGGACAGCGGCGTGGAGCTCGAAGAAGACACAGAGCTGCCAGGACAGCTGGCGGAACCTGGTTGCGGGATAATCACGGAAGATACGGTATGGGGAGAAAGCTGGTCGGAAGATATGCAGCTTTGCGATGGTGAGTTGGTTGTTATGCCAGGAGTTACGCTGACGATATGCGATATGATCGAAGTCAGAGGTAGAGTAACGGTCAAAGGCGGCGGGACGATTGCCCGGGGACAGACAAGAGGACATTTCTCATGTGAGGATGGGGCTGAATTGACGTTTGAGGATATTACGTTGGACGGCCGGTCGTATCCGAGTAACGTGTGTATGGTATCATTGATAGGCAATAATAACCTGACAATAGGCGAAGGATGTGTCATAAAGGATTGGATAGCACAGTCCGGCGGGGGGGGCTATTTATATACCGGGTAA
This sequence comes from uncultured Lachnospiraceae bacterium, assembly GCA_910589635.1. Lineage (GTDB taxonomy): Bacteria > Bacillota > Clostridia > Lachnospirales > Lachnospiraceae > Petralouisia. The sequence continues at coordinate 34,258 of CAJUTD010000008.1, read as the reverse complement.
TAATAGTAATATAACGATCAACCGGGCGGTGATAGAAAATTGCAAGGCAAAGGATGGTTTGGGCGGTAATGGCGGCGCCATTTATTGTCCAGATGGCAGAATAAATAATAAGATTACATTGAATGATGCGACTATCAGGAATTGTTCAGCTGGTGATAAGGGTGGAGCCATTTATGTGTGTCAGTCTGAGGTGATAATTAATGGAGGGCTTTACGAAAATAACAGGACGACAGATACAGAGGGGCTTACTGATTTTTATGCAAGAGGCATAACCGGCGGGGGATTTTTGTTCAACTGTATGTCAAACGTGACAATCAATGGTGGTATTTTCAGCGGGAATTCGAGCGTTACCAAAGGAGGGTGTATTCATCACTGTGGGCATGGAGAGACCAGGACATACATAAATGGAGGAACTTTCTTGGGAAATACCTGTACGAATCAGCCTTATTTGGGCAGCGGTGGATTGTATCATTCTGCCGTGGAACAGGGGGACACGTCCGTGGTAATCTCGGATGGGGTTGTCTTCGGCGATGGTGAGGGTACAGACGGAACAGATGGCATTTTTCTGGAATCCAGGGCAAATACTCCGCGAAAGATTCTCATTAGCGATTCATTGACCCATCCGCTCACGCTTTATCTGAAAGCAGTCGAGCATTATGTACTCGCAGAAGGCATCGGAGGTTACCGGATTTCAAAGAATGGAGATATGAAAAAGATTCATTTTGTTGATGTCTCTGATTCTGGCGACACGTGGTATACAGTACTGGATGAGGAAAATAACCAGGTATATTTGTCCACAGAAGATCCGGGATATGGTTATTTTGTCAATTATCATAACAATGGAGCCGAGGGAAGTGTGGTGACGGACGACACAGAATATAAGCGGGGAGATAAAGTAACGGTTAAATCCGGCGAGGGGTTGCGTAATGAGGGATATAATTTTGCCGGTTGGAATACCAAGGAAGATGGAAGCGGCGTCACGTACCAGATGGGCGATGTGTTTGAGATGGAAAGCGACACGGACTTGTATGCTGTTTGGGAGGTTGAGGTTGTCAAGGAGGATGCGCCTTACCAGGTGGAGCATTACAAGCAGGATATTGAGGGAAGCGGCTATACCAGAGTCGATCATGACACACAAAACCTGACAGGAAAAATTGGAACAACAGTGGAAGCTGAGGCAAACGCCTATGGAGGATTCCATCTGAACACGGCTTCCAGTCTGGGGAAAACATCTGGTACAATAGAAGCAGATGGCAGTTTGGTGTTGCAGTTATACTATGACAGGGATGTATATGAAGCAGCTTTTGATTTAAACGGCGGAGAGGGTACGGCGCCGGAGATGCAGTCGGTCCGCTACGGCGGCTTTTTACAGGAGCCAAGAGAGCCACAGCGCCGGGGTTATACGTTTAAGGGCTGGTATATGGATGCGGAGGGAACGGAATCCGGTTATTGGGATTTCTTGCAGACAGTGGATAAAAATACTGCTGCCCCTAAGATTATACTCTATGCAAAATGGGCCGACGAGATTGCGCCCATCCTGGGTACGTCGACGTTTGATACGCAAAGCAGGAGTTTCCAGGACTGGGTGATTGGACAAAAGAAATTGACAATTACGGTTCCGGTCAAGGAAGAGGGAAGTGGTCTTTTGCGGGGCGATTTCAGATTGGAGCCTGAGAATGGAAAAGTGAAGCAAGGCGTGGCCGCGATTCGTATGCACCAGGGATGGACAACGGATGTCCGTGCACGCAGCGGAGGTTTGGCGGCTGTCATGACATTGCATGGTGATACTGCAAGTGGGCAGTATGTGGCAGAGGTAACGATTGCGGAGGATTTTAAAGGCAGAGTGTATCTCACTTGTACGGACAATGCAGGAAATATTTCTGTGGAAAAAGTTCTAACAGCAGATGGAGCAGGAGCCGTTGTCGAAGATAACGCGCCGGATATACGATTTTCTAAGTCGAAGGAGGGGACGCTTACGGCAGGCAGGCCGGAGGTGGATGTAGATAATGGGGAGAAGCTCAGAGCGTCGATAGACGTGACAGTGTCGGACAGTGCAGGGGAAAAGGTGACGGCAGGTTTAGCGGCAGTGTCCTATCGGCTGGATGGCAGTAAAACGCAGTCGGTAGGAAAAGGTGAATTTACTGATTCTATGGTAGAGGAGTACGCTTTTACGGTGCAGATGGAAGGGGAAGGACAGCATTTGCTGGAGGTCACCGCTACAGATAATGCCGGCAACAAGAGCACAAGGAGAGCCACGGTAACAATTTCCAGAAAGGCGGCTGCGGTTACCCCGGGGGATAAAACTCCACCAGGTACAAAGACGCCATCCCCGCAATCAGCAGCCGGGGAACCAGCTACAGGGGAAAATACTTCTGTGAAAATCTTTGCAACACTGGGGATGGTGGCAGGTTTTACCTACTTGCTTTTGTATTTTAAATCCGCAGATAGCGGCTTTACAGAGGGAGAGAAAGAGGAGATCCTTTCGAGACTGGTGCGCTGGGCGCGGAGAGGAAAACTGCGTAAGTTCCCTGCATTGATAATAATATCGCTTTTTTTGGTATACTATCATAGTATTGGCAGGGTTCAGCCCGCTGTTCTGGAAAATGTAGCAGATAATGTAATTTAAGAAGGAGGAAAACACATGGATATTTTTGGAAAGATTGGAGAGACAATTACAGAGACAAGTAAAGACGTATCGCAGAAGGTAACAGATTTGACGGAAATCACGAAACTCAGGATGGATATTCGGAATAAGGAAGACTTTGTGCGCAGGCAGTATTCAGAGATTGGCAAACAGTATTACGAGATGCATAAAGATGATGCACAGCCTCTTTTTGAGGAAATTACGCTTATCACGGAAACGTTACAGAAGATTGAGGAGCTGAGAAGCGGTATCGCGGAGCGCAAAGGCAAAAAATTATGCCCGGTTTGCAGCGCCCCCAATGACGCGGACGCCCTGTATTGTAATAAGTGCGGCAATAAATGCGAGTTTGTCTATGCAGAGGATGAGGAAGATTTTGATGCAGCAGGAGACGCAGCAGAAAATATGGAGACGGCAGAGGCAGTAGATGCTGATGTAGCCGGGGATATTAAGATAGAAGAGGATAAAGACATAGAAGATGTATAAGATTTTGAATTCAGTGAAAATGTAGTATCGGGCAAAGGAAGGCAAAAATACATGCGGAGGGTGTTTTGACACTCATAATGTGTCAGCAGCGGCAGCATCCTGGCGGACATACGATAACAAGGAGAGTGATATGAGATGAGAGAAGAGAGCAATCATCAGAAGCGGAAAGGAATGGCGTCTTGTCATCATCCCATCAGGCAGCAGTTGATGGCAGCGCTTCTGGGCATATGCCTAGTTGTAGTGTCAATTCCGATTCCGCAATTTGGCCTTTCAGTGCAGGCGGCAGAACAGCAGGAATTGCCGGCTGAAGGTTTGGATTCATCGGAAGGAATGAGTGAACAGGATGTAGAACAGCAGGAGGAACCGATGGAAGGCTTGGACTTTCCGGACGGAATCGAAGGGCAGATAGAGGAGCAGATAGAAGAGCAGAAACTTCCATCGTTGAAGGATTCTGTTACTGCGGATGATGGGAAAGACAAAGAAACTGGCGGCCTAAAGAGAAAAGAATTTAAAGGCGCAAGACTCTCGCTTGGGAAACAGGATGTGCTGTATGCAGAAGGGCAGGAGGAGCCTGAACCGCCGCAGGAGCCCGGCTGCGGGATTATCAGCAAAGATACGGTTTGGCAGAACCCCGGACAGATACAGGATGGGGAACTGATCGTTATGCCAGGGGTTACTTTAACGATCTGCGGGACGGTGGAGATTGTCGGCAGCGTTACGATAAAAGGCGGGGGCACGATAAGCAGAAAAAGCGGAGAACTTTATCTTAACAATAATGCCAGTTTGGCTTTAGAGAATATTGTGCTCGATGGCGGGAGCGGGGCGGAATCTATGATACTACTGGTGAGCAATAATAAATTAGTGGTGGATGACGGCTGCACGATTAAGAACTGCCGGGCAAGCAACGGTGGTGCGATAAATATAAACGGCAGAGGAAATGATGTGGCTGTCAATTCTGCGCTGATAGAAAACTGTTCGGCAACTCACACCGGAGGAGCGATTTATGGTAACACACCAGGAAATAAGATTATTTTGAATAATGCCACGATAAGAAATTGTTCCGCTTCCCGATCAGGAGGCGCCATTTATGCAACATATACAGATGTTACCATCAATGGGGGGTATTACGAGAATAACAGGATCACAGATGCTTCAGATTTGGAAAGTTTTGTAGGTGGAGGGTTTGTTTTCATCTGTATGTCGACACTGGTGATTAACGATGGTATTTTTGAGGGTAATTCGAGCATCAGCAAAGGGGGATGCATTGCACATTGCGGCCATGCAAATACCAGAACTTACATAAGAGGAGGCACTTTCACCGGGAATACTTGCAGCAACCAAAAGTATGCGGGCAGCGGTGCACTTTATAATTCTACCGTAGATGTGGGGGATACATCAGTGACGATTTCCGGTGATGTGAAGTTTGCAGGCATTTCAGACGATTCCGGCATGGATGGTATTTATCTGGATGCAAAAGGCCAGACATTACGGAAAATCCAGCTCAGCGATACGCTGACTTATCCGGTAAAGCTCTACCTCAAGCCACAGGAGAATTATGTGATTGCCCAGGGTGTGGAGGGGTATGAGATATTAAAGAAAAGGGATATGAAAAAAATCTCTTTTGTGGATGTTACCAATTCTGAAAAAAAGTGGTATGCAGTTTTGGATAAAGAGGGGGAGAACAACTCGGTATATCTGAGCACGGAGAACCCGGAGTATGGCTGTTTTGTCTATTATATTAAGAATGGCGCCAAAGGAACATCGGTTACGGACGACAATGAATATGAACCGGGGGATGAAGTTACCGTAAAATCCGGGGAAGGATTACATATTGACGGTAAAATTTTTGCCGGGTGGAATACCAAGGCAGATGGAAGCGGTACGATGTACAGCGAGGGCGATACATTTAAGATAGAAGACGATACGGACTTGTATGCAATTTTTAGGGAGAAAACACAATATAGCGCTGAATTCTATTCCGGCAGTGCCGGGAATAAGGAAACCATTGCGGCGAAGATGGAAGAGAATATAGACAGCGGCACGGTTATTGCACCGGAGCCGGAGTTAATGGATGGCTATGCGTTTGTCGGCTGGGAGGAAGAATTGCAGGCCTTTGACGGAGAGATAAAGGTAGGCGATGAACTTACATTAAATGGCGATGCGTCCTATTACGGCATTTATGAGAAGGACATTACTTTGTCTTACAATGCGAACGATGGAGATGTCTGCCCAGACAGTGAGGCTAAGCCTGGCCGTGTTCATGTGGGCAGGGAAATCTCTTATAAACATCCGAATTTTACAGTAGCGGGAGCGATAACCCGTCCGGGGTATGTGTTTGCTGGATGGAATACGCAAAAGGACGGCGGCGGTGAGCATTACGGTGCGGGGGCACAAATATCGTTAGAAAGCGACATGACGCTTTATGCCATTTGGATAGTTGGTGAAGGGGCGCCATACCGGGTGGAGCACTACTGGCAGGATGTTGAGGGCGACGGCTATACCAAGGTTGATGCTGACACGGAATACAAGATAGGAAATATAGGAGATGTTGTAAGTGCAGAACCCAACCCCTATACTGGGTTTTCGCAAAGTGTTTCCATAGGGCTTGACAAATTATCCGGGACCGTGCTCGCGGATGGCAGCTTAGTGTTGCAAGTGTATTATGACAGGGATGTTTATCGAGTGAACTTTGATTTGAATGGGGGAGAGGGAAAAGCTCCCCAAACGCAGGATGTACGTTACGGCGGGCTTCTGCAAGAGCCAGAGGAGCCGCAGCGGAGAGGGTATACGTTTAAAGGCTGGTATAAAGATGCGGAAGGGACGGAATCTTCTTTTTGGGATTTTTACAGTGCCGTGGAGGAGAACACTGTATCCCGGGAAACTACGCTCTATGCGAGATGGGTGGATGAGACGGCACCTGTTTTGGGCGAGGCATCTTTCGATAAAAACAGCAGAAATTTTATGGATTGGGTGGTCGGCAGGAAGAAATTGACGATTTCCGTTCCGGTGATAGAAGAGGGAAGCGGACTGAAACAAGGAGATTACAGCCTGGAGCCGGAGAGAGGGGAAGCAAAGCAGGGTACAGCCACCATTCGTATGTATCAGAGATGGACGAAAGCGGTTCGCGCGCGTAGCGGAGGAGTGTCGGCAATTATGACGGTCCGCGGAAACGACGCGGGCGGGCAGTATACGGCCGTAGTTACCATAGATGAGGATTTTAAAGGCAGCGTATTCCTCACATGCAGCGACAATGCTGGAAACATTTCTGTGCAAAAAGTGCTTACAGCGGACGGTGCGGGAGCTGTTGTGGAAGACAATGCGCCGGAAATTCGTTTTTCAAAGGCGGCAAACGGCGTAGTCAAGGCAGACAAGTCTGAGGAAGATGCGGCCAGCAAGAATAAAGTTCAGGCCATGACAACGATAAATGTGGATGTGTCGGACAGCGCAGGAGAAAAAATTACGGCAGGTTTAGCGTCTGTTTCTTACCAGTTGGACGGCGGCAAAGTTCAGGAGGTAGGCGAAGGGGAATTTACGGACTCCATGGTAGAGGATTACAGTTTTGCTATAGACATAGAGGGTGAGGGAAAACACAGCCTCCAGGTCAAGGCGGCAGACAATGCCGGAAACGAGACGACGAGAAAGGCCATGGTAGAGATTTCAAAGAGGAGAGCTACAATTGTTCCTGGTGATAAAACGCCGCCGGGAGCAGAGGATACATCGTCCAAATTGCCAGGAAAAGAGCCGACGACAGGAGATCATGCATCTGTTAAAATTTTTGCCACTTTGGGAATGATAGCCGGATTTACATATCTGCTCCTGTACTTCAAGTCTGGAGACAATGGCATTACAGAGAGCGAGAAGGAGGCAGTTATCTCCAGGCTGGTGCGCTGGGCACAGAAAGGGAAATTCCGTAAATACCCGGCGTTGTTGCTTATTTCGCTGTTTTTGCTATATTACCATAGTATTGGCAAGAGTGTAGGCGATGAGTGGAGGAAAGTGTGTGAAGGATAAAGGCAGATACCGCCTGCTTCGGGCGGCACTTGCGGTGGTGACGATAGCATGTCTGATCCCCGTGGGGCGGTCATGCTGTCTTTCCATCCGGCATGAAAGACAGCAGAGGCAGCTTCAGAAGCTGAAAATGGAAAGTGGCGCCAATAAACCGCTGGCAAACACGGAGCAGAAGCAAGGAGGGCAGGGGAACACAGGATTGCAAAGCCTTTCTGAAGAGAATCATGATCTGGTGGGCTGGCTTACGATAGACGGGACAAAAATAGATTATCCAGTTATGCAGTGTGAAGATGATACATATTATCTCAGCCATAATTTCCAGAAAAAAGAGGATAAGTATGGTTGTCTCTATGTGAAAAGCATAGCTGATGTGGAGACGCCGGGGACAAATATCATTATTTATGGGCATAACATGAAAGACGGTTCGATGTTCGGAGAGTTAGATAGATATGATAGTGAGACATTTGGCCGTGAGCATGAAAATATAATATTTGATACGCTTTATGAGGAGCGGGAGTATCAGGTGATGGCAGTATTTCGGACGCAGATTTCAGAGAATGATGACGGTAGATTTCAGTATTATCAGTTCTATGAGGCTCAGACAAAAGAAGAATTTGATGAATTTTATGAGCACGTGGTGGGGTTGTCCATCTACGACACAGGGGTAACCGCAGAGTTTGGCGACACTTTCCTCACACTGTCGACCTGCACCGGTCATGACGAAAACGGCAGGCTTGTGGTGGTGGCAAAGAGGATAGTAAAATAAGTGCAAGATGCGGCGAAACGATGCGGGGGATTGTTAATGTTTAAATCTGCGCTATTGTAACTGGTATATCGTTTCCAAATTAAGTCGCGCTATTTGGAAGACGATGTACTGGGGATAAAAATATGCGCAAACTCAAGGTTAGTTATACTGGACTTAGGGGTAGAAATATATTATAATAAGTTTTAGTCAATATTTCGTGGAAAGAAAACATTATTTACGTTAGGAGGAGAAGAGAAATGGCAATGTTTTTGAAGAACCTGAGTATCAGGCTGAAGATTCTGATTCCGGTTGCTGTGTTAGGGCTTTTGATGCTTGTATTGGGAATTGTAAGTTTTAACAGCACGAATCGGATTATGAAGACTAGTGAGAATATCACCAGTAATTATGTGGTGAGGATAGAGCAGATAGAGGATGTCACTATTGCGTATCAGACTCTAAGGCGTGTGGCGTTTGCACATATAGTAGAGGAAGATACTTCGGATAAACTATCTTTAGAAAAAGAAGCGGATGAATTGAAAGCAGAGATTACAGATTTATGTGCGCAGTATGAGCAGGGGCTCAGCGCAGAGGAGGAAGAAGCTTTCGCAAAGTTCAAGAAAGATTATGAGAGTTATCTGGTAATTTACGATAAGATTTTGGATCACAGCGCTAAGAAACAGAAGGCAGATGCGTCTGAGCTTGCAAGCAATGATTTGCGGGAAGCGGGCGTAGCCCTGACGGAAGAGCTTGACAAGTTGATTGTAGTCAACAAAGAGGCGATGGCAAATGCTGTGTCACTTTTAAATAAGGTATATGGCAGCGTGACCCGCACAACGATTATCCTTATTGTGTGCAGCGTACTTGTCCTGCTTTTTGTCGTATGGGTGTGTTGGACTTGGGTATGCAAGCGTCTTATCAATATCAATGCACAGCTTCGTGATGTAATCGCCACCATCGAGGCGGGAGAAGGGGATTTGACGAAACGAGTGCAATGTTTCTGTACGGATGAGATTGGTACGCTGGCAGCCGGTATCAATACTTTTATTGAGACATTGCAGGGAATTATGGGACATATCAATGTTAGTTCCGACCAACTCGGCTCTATCGTTAATTTAGTATCAGACAAGGTATCTACAGCGAATAATAATTCTTATGATATTTCAGCAGTTATGGAAGAATTGTCTGCGTCCATGGAGACGATTTCCTCAACTATTACAGATATTAAGGAAAATGTGGGTGTTGTAGATGAGAATATTATTGAGTTGTCCGACGCTTCACAGGGATTGTATGATTATGCGGCAGGTATGCAGGAGCGTGCGGAGCACTTAGAGCAGAATGCAGTCGATAACAAGCAGAATACAAGCGATATCATTAATGCAATTATTGATAAACTGAAACGCGCGATTGAAAGCAGCAAGAGCGTAGACCGTGTCAATGACTTGACCGATGAGATTTTGAGTATTTCCGGACAGACAAATCTTTTGTCACTGAACGCATCCATAGAGGCCGCCAGGGCAGGAGAAGCGGGCCGAGGCTTTGCAGTTGTTGCAGATGAGATCAGCCAGTTGGCAAGTTCCAGCCGGGAGGCTGCAAATAATATCCAAACTATCAATAATATGGTTATTGAGGCTGTAAATGAATTGATTGACAGTGCAGATTCGATTGTAAAATATATCAATGACAATATTCTGCCTGATTATGAAGGGTTTGTGAATGCCGGCAAGCAGTATAATGAAGATGCTGTCCATGTCAATGATATTGTCACCCGGTTTAACGATATGTCTGTCAATTTGAAACAGTTGATGGGGAATATTACGGATTCAATTAACGGCATTAATACAGCGGTAGGTGAAAGCGCGAGAGGAGCTACGAATGTAGCTATGAATACATCAAATCTGGTGAAAGATATCAGCGAGATTGCAGAGGCAATGGATGATAATAGGGAGGTTGCCGGGACTCTGACGGACGAAGCAGACCGCTTTATCAATCTGTAAGAGGATTACGAGAGATGGAGGTGCCGTACGAATATATTAACTGGTACAACGTAGAAAAATTTACCGTCTGTTGTACTAGCTAATATATTTGTACGGCATATCCGTTTCATTCTATATATTCTAGGAGGTTCACGTATGTGTACAAAATGCAATAAAGAGAAATATTATATTACGACGGCCATTACCTATACGTCTGGTAAGCCTCATATTGGCAATACTTATGAGATTGTGTTGGCTGACAGCATTGCCCGGTTTAAACGGCAGGAAGGTTACGACGTCTATTTTCAGACTGGGACAGACGAACATGGGCAGAAGATTCAGGAGAAGGCGGAGAAGTTAGGAGTAAAACCCCAGGAATTTGTAGACCAGGTGGCAGGGGAAGTGAAGCGCATCTGGGACAGGATGAACTCATCTTATGACAGTTTTGTCCGCACCACAGATAAAGACCATGAAGAACAGGTGGCAAAGATTTTTAAGAAACTGTATGAGCAGGGTGATATCTACAAGGGCGCTTATGAGGGAATGTATTGTACGCCTTGCGAGTCTTTCTGGACGGAATCCCAGCTTGTGGACGGTAAATGTCCGGATTGCGGGCGCGAGGTGAAGCCGGCGAAGGAGGAGGCATATTTCTTTAAGATGAGCAAATATGCGGACAGGCTGATTGAGCATATCAACAGCCATCCCGAATTTATACAGCCGGTAATGCGCAAAAATGAAATGATGAATAATTTCCTGTTGCCGGGGCTACAGGATTTATGTGTGTCTCGTACATCTTTTGATTGGGGAGTGCCGGTAGGTTTTGATCCCAAACATGTCATATATGTGTGGCTGGATGCCCTCACGAACTACATTACAAAGATTGGCTATGATGCAGAGGGCAATTCCTCGGAGCTGTTCAATAAGAATTGGCCGGCAGATTTGCATCTGATTGGCAAAGATATTATTCGTTTCCATACGATTTATTGGCCAATCTTTTTGATGGCGCTTGATTTGCCCCTGCCAAAACAGGTATTTGGACATCCCTGGCTGTTGCAGGGGGGCGAGAAGATGAGCAAGTCTAAAGGAAATGTGATCTATGCGGATGATATGGTAGATTTGTTCGGCGTGGATGCAACGCGTTATTTTGTGCTCCATGAGATGCCTTTTGATAATGACGGCATAATTACCTGGGAGTTAGTGGTTGAGCGGTTAAACTCAGACCTTGCCAACATACTGGGGAACCTTGTAAACCGCACGATTTCCATGTGCAATAAATATTTCGGCGGAGTAGTTACCAAAACCGGCGTAGAAGAAGCGGTCGATGAGGATTTGAAAGCTGTAGCGACAGCGGCAAGAGACAAAGTGAAGGAGAAGATGGATAATTTGCGCGTGGCGGACGCCATTTCTGAGGTTTTTATGGTGCTGCGGCGCAGTAATAAATATATTGATGAGACGGAACCGTGGGTATTGGCTAAGGATGAGGCTAAGAAAGACCGTCTTGGCGAAGTGCTTTACAATTTGACGGAAGCGATTACCATTGCAGCGTCTTTGCTTCACAGTTTCCTGCCGGAGACAGCAGAAAAGATTTTCTCTCAGCTCAACACGGAAATCCGTGATTTTGAGTGTCTGAATCAGTTTGGTCTTTATGAGAGCGGGAACAAGGTGACGGATCAGCCGGAAATCCTCTTTGCACGCCTCGATGTTAAGGAGATTATGGAGAAAGTAGAAGAGATCCGCAATGCGCAGTGCGCAGAGTTTGAGGAGGAACAGCGGGCGATGGGCGAAATGCCGGCGCAGGAGGATGAGCCTGGGATTGACATAGAACCCAAAGAAGAGATTTCTTATGATGAATTTATGAAAATGCAGTTCCAGGTAGGAGAGATTATTGCCTGTGAGGCAGTTTCTAAGTCCAAGAAGCTGCTCTGTTCCCAGGTACGCATTGGCAGCCAGGTGAAACAGATTGTTTCCGGTATTCGTAAATATTATGCGCCGGAGGATATGGTAGGCAAAAAAGTTATGGTTCTGGTAAATTTGAAACCGGCAAAGCTGGCAGGCGTATTGTCGGAGGGCATGCTTCTGTGCGCCGAGGATGAGAATGGAGAGCTTGCGTTGATGGTGCCGGAAAAGAAAATGCCTGCGGGAGCGGAAATATGTTAAAGAATTTACAGAATGATATTTCGGATAAAAAGCTGGCATATTCAGATGATAAGCTCGTATGCCCGGAGGGCATGATCTTTGAGAGTCACGCCCACTATGATGATAAGCAGTTTGACCCTGACAGGGAAGAACTGCTTTCCTCTATGAAGGCAAATGGCATTGGTACGATTATCAATGTCGGCTCAGACTTTGCTTCGTGTAAGCGTACATTGGAAATGATGGAAAAGTATGCATTTATCTATGGTGCATTGGGCATCCATCCGAGCGACATTGCAGACCTTAACGAGGAAGTATATGAATGGCTGAGAAGTTCTGCTGCTTTACCCAAAGTAGTGGCAATCGGGGAAATTGGGCTGGACTACTATTGGGACAAAGACGAAGAGACACAGAGCCGGCAGCGGTATTGGTTTTGCCGGCAAATGGAGCTGGCGCGGGAACTTTCCCTGCCAGTGATTATCCATTCCAGGGATGCAGCGGAAGATACGCTGAAATTGATGAAGGGAATTCATGCAGAGCAGATTCCGGGAGTGATCCACTGCTTTTCATATTCCCCGGAGCTTGCCCAGGAGTATGTCAAGATGGGGTATTATATTGGCATCGGCGGTGTGGTGACTTTTAAGAATGCTAAGAAACTGAAAGAAACGGCAGCATGCATTCCCTTGGACCGTATTTTGCTGGAGACAGACTGTCCTTATCTCTCCCCAGAGCCGAACCGCGGAAAGCGCAACTCCTCCTTGAACCTTCCTTATGTGGCAAAGGAGATCGCCTCCCTGCGGGGAATTACAGAGGAAGAGGTAAGGGAGGCGACGCGTCAAAATGCGTTGAGGCTTTTTCTACGAGGAGGTACCCATGGCGACGTTAGGAAACCCGCAGAATACAATCGCGGTATTGCAGAAATATAAATTTAATTTTCAGAAAAAGTTTGGACAGAATTTCTTGATTGATACCCATGTATTGGAGAAGATAATCAGTGCGGCGGGTGTCAGGGAAGAAGATTTTGTGCTGGAAATAGGTCCGGGCATCGGGACTATGACACAATATCTTTGCGAACATGCCAGAGAGGTTGCCGCAGTAGAAATTGACAAAAATCTAATTCCTATTTTGCAAGATACGCTCAGCATATATGGAAACGTGCAAATCATTCAGCAGGACATATTGAAAATGGATATCAATCGGTTGGTGCAGGAGAAAAACCAGGGAAAGTCCATCAAGGTAGTGGCAAATCTGCCCTATTATATTACGACGCCGATTATCATGGGATTGTTTGAGAGCCATGTGCCCATTGAGAGCATTACCATTATGGTGCAAAAGGAAGTAGCCGACCGTATGCAGGTAGGTCCGGGCACGAAAGATTATGGGGCATTGTCTCTGGCGGTTCAATATTATGCCAAACCTGAAATTGTAGCCCATGTGCCGCCTAATTGCTTTATGCCTCGCCCCAAAGTGGGGAGCGCCGTTATCCGATTGACGAAACATAAGCAGCCTCCGGTACAAGTGGTGCAGGAAAGACAGATGTTCGCTCTTATACGCGCTTCTTTTAACCAGCGCAGGAAGACTTTGGTGAATGGCTTGAATAATGCACCGGATATATTTTATAGCAAAGAGGAAATTGTGCAGGCGTTGGAAGAAATGGGCCTGCCGCCTAATGTGCGGGGAGAAACCCTTACGTTGGAGCAATTTGCTCGGCTGAGTAACCTTTTGGGAATGACTCACACCGAATAGTCAAGCTCAAATGTCTATGCTGTTAAATTCTACAATATCTTTGCGAAAGCGCTTGGGCAAGTTTTGGTTTTGCAGGGCGGGATTTTTTCTCGCTTCTATGGCAATATTGTCAAAAAACGTACGCCAGAGCCTGCGGTATTCCATTTCTTGCGGGGACAAATGCTGTAGAATTTCATAGTCTATCCCTTTGGTGTCCGTAATGAAAAATCCTTTTCCTTGTGGGTGCAGTACTGCGAGATTGCGTGTCGCATCGTGAATCATGAAATTTTCTTCCGGCAAACGGTCAGAAAAATGTTCTCCGAGGAAAGGCAGCACATCATTTTTGGGATGAATCTGTGCGAAGAGAATGCCGTTCTCTAATTCCTGAAAACGCAGGAAACCCAGAAGGTGGTGAGCCTCGTTACCGGTGCAGACGGAAAGGTGAAATGTGCGGTTGACATAGGGGTTCCCCAGATAATTGAGCGCCTTGCTGGCATCCGGCAGCGACAGGGCAAGGACAATCGTTTTATAAATCGCGTCCGCTTTATTGATAAGTTTTCTTTTGTGGTTTGGTTCTAATGCCGAGGCAGCCTGGCAGATTTCCTGGTATGTCTCGTCTCCCATGCGGCTGTGCAGCGTGCGTGCCACCTTTGCGCTCTTGTCGAGATCGCAGGGCACGGAAATGTATTCATCGAACAGAGAATAATTGTCCGGTGCGTGTGTGGTGAGTGCGACATTGTCGTGGCCGTAGCGGCTGGCCCAGGCGTCGTAAACGCCGGTGAAGATGCCGTCAATACTGTCTTCGCAGAGAAAAATATACATTGGTAATATACCTCCTCAGATCAAATACTTCCGTGGTTACTCAAGGAGACCTCAGATCAAATCATGTTAATATTTCTGCATCCGTCAGCTGAAAATCTGCTTGTAGCTCCCGGTCAAAGAAACTAATCTGTTGATATCCGCCTTCCCGAATGTCTTTGGGAATCTGTGTTTTATCCCGCATAAGGTTCTCGCAGATATAGTTCTCCTCTAATTTCGTGTTGTACATCATTTTCCCAGAACAGGTAATAAAATAAAGAGCGCGTTTGAGCACAACGCCAATTTTTTTTAAGTCGTCAAAGGATAGGCGCGTCTTTTTGCGGGCCTTGACAATACGTTCCGCAGATTTGTAGCCGATGCCGGGGACGCGTAGCAGCGTTTGGTAACTGGCATGGTTAATTTCCACCGGAAAATATTCCAGATGCCGCAGCGCCCAGTCGCATTTGGGGTCAAGAAAAATGTTGAAATCAGGCCGTTCTTCTGATAATAGCTCTGAAACTTTAAAATGGTAATAGCGCAACAGCCAGTCCGCCTGGTAAAGACGGTGCTCCCGCAGAAGCGGCGGACCGCCGGGCAAGGCCGGAAGCATGGAGTTGCCGTTTACATTCACAAAGGCAGAGTAAAATACTCTTTTTAGGGAAAATTTCTCATAAAGCCCCTCGGCTACGCTCATAACCTGAAAATCATTCTCCGGCGTAGCGCCGATAATCATCTGTGTGGACTGTCCGGCGGGCACAAAGCGGGGCGCCTTGCGATATACAGTAAGTTCCTGCTTATTGTCCGTGATGCGGTTTTGAATCTGGCGCATTGGTTTTAAAATGGTGTTGCGCGACTTGCAGGGCGCAAGCTTGTGCAGGCTGTCCGCGGTGGGCAGTTCCAGGTTGATGCTCATACGGTCGGCCAGGAAGCCGGTGCGTTCCACCAGTTCCGGGTCGGCGCCGGGGATGGCCTTGACATGGATATAGCCGTTAAAATGGTGGACGGTGCGCAGACGGAGAAGCGTCTGGTAGATTAACTCCATTGTGTAATTGGGACTGACCATAATGCCGGAACTAAGGAAGAGCCCTTCAATATAATTGCGTCGGTAGAACTCCAAAGTGATCGTGCAGATTTCATCCGGTGTGAAGGAGGCGCGTCTGACATCGGAATCCCGGTTATTCAAACAATAGGCGCAGTTAAAAATGCATTCGTTCGTGAAGAGGATTTTCAGTAGTGAAATACATCTTCCATCGGCGGAAAACGTATGGCAGACACCGGGCGCAATGGAATTGCCAATGCCTTTGCCCTTGCCCTTGCGGTCCACGCCGCTGGACGTGCAGGCAACGTCATACTTTGCCGCATCAGATAAAATTGTCAGCTTTTCTGTTAAATTCATGTCTATTGGTATTGTATTCATAACAGTAGGTATCCTCGTCTTTATTATATAGAACAAATGTTCTATATAAGCATCATATCATGGTTTTAAGTAAAATGCAAGTATATTTACATCCTTGAGTTTCCGCAAATTGTAATTTTATATTACCAAAAGGTTCACATCATTTTATGATGTGAACACTTTGCACATAAAAGTGTTATGGAAAGCTAGCTTTCCAAACGCTTTTTGTGCAAGATGTCTCTGTTGCCTTTGGCAAAAAGACCTTTTGGTAATAAAATAATTGATAAAATAAAAATGCGGAAACTCAAGTATTTACATCTGCATCATGGAAATCAATTTTCATGTACATACATGTCTTCTTTCTATCATATAGTATGCCAAAGGGGGTGTTTTTCTGAGGGAAAAATTAAAAACATTTTTAGCGGTCTGCGTGTTGGTGTTGGCGGCGCCTTATATTATTACTTTGCTTTTTCAGGGCAATGAGACAAGCACTGGCGCTGAAGGGACAGGGCAGATTATGGAAAAGCGCCTTCTGCCTCAAGAAAAAAAAGATGGGCAGGAGATAGATGAGGAGGAGTACCTTGCAGGAATCGTGGCAGAGCAGATTGCCTTGGACAGCCAGCCGGAGGCAATAAAAGCACAGGCAGTCATTGCCCGCACTTCATTGGTGTGCGCGCTGGAAAACGATGAAGAGCTGCCGGCGTCCATGTCAAGGGAAGAAATGCTCTCGCTTTGGGGACAGAATGGATTTGAGCAGAATTACCGTGTGCTGGATGAAGCGCTCGCCGCTACGCAAGGGGAGATTCTGGTCTGGAAAGAGAAACCGATTCAGGCGGCTTTTCATGCGGTGAGCGCGGGAAAAACCAGGGATGCTAAGGAAGCCTTGGGAGTAGAACGGCCCTATCTTAGCAGTGTGGACAGCAGTATAGATATTCCATCCCACGATTTTTTAAAAGTTATTTACATGGAGAAAAAGGATTTGGCAGACAAGTTGAATCAAGCATGCAAAGAGGCCGGGCTTACGGAGGAATCAGTTACCCAGGGTATTTCCGTGACGAAGCGGGATTCCGGGGATTATGCGCTGGAGGTGGCTGTGGGTGCACAGAGTATGACGGGGGAAGAGTTTCGGGAATGCCTGGATTTGAATTCTGCATGCTTTTCCATTAAGGAGGTGGAAGGGAAAATGCGCATTGTTACCAAAGGCATGGGGCATGGCGTAGGGCTGAGCCAATATGGAGCCAATGAGATGGCAAAGGCGGGAAGCGGTTATGAAGAAATTTTAAATTATTATTATCAAGATGTAACAATTGAAAAATATATAGAGTAAAATTATGATTCATCCTGTATAAACCTTGTTTTTTCGGAAAAACTAAAAAAGAAAACAAACAGAAATGGAAGGTGACAGGATGAGAAACAGAAGAGTATCAGCATTTTTTAATAAGAAATCCTATCTGATTGCCGCTGTGTTTATGGTAGTTGCGGCATTTGGCATGACCGGGATTTATTATACCCAGCAAGAAAAGAAGCAGGAAGAGCAGCTGGCAAAGGAACAGGAAAAACAGATTCAGCAGGCGAAATTAGAGGATGCCGCCAGAAAACAGGAAGCAGAAATAAAGAAGAAGGAAGAGGCGGAAAAGAAGAAAGAAAAAGAAGAGGCCAAAGCCAAGGAAAAGGAAAAAGAGGAAGAGAAGGAAAAAGAGGAAACAGAAGCGGTGTCAGGCATTATTCCACCGGAAGACGATAACTTTATGGATGAGCCGGAGGTTATTGCCGAAGTACAGACACCTGTAGAGCCGATTCTTCACTTTGATGCGGAGACAGACCTGAATTGGCCGTTACAGGGAAATGTGGTTCTTAATTACAGCATGGACCAGACTGTATATTTTGCAACCTTAGACCAGTATAAATACAATCCGGCGGTGATTATCAAGGCGGAAGTCAATACCCCGGTAAAAGCGGTGGCAGCCGGTAAGGTGACAGGTGTGGATACAACGGCGGAGACAGGCGCCACGATAACCGTTGATATGGGCGATGGGTTCAGCGCCATTTACGGCCAGTTAAAAGAAATTCCCAAAAATACAGGAGATTATGTGGAGAATGGGGAAATCTTAGGATATGTCAATGAGCCGACGAAATATTACTCCGTAGAGGGCTCGAATCTTTTCTTTGAACTGCAAAAAGACGGAGTTCCGGTAGACCCTATGGGCTATCTTCAATAAAATTCAGATGGCGTTAAGTGAACAGAAACCAGAGCGGACAGTGCGAAACTGTCCGCTCATTTACTTTTGGCAACGAGAATGGTATGATGGGAAGAAAAGGGATAAACAGGCACGGGAACAGAACTTTTTTCATATATATAGTTTAGTAGCTATTATGAACGGCGTGAGTTCTGAATAGCTGCTAAATAGAAAAGACAAACCGCAGCACATATTTTTATACAGAGACATGGAGTTTTATATTTCGCGGATAAGAAATTCTGGCGAAATTTACAATTTGAGATGGGAAAGATACCTGCAATCCGGTGCTGCTTTGCATATAAGAGACTGCTTGCAGTCTCTCTACATAGATATTCGCCGGAAGCAGATGATACGAGGAAATAAGATGTCAGAGAAGCGCAATGTAACGTATATGCTCCGTTGCAGCGATGGAACGCTGTACACAGGATGGACAAACAATATCGAGAAACGCTTAGAAGCACATAACGCTGGGAAGGGCGGCAAATATACGCGGGTACGCATACCGGTGGAGCTTGTTTATCTTGAGGAGCACGAGACGAAACAGGAGGCCATGAGCCGTGAGGCACAGATTAAACAGCTCACGCGCAGGGAGAAAGAAGCATTGATGAAAAAGGAAGAAGTAATCTAAAAGGAGGACATGCTGTTCAATTTTAATGAGAGGTAAGGAGAGGGGAAGACAGGAAAGAAGTCAAATACCCCGCAGCAAGCTACGAGGCATGGTCTAGCTTGTTCTTTCCGCCCCAAGGGGCGGGGTATTTGACCCATCGCGGCATTCGCCAAATATCCGCGCAAGCGCGGCTGCTTGGCTCATTGCTCGCGGAAATAAAACTCTTGATAAAATTTACTAAACATGGTAAATTTATACTAAATAGTAACGTAAAACTATGAAAAAGAAAGAATATATGCCGACATCTAACTGTACAGTGGAGAAAAATTATGGATAATCTGCATATATTCTGTTTGAAAAGGAGGGTATTTATGTACAAAAAATGGCATCAAAAATGTTTTGCCTGGCTGCTTGCCGGAGCCATGGCAATATCCGGCGTTCCATCTGTTTCATTGGCTGCCGGGCAGGCACAGGGAGCGGTGCAGGCGGAACCGCAAATGAGAGCGGCAGACAATACCATGGGAGGCTATCTGTGGCTTAATTTTGGTACAGAAGGCGGCTATGAGAAGATTTTCTATGGCTACAGCGAAGATGGGATGACCTGGAAGAAGCTCAACAAGGTCAACGGCACGTCCCGCTCAGTTTTAGTAAACAATGCCAAGGGAAGTGATCTTGGCGTGCGTGACCCGCACCTCATCCGTTCGGTAGATGGCAGTAAATACTGGATTCTGGGCACAGACCTTCATGCAGAAGGCGGCGGTACAGGCGGAAGCGGATGGAACCAGCTCAGCGCCAGCCAGAACCTGGTAATTTGGGAGTCCACAGACTTGGTAAATTGGAGTGACCCCCGTCTGGTCTATGCGGGGTTTGACAATGCGGGATGCGTCTGGGCGCCGGAGGCAATTTATGACGAGGTCAAGCAGGATTATGTAGTTTACTGGTCTGCCCGTGATAAGTCTAAAGAGGGCACGGATGACAATGCGTTGCGCGTCTATGTGTGTCGTACCAAAGATTTTGTCACTTTTACGGAACCAAAAGTATGGCTCAGCGAGGATGCAGCTTCTGGAAAAGAAGTTAATATTATTGATACAACGATTGTAAAAGGGGAGGATGGTAGATTTTATCGTTTCTCTACCTCCGACTGGAATACGGTCGTAGATGTGAGTGATACTCTGGACACAGAAGACGTCCTTGATGTCCGCAACGGCGAAGCGCAGAGCACGCCCAACGGTTCCTGGAAACGGTTGGTAACAAGAAGCGGAAGCAGCGATGCCGGATTTGTCAGGTGCGAAGGGCTTACCGTATACCAGCTCCCGGACGGACAATGGTGTGCGATGGGGGATGACAGCGGGTACAAAGCCTTTCTGACGGATGATTTAGCAAGCGGCAAATTTACTTTATCCTCATCAGCCAGCTTCCCGGACGGCAAATTCCGCCATGGTACGGTTGTGCGCTTGACGGCGGAGGAAGACGCGCGGATCCAGGAAGCGTTTGGCGACAGGGAATCCGAACAGGAGACTTCCGCGCAGGAGCCGGTTCTTACTTATGATTTTGAGGGGGATGAAGGAAAACGTACTATTACCGATTCCGCTTCAGGAAATAATACGAAAGATGACGGCAAGCTGTGGGGAAATGCCGAGGTAGTGTATGATGCAGAGCGTGAGAGCAAGGTGCTGAAACTGGACGGCTCCGCCCACACATATGCGGAAATTCCCATGGGATTTTTTGACAAACGCGATACAATGACGATTTCCATGGATGTGAGATCGGATGCAGGCAGCGGGAATTTCTTTACGTTTGCTTTCGGTAAGAGCGATCAATTATATGACTTTATGCGGGTACGCGGAACCCAGGTCCGCAATGCGATTACAACGACAAGCTATACTTCGGAACAGGAAGTGAAAGGCGCCGGGGCTTCTACCGGGCAATGGCAGAAGGTAACGATTGCGATAGATGGAACCAACATGAAGCTTTATGTAGATGGCAGATTGGTGGATGAGAATCAGGATACGGCTATCCATATCACAGACTTGGGCACAGATTTGCTTGCATATCTGGGGAAATCTTTCTATGGTGATGACGGTTATTTCACAGGCAGGTTCGATAATTTTAAGGTTTATAACCGTGTGCTTTCGGAGACGGAAATCTATGCGGAGGCAATGGAGACCGTTTCGCTTGTGCGGGGCGCTTCTGTTGGCAGCGTGCCGGAGAACCCGCTGGATTTAAGGGGTACGGACGACCATACGGCTGTCTTTTCCAGCATGGAGGGCAAAAATATTGTCTCCTATGTGCGCAAGGGCACTAATCTATCATCTGTTCCGGTAGCGTTGTCCGTGTTTGATCCAGATGTCCAGGTGACAATAAACGGCAAAGTATTTGCTGGCGGCAGCCTTGATTTGACAAAAGATGTGGAGCTCAAAGCATCGTTTGCCGGAAAAACGCAGACGTATACGATCAAGAAGCCTAAGATTGCAAGGAATCCGGCGCTCTTAGGGCAGTATGCAGACCCTGATATTGATTACTTTGACGGCAAATTCTGGATTTATCCGACGACAGACGGATATCCGGGTTGGAGCGGGACATTGTTCCATGCATTTTCCTCTGTTGATATGGAAAACTGGCAGGATGAAGGAATCATCATGGAGCTGAAAAATGATAATCCGGGGCTCAACGATAAGGGCGTGCAGATCGCGGCCTCTCCTTGGGCAGTGGATGGCAGCGCATGGGCTCCTACAATAGAAAAGAAAAACGATAAGTATTATTTCTACTATTGTGGCAAGAAATCCGGCGGACAGTCGGCTATCGGTGTGGCGGTTGCAGACAGCCCGGCAGGACCGTATCAGGATATGGGAGAGCCGTTGATGACAGTCGATATGTGCAAAGCGGCTGGCGTAAACATGGGTCAGGCAATCGATCCCTCGATTTTTACAGATGTGGATGGAAGGTCATACATTCTCTTTGGCAATGGAAGTGCAGCAATGGCAGAGCTAAATGATGATATGATAAGCATCAAAGAGGGCACGCTCAAGCAGATCAATGGTCTTACTGATTTCCGTGAATCCGTGATTGTGACCAATGTTGATGGAACGTACCACTGGACATGGACCTGCGATGACGCTAACAGCCCCAATTACCATGTGAATTACGGTGTCAGCGATAAGCTCATCCAGGACGACGGAAAGGTGAACGTAACTTTAAAGAAGAAAAATCTCTTGTACAAGAATGAAAACCTGGGAATTCTTGGCTCCGGGCATCAGTCTGTGTTGAATGTGCAGGATGGCGATGGCAAACAACGGTATTTCATGGCGTACCACAGATTCTACACGCCGCTGGATATCTTTACGGAAGCGTTTGGCGTGCACCGTGAGACTTGTATTGATGAAATCTTTTTCGATGAAAATGGTGAGATGGTGATAACGCCGACCTTAGAGGGAGTGCCGGCAGTCTATATGTGGAAAGCAAAGCTGAATAAACCAACGCTCAGCCTGACGGTTGGACAGAGTGAAACCTTAAAAGCAACGGTGGAGGGCAGCCAAAGCGCAATGAATGAGAGCCTTGTTTGGAGTTCTGATAAGACAGCTATTGCTTCTGTCGATCAGAATGGAAAGGTTACAGCTAGGGCAGCGGGAACAGCAAATATTACAGTGACAACTTCTAACGGTTGTAAGACGATCTGTAAGGTAACTGTAAAAAGTCCTGTTAAACCGATCAAGCCTATCAAGGTGAGCAAAGTGACTTTAAATAAGAAGAGCCTGACATTGGGCGTGAAAGAGACATTTAGCCTTAAAGCAACGGTTAAACCAGGGAACGCAGCTAACCGCAAGGTAACATGGAAATCGGATAAGCCGAAAACAGTTGCAGTTTCCAAGTCAGGCAAAGTAACGGCAAAGAAGAAAGGCAAGGCAGTCATTACCGCGAAAGCTGACGGTAAGACAGCGAAATGTACCATTACCGTGAAAGCTGCGCCTAAGAAAATAAGCCTCAATGCCAAAAAGAAGACATTGAAGAAAGGCAAAACATTCCAGATAAAAGTAAAGTTGCCCAAGAATACGGCGAGCAATAAGATTACCTACACTTCAAGTAAGAAAAAGATCGCGTCCGTATCTTCCAAGGGCAAAGTTAAGGCGCTAAAGAAGGGTAAATCAGTCATTACAGTCAAAACTTTTAATGGCAAGAAGGCGAAGGTTACTATCACTGTGAAGTAATGAAGATAAAAATGAGGGGCTGGCGGTTTTGATACCGCTTAAGCCCCTTCATTTATGCTGCGATTTTACGGCAGAATAAGGTTAAATTTTACAACAACGGCATATTTGCCACAAAACAGTACATCATAATGAAATGGCATACGCTGCCGCCCATTACGAACAGATGGAATATTTCATGTGAGCCAAAATTTTTATGTTTAGTATTAAAAATTGGCAGTTTTAAAGCGTAAATAATGCCGCCAATCGTATAGATAATCCCTCCGGCCAGAAGCCAATGGAAGGCCTGCGGTGACAGGGAATTGATAATCTGTGTAAAAGCGAGCACGCATACCCAGCCCATGGCGATATATAATATAGAAGAAAACCATTTAGGGCAGGTAATCCAAAAAGCCTTAACTAATATTCCGGCGAGCGCTATTCCCCATACAAGCGCCAGTAGCCTATAGCCGACGCTGCCATTCAAAACGATGAGGCACACCGGCGTGTAAGTTCCGGCAATCAGTACGAATATCATCATATGGTCCAATTTACGCAGGATGCGATTGGTCTTTTCCGACAAATCAAGCGCATGGTAAGTGGCGCTTGCACCATACAGGAGAATCATGCTAAGGATAAAGATGGCAAGTGATATTACATGGACATGGTCAGGGTTTAAGGAAGCACGGATTAAAAGTGGTGTTGCGGCAAACAATGCCATCAACATGCCGATAAAGTGTGTGATGGAGCTTCCCGGGTCTTTTAATTTAAATTTCATATCAAACATCTCCTTCCAGTTGGTTACATACCAATCTTAGTATACGCGAAGTATTGAAAAATATTTAATGTAGTATTAAAAACTATGTAATTTATAAATAGATACTACAATATTTGGAAAGAAAAGTCAACATCAAATAAAAAACTCCGCGAGCCGATGTTCACGGAGCGCTCTGCTGTATGGCGGCGGTAAAAACGATTGACTTTTCAAGATTTCTCTGTTATGATTAGCGAATGGCTTAAAATGAAGTAATGAAAGGATATAGAATGGAAACAGTAAGATTTGATGAACTAGATTTGAATCCCAAAATTTTGCGCGGCATTCGCGAGATGGGGTTTGAGGAAGCGACTCCCATCCAGAGCAAGGCAATTCCCATTGGGTTAGAAGGTGTAGATTTAATTGGACAGGCACAGACAGGAACAGGAAAGACAGCGGCATTTGGCATTCCACTTTTAATGAAAGTGGATTCACATAATAAGCGCACACAGTCGATTGTACTCTGTCCCACGAGGGAGCTCGCCATCCAGGTGGCGGAGGAGGTCCGTACGCTGGCAAAATACATGTCCGGTGTGAAGGTGCTTCCGGTATATGGAGGACAAGATATTACCAAGCAGATTCGTTCCCTCAAAGGGGGAGCACAGATAATCATCGGAACGCCGGGGCGTGTGATGGACCATCTGCGCAGAAGGACGATTAAGTGTGACGAGGTTAATACGATTGTCCTGGATGAAGCGGATGAGATGCTCAACATGGGATTTCGTGAGGATATAGAGACTGTTTTAGAGTACATTCCCGAGGAGCGGCAGACAATGTTGTTTTCCGCAACGATGCCGAAACCGATATTAGAGATTACCAAGAAATATCAGAACAATGCCGTTACAATCAAAGTGACGAAAAAGGAACTGACCGTGCCCAACATCGAGCAGTATTATTATGATGTTAAGCGCAAGGATAAGGTGGAAGTATTAAGCCGTTTGCTGGATGTATATGCCCCTAAGCTGTCATTGGTCTTTTGTAATACGAAACGGATGGTGGATGAGCTTACCAGCGCTTTGCAGGGTCGCGGGTATTTTGCGGAAGGGCTGCACGGAGATATGAAACAGTCGCAGCGTGACCGCGTCATGAGCAGATTCCGCAATGGCAAGACAGAGATTTTGGTGGCTACAGATGTGGCGGCCCGCGGAATTGACGTGGACGATGTGGAAGCAGTATTTAATTATGACTTGCCCCAGGATGACGAATATTATGTGCACCGTATTGGCAGGACCGGGCGTGCCGGCAGGACCGGGCGTTCCTTTACATTTGTAAAAGGCAAAGAGGTCTACAAGTTAAAGGATATCCAACGTTACTGCAAAACAAAGATTCTCGCTCAGAAGGTTCCCAGTATGCAGGATGTGGAGCAGGTAAGGCTGGAGAAAATTATGGAACAGGTGGAGGCAGTGATCGAGGAAGAAGATTTGCGGTCAATGGTCAATATGATTGAGCAGGAGATTAACGAATCTGACTATACTGCTATGGATATCGCAGCGGCTTTCTTAAAGATTACTTTGCGAGGCAAAGAAGAAAATGAGAAGGCAGCCATGGAGAACTTTGAGTTTGGTGATACTGGGGCAGAGGACGGAATGGTGCGTCTGTTTATCAATATTGGCAAGAAGCAGCATGTGAAGCCGGGAGACATCCTGGGCGCTATCGCCGGGGAGAGCGGCATATCCGGCGATTTGGTGGGCTCGATTGATATGTTCGATAAATTTACGTTTGTCGAAGTGCCATGCGAGTATGGCAAAGAAGTGCTACGCGCCATGTCGCATTCTAAGATTAAAGGCAAGAGCATCAATATCGAGCCGGCGAACCAGAAATAATAATATTAAGGATTATGAAAGAAAAAGTGGATTTGACACTAACCGTTGGAGTCAAATCCATTTTACGATTTCTTGACTGGCATGTGTTTCCATTGTTGCCGTTGCCCCGGTTATATTTGGCTCTAACATCCTTGTATTTACTATGTTTGCTATGGGATTGACGGGAAGTAAAGAGACGGTTTATGAGATGTTAAAAGGAGGAGGCGCATGATGATTGTTACGGTAACCATGAATCCTGCCATTGATAAGACTGTGGAGATTGATCGCTTAGAGCGGGGCGGGCTGAACAGAATCAGCCATGTGGAGATAGATGCCGGAGGAAAGGGAATTAACGTGTCTAAGGCTATCCATGAACTCGGGGGACAGAGCATAGCAGTTGGGTTTATTGCGGGCAGTACCGGAAAGATGATTCGCAGTGTGATGGATGAATGGCAGATTGAAAATGATTTTATCGAGGTGTCCGGCGAGACGAGGACAAACACGAAAGTTTTTGAAAAGACAGGTGAGCTGACAGAATTAAATGAACCAGGCCCGGTTGTGGACGAAAAAGACGTACAGGCATTGTTTGAGAAGCTTGAGAGCTATGCAAATGATGATACACTGTTTGTGCTGGCTGGCAGCGTTCCCAAGGGCGTGAAGAAAGATATTTACCGTGAACTTATTAAACTGGTGCATGGCAAAGGAGCAAAGGTTCTGTTGGATGCAGACGGAGAACTGTTCACCAATGCCCTGGATGCCGTACCGGATATGATTAAGCCTAATAAAGTGGAGTTGGAGCAGTATGCCAGCATGGATTATATTACATCGGAACAGGAGCTTTTAAGCGTGGCGGAAAAACTGATGGAAAAAGGCATAGATACGGTAGCTGTGTCCATGGGAAAGAGCGGAGCCATGTTCTTATGGAAGGATTATAAAGTGAAATGTCCGGGACTGAAGGTAAAGGCACATTCTACCGTTGGCGCAGGAGACGCTATGGTGGCGGCGCTTTCGTATTCCTGGAGCGAAGGACTCTCACAGGAAGATACCGTGAAAATGTGTATGGCGGTATCGGCAGGAGCAGTTACCACAGTTGGCACGAAGCCGCCCTCTAGGAAGTGTGTGGACGCTCTTTTAGAACAGGTTGTAATAGAAAAGCTGAAATATTAGCAGATAGCTACGTGCGCGGCAATCATAAGCAAGGTTTACAATCAAATAATAAGGGAAAGAGTAGAGAATGGAGGAACATATGGAGAGGGAAAAAGAGAAATATTTGCATCTTTTGGCAAAGGAATACCCTACCAGGCAGGCAGCCTGCCGGGAGATTATCAATCTGAACGCTATCTTAAATCTTCCCAAGGGTACGGAACATTTTATGAGCGACCTTCATGGGGAATATGAGGCGTTCTGCCATATCATCAATAATTGTTCGGGCGTCATCAAAGAGAAGGTGGAACGTATTTTTGCCGAGCGGCTCAGCCCACAGGAACGGTGTGAGCTCTGTACTTTAATCTATTATCCCACGGAAAAGCTGAACGCCTTGAAAGAGCAGGGAAATCTAGTGGAAGATTGGTACCGCGTTAATCTGCAATACTTGATTGCGGTGGCGAAGGATGTCTCATCGAAGTATACCCGCTCGAAAGTCCGCAAGGCAATGCCAGAAGAATTTTCCTATATTATTGATGAATTGCTGCATATGCAGGTAGATGAGGACAATAACCAGATTGAATACCATAAACAGATTATTGATACGATTATCCATATCCGGGCAGCCGAGGAATTCATTATTGCACTGGCGGAGCTGATTAAACGTCTGGCTGTAGACCATCTGCACATTGTGGGAGACATTTATGACCGCGGCGCACACCCTGAAAAAATTATGGATTTGCTCATGCGGTACCATTCTCTGGATATTCAATGGGGAAACCACGACGTGTTGTGGATGGGCGCCGCCGCAGGAATACCATCCTGTGTGGCAACGGTAGTCAGGAACAACATACGCTACCATAATATTCAGGTGTTAGAGAGTGGGTATGGCATCAGTCTCAGGACGCTTGTTGTTTTTGCCGGGCATCATTATCACGATGAGGATGTAATGGAGGCGGCGCAGCAGGCGATTTCGGTGATTTTGTTTAAGTTGGAAGGCCAGGTGATAGGCAGGCACCCGGAGTATCAGATGGATGACAGGAAAATGCTTGAGAAAATAAATTATGACAGAGGGACAGTCATGATTGAGGGCAGGGAATATCCGCTGAATAGGCGGGATTTTCCCACGGTGGACAGACAGCAGCCCTATAAGTTGACACAGGAGGAAGAAGAGGTGCTTTCCGACCTTTGCCAGTCATTTTTAAACAGCGAAAAGCTGCACCGGCATGTGCAGTTCCTCTGTGACAAAGGCGGCATGTATCGGCAATTCAACGGCAACCTTCTATATCATGGCTGCATTCCTCTCGATGCGGAAGGTAATTTTGAGGGAATCCGGCTGGGAGATAAGGTATATAAGGGCAAAGAATATCTTGATTACGCAGATGAAGCAGTGCGCAGAGTATGTTCGTTTGAGGCAGCAGAATCGGAGAGAGATTTTATTTTTTATCTGTGGGCAGGGCAGAACTCGCCGCTCTCAGGCAGGAAGATTAAGACGTTTGAGCGGATGTATCTGGATGATAAAGAAATAACTGTGGAGAAGAGAAATCCGTATTATGACTATTACAGCAAGGAATATATCTGCAATATGATTTTACGGGAATTTGGCCTGTTTTCCGATATGTCCCATATTATCAATGGGCACACGCCGGTGAAGGTCAGCAAGGGCGAGGTCCCAGTGCGCGCCAACGGCAAATTGATTATCATTGACGGAGGGTTCTGCAAGGCTTACCATAAGGAGACAGGGATTGCCGGCTATACGCTGATTTACAATTCCCACGGTATGCGGCTGAATGCGCATAAGCCATTTGAAAGTATTAAAAAGGTGCTGGAAGAGAACAAAGATATTGAATCCAGCACAGATATTTTTGAGACGGAAGAGAAGAGAATCCGGGTCAGGGACACAGATATTGGTAAAACGATTAAGGAACAGATAGACGATTTGCAGATGATGCTGTCGGATAAGAAATAATCATGCGCAGGCAGATGAGTTTTGACGAACCATCTGCCTGCATGATTTTATCTGATAAAAATTGACAGGAGGCCAGACAGCAAGTATAATCAAAAATATAAAATTTTTTTAAATTCCGTGCAAGAAAAAGCATTTCTTTTGCATTGTCTAAGTATCAGATAAAACAAGGAGGTGCTTTTTATGGGAGACGGATAGGATAAGTTACGGCAGATTTTGTGCTCATTCTCTTGTGAGAAATGAGAGCTGAAAGGGGTAGCCCAATGCAGGACGGAACTCCAAAACGAAAAGTTCAGATTGATGCAAGTATATTCAGGCGTATTCAACAGGGTGAGCAAGATGCATTTAGGGAATTATACGATGTTACACATAAACCTCTCTATGCGTTTCTTCTTTCATATACCCTGAATAGAGAAGATGCACAGGACTTATTACAAGATACATATGTCCAGGTTTATAAGAATTGCCATCTGTACCGTGAGCAGGGAAATCCCATGGCGTGGATGATGAAGATTGCTAAGAATCTTTTTCTGATGAAATGCCGCAGGGATAAGGGGACAGAGGATAATTTTGAGGACATGGAGAATGGCATTGGATTCGATGATATGACCCATGTGGAGAACAGGATCGTTTTAGAGAAAATGTTCGAGCAGCTCTCCGAAGAAGACAGGAATTTGATTATCATGCATGATATAGGCGGTCTCAAGCACAGGGAAATCGCGAAACTGCTGGATATGCCCCTGGGAACGGTGATGGCGCGTTATCACAGGGGAATGCGGAAATTGCAGAAAGAATTTGGTGAAAAGCTATGAAAAAGAGAGAATTGAAAAAGAGAATAGAGGATGGATTTTCGGAACTGTCACCAGATTTATTTGAAGCAGTATATGAGGAGTGCCAGCAGCAGGAAGTTACATGGGCGCAGGCAGATTCTGAGGAGCCTTCCGGGAACGGAAAAATTTATACAGGAAGATTTCCGAGATATGCGCTGTCTCTGTGTGCAAGTTTGGCAGTTCTCTGCCTATGCATCTTGGGGGTGTTGGGACAGAAAGAGAAGACAGTTTACATGGTTCTCGATATCAACCCCAGCATTCAGGTTGAGGTGAACGAGGCGCATCAGGTGAAACGGCTAAAGGGATTAAATCAGGATGGAAAAGATGTTGTAAAAGAGTTGAAATGGAAAAAGAGAGGGACAGTGCAGGAGCTGTTGGACGTGCTCATCCAGGATGTAGTGGAGAAATCGTATCTCCGTGAGAATGGAGGAATACTGGTAACGCTTGCTGCAAAAGACAAATGTATCTGTGAGAACTTGGAGCGTACGCTTGGAGAAGGGATCGACCGGAAGCTGACGGAGCTGAAGGTCTCCGGCGTAACGACCGCTTTTCAGGAGGCGCCAAGCAGTTCTGAGCGGGAAGGGCGCAAACTGCTGGAGGCTGAGCTGACAAAGAGTTGCGGCTTGGACGAGAAACAGGTACAGCAAATGTCGGTTATGGAATTAATTCGGTACTGTCATGATTATACTTCGGTGGAGCTGAAATTATCGGAAGCTTCAAAGAAAGAATGGGAAACTGGGTCTCAAAGTGAGGATAAGTCCCAGAAAGCGGAACCTTCCGTGCAGAAGGGAACCGGCCAGAAGCCGGGAGATTCTGCATCGGAGAATAAGACGGATAACAAATCTGACAGTCAGAAGACCAATTCGGAAGGGAATAAGAATGAATCATCTAAGGAGGAGCCTGGGGATGATAATGGGGCTTCCCAAGGAGACAATGAGGATATTGAAGGGAATACAAAGAACCAACAAACGGATAAGGCCGATTCAGCGAGCTTGAATCAACCGGCACAGAATGGGGAATCTATACCGTCAGCGACGGGGACGCCCATACAGTCCGGGGACGATGAACCTTTAGAGACGGACAATGGCGCGGGGCAGGCGGGAAATGGCGATAAACCGCAGCCAGGAAATAGCATGGATCAGCCGGCGGACGGCAGTTTGGTTACGCCGGGCAGTTCACCGGGTAAGCCGGGAGTCTCAGGCAAGCCGGAGGCGGGAGATACCCCGGGCATGCCGGAAGAAGATGATAAGCCGGTTACAGAAGACATTCCGAGAGAACCGGAAGACAGTGATAAGCCGGAAGCAGGAGACATCTCAGGCAAGCCGGAAGGTGGTGATACCCCGGGCGGAGCGGAAGACGGAGATAAGCCGGAGGCAGGAAATAGCCAAGGAAAACCGGATAGTGGCAGTTTACAGGAAACGGGAGATGCTTTTGGTAAGCCGGAAAATGATGGCAAACAGGAAGCAGAGAGTGACAGGGAATCTGAAGTCTCCAGAAAAGGCAAGCAGCGAATCGCAAATAGAATCAATAATTTTTCCGGTGTGGCCGAATGGTTGTGGCTCATCAGGAAATTGAGATAGTAATTTTATATTGGAAGCCTCACGTATGTGATGAGGTGGAACTCCCTTTTTAAATAGAGCTCCCAGGCAGATAGCGGTTGCCTGGGGGTTTCTTTTTGGTGAAATAGGACTATTTCTTGAAAAAAAGGCGCATAACAGTTATAGTAATGTTGTTACAATATTAAATTTAAAAGGAAAAGGAAAATAACATGGTAAAAATTTTGTCAGATAGTACCTGTGATTTGTCACAGGAATTAAAAGAGAGATACGACATTGAGATTCTCCCACTGCATGTGCTGATGGGAGAGGGGGATTACAGAGATGGCGTGGAGGTCACACCCGAACAAATCTTTCGTTGGTCCGATGAGAATAAGAGTACGCCCAAAACGGCGGCGCCATCCATAGAGGATGCTGTGGAGAAAATCGGCAAGCTGCTCGAAGGTGGCAATGAGGTGTTGTGTTTTTCCATCTCGGAAACAATGTCTTCATCCCTGAATATTATGCGCCTTGCAATTGAAGAGTTGAACGCTGCGGACCGTGCCGTTGCCTTTGACTCAAAGAATTTGTCTACCGGAATCGGGTTGCTCGTTGTTGAAGCAGCTTGTATGGCGAAAGAGGGCATGAGCATGGCAGAGATTTTAAAGAAACTGGAAGAGTTGCGTCCACTGGTTCGCAGCAGTTTTGTGGTGGACACGCTTACGTTCTTACACCGTGGTGGCAGATGCAGCGGCGTGGCCGCTTTGGCTGGTGGGTTGTTAAAGCTCCATCCTAAGATTGTGGTAGTGGATGGTAAGATGGAGGTAGCAAAGAAGTATCGAGGTAACATTGCCAAAGTAGTCAAAGCGTATGTTCAAGATATGGAAGAACAGTTGAAAGCGGCACGGCCGGCACGCGTGTTCATCACACACTCCATCAGCGACGAAGCCTTGGTAAGGGAAGTTGAGGATTATCTGCAAAGTCTGCATGTCTTTGCGGAGATTTTGGAGACCCGGGCAGGAGGCGTTGTCTCCAGCCATTGCGGGCCTGGGACGTTGGGCGTACTGTTTATCGCATAATAATGCACAAGATTTAAAAACTCCAATATATTATCTTATAGAGATGATAGTGTCTTTGATACTATCATCCTATAAAATGACAGATAGGAGTTTTGGGGATGGAAAGTAAGGGAAATACGCTGACGAATGATTGTAGTTTTATGGGGATTAGTCCGATTATGTTGGATTTGCCCTATCCTCCGATCCAGGTGAGGGAGAGGAATCAAGCTTATGCCAATTTGCTGAGTATTGATTATTGCGGTGCAGTCTCGGAAATGTCTGCAATTACCCAGTACATCAATAATGAGAACCGCTTGTCGTGTGAGAGCTGTTCTGTGGCAAAAACGCTCTTGGGAATTGCCATGGCGGAGATGATGCATTTACAAAAACTTGGAGAACTCATTGTCTTGCTGGGGGGAAATATTAACTTTGTGGCGAAATACCGCAACGGCGGAGCCAAAATGTGGACGCCGGAATATTTGAAAATCCCGGAGAATCTTAAAAGCATGCTGATGGCGGATATCGAGGCGGAAAAAGCCGCTATCGCCCAATATGAGGCGCATATTAAGATGATAAAAGACGACTGTGTGAATGCTGTGTTGTCAAGGATTATCGGGGATGAAGAATACCATATTATGCTGCTGCGCGTAATGATGCAAAAATTATAATGATTGAGAATTTATGGAAGTAGAAAGTCAGGCTGTTTAAATTTATTTGAACGGTCTGGCTTTCTTTTTGCTAAATAATTATTGAATAATGCTGACTTTTACCCCGCTTAACTCGTTATACATAATAGGATGGGAAAAACGTTTGGAACATTACGAATGGGAAAGGAGGATTTTGTGAATGCTGATTTTCTTATAATCCAGAGGATGAAGCAGGGTGACGAAGCGTCCTTCGATGCGTTTGTCTGCAAATATTACGGAGAGATATTGAATTACTGCCATTATCACTGTTTTGACAGAAATTATGCGGAGGATTTAGCGCAGGAAACATTTCTGCATTTTTTTGCAAAGTTGTCTGATTACCATGACAGAGGGAAGACAAAAAATTACTTGTATACCATTGCAGGTAATCTCTGCCGAGATTTTTATAGAAAGAAAAAGGATATTCCTACCGAGTATGAAAATTTAGAGCAAAGTTCAATTTCTGCGCCTCTGGATAGCGTTTTAGAGCAGATTGCAGTGGAGGAGGCGGTAAAATCTCTGCCGCCCGAATTTGGCGAGGTTATTATTCTATATTATTTTCAGGATTTAAAGATGAGAGAGATTGCGGATATATTGCAGGTAAATATATCACTGGTGAAATACAGACTGAAACGGGCAAAAAACATACTGGGACAAAGGATGGGAGAGGAGGACGCTTATGAATCTCAAAGAGCAACTTACGATTTATAAAAAAATGACGCAGTTGGAACCGAGAAAGACTCAAATCCAGGAGACAGTAAGGCGGTCAGAGGAAATCTTTTTTCAGTCGGAGTTAAAAGGGCAGTTATCTTATCATGAATTTTTGTGGGCACAGCTGCGCGTGATTCAAAAAAGGTGGTGGCTGCTCCAGTTCTTGCTACTGCTGGCGTTATGGGCTGTGTTGGCAGCAGGGTATGAGGGCAAATATGTGCAGAGAGGCATGGGGATCATGGCGTCATTGTTTGTGATTCTCATTATCCCGGAGTTATGGAAAAACAGGACCAGCCAGAGCATGGAAATAGAAGCGGTTTGCTATTATTCGCTGAGGAAGATTTATGCGGCGCGTATGTTGTTGTTTGGTGTGGCGGATATTTTCTTAGTTGCAGTATTCTGTCAGGCGGTCTCTGCGGGGTTGCACATAGAATTAACGGAATTGGTGGTTCAATTCCTTCTTCCCCTAAGTGTGACGTCATGTATCTGTTTTGGAACGCTGTGCAGTAAGCATAATTTCAGCGAGGCTTCAGCAATCGCTCTCTGTGTGTTGTGGAGCGCAGTCTGGCTGTGTATTATCCTCAATGAAAATGTCTATGAGAAGGTTGCGTTCCCTGTCTGGCTGGGATTCTTGGGACTTGCGTTTGCCTGTTTGGCTGCTATGGTTTACCGAACATTAAAATGTTGCAATAATTATGTAGAATTATCATTTGACAGAATGGAAGTCGGATGAGTTATCAAATAATTTGGAGGAATTTGCGATGGAATTGGAGTTTAAAGATT
>CAJUTD010000007.1:51462-69640 GCA_910589635.1 uncultured Lachnospiraceae bacterium | reverse complement strand
TCGCAATGGAAACCTTTTGAACGGATGAAAACTTTATTGATTGCTTCGTGCGACATCCCCAAATCTACATTTACCCCTGATAGACAATACGCTCCACCAAAGATTCTTTCCGCAGATTCCTGCTGAGCAAAAATGATAATGAGGCTTGCAGCAACACAATTGCCAGTATCATCAAGCTAATTTCCTTCAGAGGGAAATGATATTCGTTAAGTCCATAAAAATGCTTTTCTTTGGCATAAGAAAAGAGGACATAGCCCAGCGGACTGCCAATTAGCAGGGAAACAGCAGCCGTCCCGGCGGAAAAGAAGATTCCTTCCAGCTGCATCATCCAATTTAGCTGGCGGTTTGTCATCCCCACTGCCTGCAAAACGCCTAACTCCCGCTTCCTTGTCACGGCTCCGGTGATAATCGTGTTCGCCATATTTAAAAAGCCAATGACGCCCAAAAGCCCCAGAAACATGTAGACCCCGCTCTGCATAATCCTGCTTGTATACTGCGATTGCTTCAAGGCCCTATCATAAGAATCCGTCTCCACATACTCCATACCCGCCACAAGTTCCTCAATAGCTTCTTTTACGCTGGTTTTATCCTTCTGCTCACAGTCTACCCATACGATATTTGTGAAATCTTCTGTTATCCCAAGTTTGTCAAATGTATCTTGTGTGATTACCCATGCGCCAGGCGCGCTGCCAAAGGCGCCCATGATTTCTCCCTCAAATACAGACCCGCTGCCTGTCATATCTTTCATTTGTATCTGTTGCCCTATCTCATAACCGTAATCTTCCATAAAATGAGAATAACCATAAAGAATACCGTCTGCGGCAGCGACCTCGTCATAATTAACAATTCCCAAAACAGAACCCTTTCCATAACGTTCAAATCCCTCCCTGTCAAGCACGCTAATTGTCGTGTAAGCTCCATCCGCATCCATGCTGTCCAAGCTGATATTTTCCACTTCAAAACATTTGCGGCTCTTAACTTCTGTGACGCCTGGAATGGCTTTCATTTTTTCCTGAAATTCTTCGCCCAGCGGGTTATTCTTCTGGATTTGGCAAAGGTTATTTTCTGGGTAAGCCGTGTCGTTTAGTCTATAATCCAATTCTATGGAGAACTGGCCATATTCGACATTACGCCGTGCTTCAAACTTATTATCTATATTTCCAGCAAGATTGGACAACGATACGAACAACACGCAGGATAAGCCCATCGTACAGATTGTGGAAATTGTTCTTCTGCGGTTTGCCAACATGTTGGACAACGTCATGCCAAAAACAGAAATACGTTTGCGCCCTTTGCGCACACCTTTTCCCCGACTTGTATTTTCTTGATAGCGCATGGCTTCCACCGGCGAAGTTTTTGCCGCCACCCGCATAGGATGTGATAATGCCAATCGCACCGTCAAAAAGGCGGACAAAGCTACAATTATCAGCAGCGGCAGGGAAATCACGGATACTTCCGTAAGTTCTACGCCCGCCATTGTTTGGGAGCCTGTAATGAGCACACGGCACATCAGGAAAGCAACGCCGCATCCCACTGGCAGTCCCAGGGGAACGCCGATAACCGCTAAGAGCATCCCTTCTTGCAGAATTAATTTTTTCATCTGTTTTCTGGTAGCCCCCAAAGCTTTAATTTTGCCATATTCCTGAATTTTCTGAACCATTCCCACCTGAAAAATGTTATAGATGACGGAAACCGATACTACAATTACCAGAAGCGCAACCAATATGCAGCCAAAAATTGTCTCTGTGCCTGGATCATACATCCACATGAGATACTGTCTATTGGGCGAAATATTATCTTTTTCCACGCCGCAGAGCCCCGCGACCTCCCATAGGACTTCCTCACAATCCACGCCCGCTTCCATCAGCGCTTCACTCATGCGCAGAGTAACCTCATAAGCACGCATTTCCTTCGTATATAATGACTCGTAAAATTTCTGGGACACAAATCCCTGAAATGATTTCTGGACAGTTCCAGTCTGTGGGGATTTTACCACTC
This sequence comes from uncultured Lachnospiraceae bacterium, assembly GCA_910589635.1. GTDB lineage: Bacteria > Bacillota > Clostridia > Lachnospirales > Lachnospiraceae > Petralouisia. Next base: position 67,642 of record CAJUTD010000007.1, on the reverse strand, counting down.
CACTGACAATAAATTCTTTTTCCTCAAATTTACTTTGGCTGTCCCGGCGCAAAGGTATAGACACATGATCCCCGGGCTTGGCGTTCAAGAGACCAAACTTTTCAAAAAACTCTGCCGATGCCACAATTTCATTTTCCGCCTTGGGCAGTATTCCCGCTTTCAGCGCATGAATAAAGTTTTTATTTTCTGCGGCGGTTATATCCATAAATGACAATCCTATATCAATACCTGCTTTCCCGGAGTCTGCCTCCGCAACAAAAGCCGTCCTACCTACATTGGTGAACTCGCTGCGCAGTTTCAGCATTTCATACTGGTCTTCTTTTACCCTGCTAAGGGTTGCAACATAATTTCCAAAAAGATTTCCTGCGTTGACCTGGTTATTTCTCACCATCCCGCAGCCGACACCGGCAATCGCAGCAAGAAGCAGCGTCGTCAGGAAAATGGATAATATCATTAAAACGCTTCTCGATTTGTTCTGCCGTATATTGGAGAGCGCCAGTCTGTGGATTGTATGCTTCATCCCTGCTCCACCACCTCTCCGTCTTCAATCACTAAAATCCGATCTGCAATCTGTGCAATATCCTGGTCATGGGTAATCATTACCAACGTCTGCCCATATTTCTGCGCCGACATTTTTAAAAGCCCCACAACCTCATCGCTGGTCTTAGAATCCAAGTTACCTGTGGGCTCGTCGGCAAGAATCACGTCTGGCTTGGAGGCAAGCGCCCTGGCAATCGCAACCCTCTGCTGCTGCCCGCCGGAAAGCGTGTGGGGGAGGTTATGTATCTTTCCCTCAATCCCCAAAGTCCTCACGATGTCCTGCACGAAGTCTTCATCCACCTCTTTCCCGTCAAGCCCGATAGGCAGCACGATATTTTCCCAGACATTGATGGATGAAACCAGATTAAACGCCTGAAAAATAAAGCCGATTTTTCTCCTGCGGAACACGGCAAGTTCTTCCTCCTTCAAGGCAAATATATCTTTATCCTTCATCCACACTTTTCCACTGGTGGGAACATCCAATCCTCCTAGAAGATGAAGCAGCGTGCTTTTGCCGGAGCCCGATTTGCCCACAATAGCCGTAAATTCTCCTTTGGAAATGGCAATATTGGCATCCTTCACTGCCCGCACCTGATTTTCGCCGCAGCCATAATATTTACATAAATGTTCTGTCTTTACAATTATTTCCATTAGGAACCTCCTGTTAAACTTTTTTTACTTTTTCTTAAGTGAAAGTTTAACCTACGTTTCTTTCAGATTGCTTGCAAAATAAAAAAAAAGACTTACAGTTTTGTAAGATTCAGAAGATTTGAGTATCTTTGCAGAAGTTGATGAAACCCTTGCAAATACTGGATTTCTAAGATATTTCAGAAATGTTTGAGACGCTTATCTTCTCATAAAATCTCATATTTTTTCATTCATTTTGTGTAAAAGTTGTGTAAATTTGTAACATTTTTTGTGTACGGTCATCCACATGGTTGTACACCTTCATGGTAATTGCAAGGTTGCTGTGCCCCATAATCTCCTGCAGCGTCCTCTGGTCCATCCCTGCCTCTGCCATTCTGGTGCAGGCAGTATGCCGCAGGATATGTGCAGTAATATTATGCAGTAATTCCGGTTCCCTGTCCTCCAGTATGCCAGCCGCAACCTCAATGCTGTTGTAATCATACACAATCTTATGAAGGATGATGTCGAGCTGTACCACACTCCACAACTGGAATTTCTTTGTGAGGAATACAAAACCACTGTGCCCATCTACGGTATGGTTGTCTATCATCCCATGTTTCAGCATATACTCTTTCTGTTTTTTCAGGGCATACACTGCCTTCTCTGTCAGCGGAATTTTACGGATTCCTTTGATTGTTTTTGGAGGGCAGATTTGAAACCTGCGCTTTCCCTCCTCGTCCAGTTCGTAAAGCAGCTGGTGGTCAATCTTTACGAATTTGTTTTTGAAATCCACATTTTGCCATGTTAGACCAAGGGTTTCTCCACATCTCGCACCGGTCTCGAAGAAAAACTCAAACATCCAGTAATAATGGCTGTATTCTTTGCTTTCCCTGATGAAGTTCAAAAATTCTGCCTGCTGTGCCTGTGTAAGTGCATCTCTTTTATTGTTGTAAATCCCAAGTTCCTTTGTGCAGCCATGGACGTAATTCCTGCGGATATAGTCTTCGGATAATGCGTGGTTAAACATAGCGGATAAAACTTTGTGCATTAAGGTTATGCTTCCATTTCCAACACCATCCTCCAACATCTCCTGATAACAGTCCAAAATATGTGTCTTTCTGACTGCCTGAATCTGCATATTTGCAAATTTCCGGCTGCGCATGTTCTTATTCCATATCTTAGTGTAGTTTTCCTCTGTACGGACGGTAATCTTCCCACGTTTTCGTTTCATTTTTACATAGAAATCAAACAGTTCGTTGACTGTCATATTCCCATGTGACGTGGAAATCAGGTCATGCCTGTCCTGCTCAATCAATGTCTCCTTCTCACGCAGGGATAAATCTTTCTGCTTCCCTTTCGGGTATGGGTCTGTTTCCACCAGCCGCCAGCTGTATTCTACACGGTTTTCACCACATAAGTCCGTATAACGGAACATATAACGCCCGTCACTGCGCTGGCCTTCCCCTTTTCTTAAAACCCTGCCTTTGCTGTCTTTTCTTTTTGCTGCCATAGTATCTGCTCCTTTCATAAAAAAAGAGCTCTAATACGATATAATGATTATACCGCACTAAAACTCTTTGCGCCATGCCTATATTACATTTAACTTGTCAATAAATTCCTCAAACTGCTTTCTCTTTATCTGCGGTCTGTTCCCGTTCCACAGGATAAAGTCAGCATCCTCATTTTCATTGATGAGCCTGCGGAGCTTTGTCTGCCCGATGCGGAAATATTTTGAAGCTTCTTCTACGCTCAATGTGTATTTCTGCCATAATGGAATGTCTACGAGTTCTTTGTCTGCCATAAGACTGCACCTCCTTATGGCTATAGGATAATAACAAATCATATCTTCTTTTTGTTTCATATCCTTCCATACTTATTATCAGTCTAAAAGAAATGCTTCCTGACGTTATTGTTTAGGAAAAAATGTTATTCCTTTATATGCTCCCTCATAATATCAAACAACCCCTCGCTTATTCTCACGTTGGTTTCTTTCAATTTGTCAATGCACTCCTCAATATCTCCAGCGGTAAGCATTCCCTCATCAAAAGCTTTCAACAGCAGACCAATCGTTCCTGTAATCGGTAGCCCCATCTTCTTTGCCACACTCCTGCCCTTATGTTCATCCATAACCAGCAAATCTGCTTTTCTGCTATTTGCCATAACAATCGCTTCACTCTCCCCAGCATCCAGACCAGACACTTCCTGCAAAATCGTCACAGCCACCTCATTGTCAACCTCTTCTACTACCAGAAAATCACTGTCTATTACCTGAAAAGCCTCTGTTACAAATTTTTCATTGCCTGTCAATTCCATATATACAGCATTAGGAATAATCACCTTCCCATATAACTGCTTCAGAATATCCAAATGTCCCATCTTCATCAAGGTAATAATCGGTGTGGTATCCGAAACAATCAGCATACTGCCACACTCCCAACTTTATTAAGAGTTGCCAAATCCTCTGCAAGTTCCTCTTCTGTCATATCAAAATATGCAATTCCCAGTGAACCATATAATTCAATCAGCTCCATTTTGGGTATACCAAGCATTTCTGCCGCCTTTCCATGCGATATGGTGTCATTCTTTATATATGGATATAACAGCATAGCATTCCTAAGCAAAACCGCTCTTTCCCCCTCCACATTTGCATATGGTACTACTGCTTCCGGCACATTGATTTCTATTTGTTTCATTGTCATAATCATCATCTCCTTAACAAAATAATATATTACAAATTAAATCTTATAGGTGCATACGGTGTCTGATATTCTTTAAATCCCAATTTCTTATATAATAGATATCCTTCCCCTGTTGCACTCAATTCAATAAAATCCAAATCCTTTTCTTATTACTATGATATCTTTGTTTCTCTCGTTTTGCAAGATTTTTTACCTGTGTGATTGGTCATTCGTTTCAATATCCATCCAGATATTCCTGCAACAAATCCACAAACCTTCCAATATGGATGCCATCTACGAAAGAATGGTGTGCCTGAACAGATACTGGCATTACAATCCGACCAGCTTTCTCATCGTATTTTCCCCAATCAAATAAAGGAGTCGCATTATCCTTTTTCCCGGAATTGGTATGTGATATGTGCGTATAAGAAACCCAAGGCATCGGAGAACACTGGAATACATCATTTCCTAAAGGACCGGTAAAATATTCTTTCTGCTCCTGTGCAGTCCTTGCCGCCAGTTTTACATATTCTTCCAGCGTTTCCTGCATGGGAACATTGATTACCTTAAACAATTTCGTTTCTTTATTCAGATAAGTAAAGGCTGTGTCAATTTTGTCAAACAGCACAACCTTCCCATCTAAAAAACGGTACCGGAATGCCTCTATGTTATTGGCACATCTGCATACAATATAGACAAAAGCAAGCGTAAAAGAATACCCCTGTTTCTTAATTCTTTTTAGGAAATGCGTAATATCCGCTTCAAAGGTTACGCAAAATGCAGGTTCTACACTGTTTCTGAAAATCATACAGTGCATTGCCCTTTCCCATGTTTTTTCGTCTATTATCTTGTACTGATTTGCCATGCAATATTCCCCCTAATCCAAACCAACATACCACCTTGATACTTCTATATAAAATCTTACCATACCACCACACACTTTTCCATACTTTTCTATGACAATTGCACTCCTGTGACATAGATATCATAATAATGGCAGTCCTGCCAAACAAAACCGCCCCGTACAGATATTCATTCCACGTCCCATCCAGCACCATTCTGAAATATCTATGTCTGTCATTCTTCATCAGATATTCCCCTCTCATCATACCGTATTTGCCAACCGGATAATCCGTATTTTGTTCCACATTTATATCCGGATAATAGCATCCATCCTCCGCAAGATGGTACTCTATTCCATTTTCCACAATAACCTCTGCTAATTCTTTTCCCATAGGCTCTTCCTCCTCATATAACATTAAATTCTGTAGTTAGAATCACAAAACCATATATAGTTTTCTATCCTTCAACATAAAAACTGCCATCATATCCCAGCAGAATGGCCGCCCTGTCCTCCGCTGTCAGTTCCCGGTTCGTCAAAATCACTGCCCATGCCGGCAATCCATCCCTTAGACTGGCATTTCTTATCCTGTCACTGCAGTTTCTCTCAATCATCTTCTCCAGCTTCATAATAAATGCCAAACAATCCACTGCCTGCGTACTCCAGTGCCGACATGGTATCTTCTCCCGTTGCCAGACAGATTATTTTATCTGCCGCTGCCTACGTGTCATACATGGCAACCAAATCCGTCATATCTTCAATTTTCATCAAGTTTTCCTCCTTCCGATTTTAATAGAGTTATAAAACGCTTATCTTTATCTGACTGCGAAATATCCCCTAAAACCCCTAATATCTATATAAATATGGTATTGGTGTATCATTCCTACGCCATTTTCCGTTTTTGATGTGCCTTTTCTACACCATTTTGGCTTTTTGGTGTATCATTCCTACACCACATTTCTATTTTGCATTTTGAAATTAGAAACAACAATTTTTATTTGATTGACGTAAATTTTTTATTCTGCTAGCATTTAACCAAAATGGGTACCTACTCAAAAATAGTAAGTAAAATCAAATGGAACAGACACGTTTTGAAACAGGAATGGAACAGTTAAGGAAGATTGACGGAATCGGTATGGGAAAATGTCATAAAATCATTGAAAGACATTACACCCGGTGTGAGCAGATTTATTATTGAGTTTGCTTTTGAAGAAATTTATCCCGTGTATTCCATATGTCGTTATGTCGTTTTTCCAAAAGTATTAAACGCCATAGTGGTTGCAAAATAAGTTTTTTCAGAAAAAAATCCAAAAACCTATTGACCTTCACGGAACGTCATGGCTTAAAGTGATTGTATCAAGAACAAGGAGGCCCTACAGAATGAGGACAGTAAAAGAATTGGCAGAAACCACAGGTATCAGCGTGCGCACGCTTCACTATTATGATGAAATCGGTCTGTTGACACCAACCGGCAGGAGTGAAGCGGGATACCGGCTTTATGACGATAAGGCTTTAGAGACTCTGCGTCAAATACTATTCTTTCGGGAATTTGATATTTCTTTACGGGAAATCAAGTCTGTCATGGATAATCCGGCTCTTGATAAAAAACAGATTCTGCAAATGCAGCGAACGATGCTGACGGCAAAAAAGGAACGCCTGGAGCGTTTGATTGCCAGCATTGATGACATTCTGAAAGGAGAAAACAATATGGATTTTGAAGTATTCAGTAAAACAGAGGTGGAGGAAATATTTGATTCCATGATTCAGCACATGAATAAGGAACAGAAAAACGCACTGGAAGAACAATTTGGCGGCATTGATGGATTCCATAGACAATTTATGGAAGATGCCGGAAAGGAGGAAACACAGAAGAGTTGGGCGAAACTCATAGAATGGCACGGCAGCAAGGAGGATGCCTTAGAAGCAGCAAAGAACCCCATAGGGGAAGAAATGCTTCGTGCACTCCGACTGCGGCAGGAAGCTGTTATGGATAAACTGGTTAAGCGGAAAAATGAGGGATTTACTTTGGATTCCTTTGAAGTCAAGGAGATTGTTGCAGAATATGGGTTTGTCCAAAAACAATTATTCCGCATAAAATATGAAAAAGACTTCATGCTGCAACTAGCGGATATATACCAGAACAACAAAGATGTACAGGCAGAATGTGACAGCCGGTATGGAGAAGGAGTTGCGGAATTTTTTGCTGATGCAATCCGGCATTTCTATGAAGAATAATTATTTCAACACATTCTATTAGAAAAGGTTGCCTTTGCCTGATATCAGCGTAAGCTTCAAATATCAAGACAAAGGCAACCCTTTCTCAAAATTTTTATAATCGTATCAGAACTCTTTTGGTTTTGTGTAAATATCGTGTAAATTTCTTGTCCACAACTCTCACAATGCCTATAAATACTGGATTTTGTGAGAAGATTTGTCCTTACAGTTTTGTAAGATTCAACTCCATCTGACGCTCGCCACTCGTATTCGTGCAACGGTACATATAACGTCCATAGTTTCTCTGTAATTCCCCCTTCCATAAAAAAGGGAGCTTTGGTACGATACAACTATTATACCGCACCAAAACTCCCCACCCTATGCCTAAATGGCATTTAATCGGTCAACATATTCCTCAAACAGCTTTCTCTTTATCTGCGGTCTGTTTCCATTCCACAGAATAAACTCTGCATCCTCGTTTTCGCTGATTATTCTGCGTAGCTTTGCCTGACCGACGCGGAAGCAACATACACCCAAATGGCAAAGTGACGTAAAATTTCTACACCAAAAATCTAAAATGGCGTAGACATCCTACACCATGTCGCAAAAATTTTGTCAGACAACCAGTATTTCATTCAATAAGACCCATATCTTCAAGGTATTTAATCTGTAGATACCTCTGAATCAATCTTCAACTTATTTTTATCTGGATTGCCAAATTCATCTGTTTTCCAAATGCACTTGGCAATATCATCACTTGTGCTGACAGCATTTGCATCCTTCATGTTTCCGAATTTAGAAAAGAAAGCCCTAAGAAGAAGCATTAAGGTTGTCAATCTTTGCTGCCCATCAATGATTTCAAGTTTATTCTGCGTATTCTTGAATGTAACAATCGGACCTAAAAAATATTCATCGTCATCACTATTAAATTTTGAGTAGTCATTCTCAGGAAAAGCAAATGCGAATATGTCATCCCATAAGGTCTGACACTCATCCTCTCCCCATGCATAAGGCCTCTGATAATCTGGTATAAGAAAATCTGACCTTTTATTTGCAAACAGCTCCTTTATCGTCTGTTGATCAATATTTAACTTTGACATATGTATACCTCCAAACTATTTTTACATTCCCATTTATGCTACTATGCAATTCTCTAAACACACTATGATATTTTACCACATATTTGTTAAATTTTCATCATATCTCAACACAATCATATTGCCAGCTATACATAAGGAATTTGCACCACAAATGTGCTCCCCGGCTGTTTCTTGCCATACCTGGAAGATACCGTAACGCTGCCACCGTGCCGCTCTAAAATCTCTCTTGTTAAATACAATCCTACACCGGAGCCCTCCTGCTTACGGACTTCCTCACTTTCTCCCCGATAAAACCGCTTGAAAATCTTATGATAAGCCTCATGGGGAATGCCCATGCCTTGGTCTTCCAGCTCAATCCGCAGGAAAGTGATGCGTTTTATCATACGGATACGGATTTGTGTATTGTTGGGACTATATTTCACTGCATTTTCCAGAATATTGATAAATGCCTCGCAGATCCATTTCACATCATGGGGAATTACCATTGCCGCTAAATCATCTGTCTCCTCAAATTCAATGGCAATCTGTTTTTCTTGCGCTTTGAGGTATACACGGTTCACCGCCGCCACCAGTGTTTCCAAAATATCTGCCGGCTCCCGGCAAATCTCAATCATACCTGTTTCCATTCTGGAAATATTAACCAGGGAGCCAACCAGCGCCTCCAATCCTCCAAGCTGTTTTGTGCACTGTTCCAGAAATTCCTGCTTTTCCTCAGAGCTTAAATCTCCCTGGTTTAAGATTTCAAAACATGCCTTTAATCCGGCAACAGGCGTTTTCAATTGATGGGAAATGTCCGTAACCAGGCTCCTGGTCTCCTCCTTTTCCCTGATAAGCTGTTCCTCATGATAGCGAAGCTGATCACTCAGCGATTGCAACTGTCCCACAATGCGGTCAATCTGACGCTCTCTGTCATCCAGACGTTCCGGGATATCCAGTGCATAGTCGTGGGCTGATAACCTATCCAATATCTGAGACAACCTCCGCAGCTCCTGCCGCTGCTGTTTCTTACACTGCACCGCCACTCCTGCCAACGCCAAAAGATATAAGAAAAACGTAAACAAAGAAAACACAACCGTGTTTCTAATTGCCATTTTCCTCTCTATCTGAAACCCATTCCGCCCGTCTTCCAGATAACCATACGCTCTGAGTTTGTCTCTACCGGCTTCACCGGAAGATTCCAACACACCTTTCAGCAATTGCGATGATGTCACAAGATTGTCAACGCCTCCTCTATCATCACTGAAAGAATCTGAATTTTCTCCTCATAAGAATTGTTTGCCGCCATGATAAAATACCAGTTCGCAGCTATCAACACAAGAAACCCCAACGCAACTGGAACCAAATACCCCGCTTTAAGCTGACGCGACATCTTTATCATTGCCCGCGGAAGTAGAAATCTTTTCATCGCCTGCACTCCTTATCCCACAGATAACCAATTCCGCGGACATTTTTGATATATTCCGGTTTGGAACTGTCTGACTCAATTTTCTCCCGCAGTCTGCGGATATTTACAGCAATAGTATTCTCATCCACAAAATCTCCTTCTGCATCAAAGAGCCGCTCTAATAATTGTTTTTTTGATAAAATCTGCTTGGGATGTTCCATAAAAACCTGTAGCATTTTCCACTCATTTTTCGTCAGGGAAATCTCTTTTCCCGCTGCCAGCGCCCGCATTTCCTTCACATAGAAACAGATGTTTCCAGATTCTATACGTTCCTCGGTTACTCCCTGCTGTTTCTTAAAATAGGCCGATACCTTAAGTCTCAACACTGATAGGCTGAAAGGCTTCGTGATATAATCGTCCGCCCCAGCCTCATAGCCCATAACCTGATCTACTTCCTGGTCTAAGGCAGTCAGGAATATAATGTGCACGCTGCTCTCCTCCCGCACTTCTTTTACAAAATCCAGTCCGCTCCCATCCGGCAACGTTATATCGCAAATCATAAGCTGTATTTCCTGCTCATGAAACACTGACCTTGCCTGCGCAACCGTCGCACAGGAATATACCTGAAAGCCATCCTTTTCCAGAATAAAGGTAATTCCCCGATTGATGCTTTCATCGTCTTCCAGTAATAAAATTGAACTCAAAGCCTTATCTCCCCGCAACACGCACTGCCGTCTCCAGCGCAATCTCAATCATCTTGCCAAAGCCAATTTGACGCTGCTCGGAAGACAACTCTTCTGCACGGTAAAGATGGTCGGAAATTGTCAGGATGCAGAGCGCATGCTTGCCCGCCCGCGCGGCATTCAGATAAAGGGCACCACTCTCCATCTCCACGGCAAGCACACCCATTTTTTTATAACAATCCTTGGAACGCTCCGAATAAAAGGCGTCTTCAGAAAGAATGTTACCCACCTTTACCTCTGTTCCCAGCTCCTTTGCACTCTCCACGGCCGTACTCAGCAAACGGTAATCGGCTAGCGGAGCTAAATGCCCGGGACAGCCAAACTGGTCGGGATAATCGGAAACTACAGAAGCTCCCATGCCGATTACCACATCCATAACATTCACATCTTCCTGGATTGCGCCCGCAGAGCCCACGCGAATGATATTGTCCACATCATAAAAATTATAAAGTTCATACGAATAAATGCCGATAGACGGCATTCCCATGCCGGAACCCATCACAGATATTTCTTTGCCCTTGTATGTTCCCGTGTAAGCCAGCATCCCGCGTACCTGGTTCACACAACTCGGCTGTTCCAAATAAGTTTCTGCGATAAACTTCGCCCGCAGCGGGTCCCCGGGCATCAGTACTGTCTTTGCAAAGTCCCCTGCCTTTGCCTCAATATGGGGTGTCGGTATATTTGCCATAATATGTTCCTCCTTTGCGGCGTTAAACGCCGGAATTTATAGATACTTTTTGAAAAAGAAATTCGGGTGTCAAAAAATTATATCACAATACTCACCAAAAATGCTGTCAAACTCGCACAGATAGCCACCGTAAACAATCCCTTCCCGCGATATGCAAGCGCCAAAGCCACCACTACCCCTGCCGCCGCTGAAATGACGGAACCGGTCGCATAAAAGACTGCCGGAAATGTCATGGCTCCCAACACAGTATAAGGAATATACGCAAAAAAAGCGCGCACATGTTTATTTTCAATCTTTTTGCGAAAAATTACAAACGGAAATACACGGATTATGTAGGTCACGGCAAACATAACTAACAAGTAAATCCAAAACACTCCTACTTCCATCACGCCTCCTCCTTTTCTTCTTCCATGGGAAAGAAACATGCGCCCACCACAGAAGCTGCCACCGCGCAAATAATGACTGCAAAGCCGCTGGAAATTGTTTTCAGCCCGGGCAGATAATACATGGCAAAGCTAAACACTATCGCCAACAGCGTGATTTTCAATACACGGCTGTCCTTCTTCATGACGGGAACAATAATTGCTATAAACATGCCATAGATTGCCAACCCAAGCGCGTCCGTGACTGTATCGGGCAAGATATTACCGCAGACCGCTCCTGCCAGCGTACCGCTTGTCCATCCAAGATAAGGGAGCACGGCAAGCCCTGCAAAATACTTACTGCTAATCTCCCCCTGACGGCTCATGGCAACTGCAAATATTTCATCCGTAACTGCAAAACCGAGAATCATTTTTTTGCCGCTACAAAATTCCGGGGATACTTTCTGTGACAGCGAAATGCTCATCAGAGCGTACCGCAGATTAATTACAAATTGAGAAAGCGCCATCTCAATATAAGTACCTGCTGCCGCCATAATAGTAATCCCTGCAAATTGTCCGGCGGAAGTCAAGTTCATCATAGACACCAAAAGCGCTTCCCACCACAAAAGTCCTGAAGAAGCTGCTTCCAGCCCAAATGTAAAGGACACGGACAGATAACCGATGCCGATTGCGCCTCCGTCCTTGATGCCCTGTATAAACTGTTTCATAGATTTATCCTTTCACTGCAAATATATATTCTTAAATACGCTATGGACTATTATAACATAAACATCCTTATTGTAAAAAGTACCCATTTGATATTTCTACAAAATTGATTTCCGTGCAACAACAAGAGAAACGCTTGCCCCATCACGCGAAAACGTGTATACTAAACTGTAACTCAACTTACTTCAGGAGGAGAAACAAATGGATATATTACACGCACCTATTTACGAGGGCAGGCCGCAAGATGAAACCGGGAGACTGGAAAAAGAATTGCGCACTTATGATTTGCTGGATTCCCTGGGCGTTAAATATCTGCGCATCGACCATGAGGCATTGCCAACAATTGACGCATGCCATGACGTAGACAGGCGGCTTAACACACATGTATGTAAGAATTTGCTGCTATGCAACGCTCAGAAAAACAGATTTTTCCTACTCATGATGCCAGGGGAAAAGAAATTTCATACAAGGGCTGTCTCCAAGCAGATTCAATCTGCGCGCCTTTCCTTTGCCCCGGAAGAATATATGATGGAGCTCTTAGACCTCACTCCCGGTTCGGTCAGCGTCCTGGGGCTTATGAATGATACGGACTTCCGCGTCCAGCTTCTCATGGATGAGGATTTACTGAGGGAACAATATATCGGCTGCCATCCCTGTATCAACACTTCAAGCCTGCGTATAGCCACCTCTGATTTGTTGGACAAGGTTCTACCGGCAATCAAACATGTGGCAATCTACCTCAAACTGCCCGGTTAAGCCCTCTTCTAATACTAATTTGATAAGGAGTACCCTATGAAAAAAATTCAACGTATTCTTGCTATCCTCGGCATTGTTTTACTGTTAGGATTGTACTTTGCAACCCTCATCCTCGCCATATTGGGCAAAGATTTCTTCCCTATGTTCATGGCTGCATTGTTTGCCAGCATGGCACTGCCCATCCTGCTCTGGCTCTACGGCTTTATCTATAAATGGGTGAAAAAGAACTCACAGCAGAGTTAAACCCCCATATCAAATCTAAATAGGCATATTAATTATTCTTCTATTAGGAAAGACCTTGCCACACGATAGCGCGACAAGGTCTTTCTTGAATTTAGAAGAACAGAATCTTTTAACATTCCACTCCCAAGCTTCTCAATTCTTCTTCCGCCTGGGATTTCGTGTGGAAATGAATCGTTGCCATTCCAAGATGATTGGCTGCAATAATGTTGCTGCGCATATCATCCACAAATACACATTCTGTAGGCTGAAGCTGATATTTTCTGAGCAGCGCCTCATAAATGTCCGGCTCTGGCTTTGTCGCCTGCACCTCAAAGGAAAAGACCGCTCCATCTACGAACTCCACAAATGAGAGCTCTTGTATGCTCTGAAAATAGAGACGTCTGGGGTAATTGGACAAAAGATAGACCCCATACCCTTTTTCCTGCAACGCATGTATCCAGGAAGATGCATAATCATAACATTTGATACAGCTTCCAATATTGTCCCAGAAACGCAAAACCTCTTCTTTACATTCTGGCGCGCCCGCCAAAAATCCTTCTAATATCTCTTCGTCGGACATTTTACTGCGGTCAAATTCATTCCATAATTCCGACCTGACCGTCGCATCTGCCACTTTCTCATAAATTTCTGGTGAAAAGTCCAATGTCTCAAAATATCCCTGCCAGTCAAATTCTACCAAGACTTTCCCCACATCAAATACCACATTTTTTATCATCTTCTCGTTTCCCTACTCCCCTTACTTACCGATAAATAATATCGTCCCTTCCCGGTCCATTGGAAACCATGGTAATCGGGAAACCAATCTTTTCTTCAATAAACTCTATATACTTGCGGCAATTCTCCGGCAGTTCTTCATACTTGCGAATTCCCCGGATATCGCATTTCCACCCGGGAAGCACTTCAAACACCGGCTTCGCCTTTTCAAGCTTGACTGTGGAAGGAAATTCTGTAACCACCTCGCCGTTAATCTCATACCCCACGCACACCGGAAGTTCGTCCAAATAGCCCAGCACATCAAGCACTGTAAACGCCACATCTGTCGTACCTTGGATGCGGCAGCCATATTTGCTGGCAACTGCGTCAAACCAACCCACGCGCCTGGGACGCCCGGTCGTTGCGCCGAACTCGCCGCCGTCGCCGCCTCGCCGCCTCAACTCATCGGCCTCCTCACCGAAAATCTCACTGACGAACGCTCCAGCCCCTACAGCCGAAGAGTATGCTTTACAAACCGTGATAATCTTGCCAATCTCATATGGCGGAATCCCTGCCCCAATCGCTCCATAAGCGGCAAGCGTGGAGGAGGAAGTTACCATCGGGTAGATTCCATGGTCCGGGTCTTTTAAAGAGCCAAGCTGACCTTCCAGTAAAATATTCTTGCCCTCTTTGATAGCGTCCCATAGATAAGCCGAAGTATCACAGACGTAAGGCTCTACCATCTGCCGATACTCAAACAGCTCTTCCATCAGCTTATCTGGCTCGAGAAGCGGTTTGTGATACAAATGCTCCAATAGTACATTCTTCGTCTCGCAGATACGCTCGACTTTCTCTTTCAATGTTTCCTCGTCAAACAATTCGCTGACCTGGAAGCCAATTTTGGCATATTTATCAGAATAAAATGGCGCAATTCCGGATTTTGTGGAACCGAAAGATTTTCCGCCCAGCCGTTGTTCCTCATACTGGTCAAAGAGCACATGGTAGGACATTACCATCTGCGCACGGTCTGACACCAGTATCTTAGGCTTGGGAACGCCTCTGTCTACGATGGACTGAATCTCCTCAAACAAGACCGGAATATTCAATGCCACGCCGTTTCCGATAATGCTGGTCGTGTGATTATAAAACACGCCGCTCGGAAGCGTATGTAATGCAAACTTGCCATAATCGTTGACAATGGTGTGTCCGGCATTGGCTCCGCCCTGAAAGCGTACAATAATATCCGCCTCCTTCGCCATCATATCGGTAATCTTGCCTTTTCCTTCATCTCCCCAGTTTGCTCCAACAATTGCCTTTACCATTTGCAATTCCTCCTTTATACTGCTGACTCATGGGAATTTCCCTAAAACAGTATAACAAATACATCCTTAATAGTAAAGCAAATGTTCGTCTAAGCCGCGAAATCAACTTTGCTTCATATGTCGAAGTACTCACTGCCAATCATTAAATCATCCTCAAGCAGCTTGGCAAACCGTGCGGCAATCCCTTTCTTTTCCTCCCAAAACCGGATGGCGCGCTCCGTCACCATAGGGTTAGGCTCTTCTTTATTAGAACTTTCCATGATATGGTAATATGCCTTGGCATAACTGGAAGCATGTGCATTGCCCATCGTCATACAATCCCATACGATGCCCATAGCCCCCTCTTCGTCTAAAAGATCCGCTTCCATCAGCAAAATCATTTCCAGATCAGCATCCTTATCCCGCATACGGTTCTTGTCCGAATGGCAGGCAATCAACCTCTGCACCTTGCGGCTAAATGTTTCCTCCATCTGCTGCGCCTGAGCGTACTCCCGAAATGCCTGCACACTGCGCTGGGCATGATGCTCGTTATCCCGGTCAGCATAGCCGATGTCATGAAAGATAGCCGCCGTATAAAGCGCTTCCGTATCAACATTGTCCAACCCCTCCACCAGCCGCTCACACCAATGAAGCACGCGGATGCTGTGCTGGAACCTTGAGCGGAAAGGATGCAGTGGATTGGGGGATTCCATCCCTTTGTGCTCCGTCAGGTATTCCTTTACATACGTTAAATACTTCTTATACGTCTCATTCATGCAAACCCCTCCTCCTAATTACCGGGTCTGCTGAGAAGCCATTGTTCTCAGCAGTTCAATCTCTTTCTGGTAACCTGGCAAATCATTCGGCGTCTCCAAATAAAAGGGGAGGTGACGCAGACTGGGATGCGTCACGATCTTTGCAAAAGCGTCCAGTCCAATCTCCCCCTCTCCAATCTTCTCATGACGGTCTTTGTGGCTTCCAAGAGGATTTTTGCTGTCATTGACATGAACCGCTTTCAGTCTGTCAAGCCCAATGACCGCATCGAACTCATTTAAAACGCCTTCTAAGTTCCCTACAATATCATAGCCGCCGTCAAAAACATGGCAAGTATCTAAGCACACGCCAAGTCTGCCGGTATCTTTCACTTTGTCTATGATTGCGCGAAGCTCCTCAAAATTTCTTCCTACTTCCGAGCCTTTCCCTGCCATCGTTTCCAAAAGAATGATAGTGGAAAATTCTTGCTCACCTATACGGTTGAGCATATCTGCAATATACGTTATCCCT
>CAJUTD010000007.1:38222-51452 GCA_910589635.1 uncultured Lachnospiraceae bacterium | reverse complement strand
CCTGTTTCACATGACTTCCGGGGTGGAAATTATACATGCTCCCCGGCACATGCACAAGACGGCTTAAATCATCGCACATCGTCTCATAAGCAAAATGACGCAACCCTTCATCCTTGGCACAAGCATTAAGCGTATAGGGAGCATGGGCAAGAATCTGCCCAATCTCATGCTCCTTCGCAAATGCCAGATATTCCCCGATATCGGCAAGATCCAGTTCCTTTGCCCTGCCGCCTCTGGGATTCCTCGTAAAAAACTGAAACGTATTTGCCCCAATTTTTACTGCTTCCCTGCCCATGGCCAGATAGCCTTTGGAGGAAGACAGATGGCATCCAATTTTCAACATTTGTTTTCTCCTGTTAATACACCTTTACAACTTTACTCTTGCCGCTATGTTCGGAAGGATAACCTTTTTTGGACACATACGCCTTAACATAATATTTCTGGTTTGTCTCTTCCTGTTTCATGCCCGTCAACCTTGCCGTTATTTTCCCGCTGGATGTTTTCTTGATCTTGCGCAGATACGTCCAGTCCTTCTTCTTGCTGTTAAATTTATACAGCTTCTTTCCTTTCACCCGATAAGCCAGCTTATATTTTTTGCTTACTTTATTATACTTATAAATCTCATAGGAAGTCACGCCTGGCGCCGACTTAAAGGAAAGCTGTATGGCAGCCTGTGTAAGGCGCTCCGCAGCGACCTTGGCTGGAACTTTCGGTTTTGTCAGAACCTTTTTCTCCGCAGATACTTTACCATAATATGTCCTGCCGTTTGCTTTCTTGTATGCTTTTACCTTATATCTGTACGGTTTTCCCGCGGAACGCTTTTTATCCGTAAATGAAATTTTAGGCGACGTCCCCGCTTTGACAAATTTTTTCTTAGAGGTATCGTATCTAAGCACTTCATAACCATCTGCGCCAGCAACTTTCTTCCACTTTAACGTTACCTTATCGGTGCCTACGGAAGATACTTTTAGTCCACTTACTTTTGCAAGATTGGGCGTCGGTTCTTGCGTTTGCTGTTTCTTTACTGTCACCTTGCAGGCTGCACTCTCTGCGTCCGCGCTCGCTGCCCCGGCTGCCGTTGTGACAACCACCGTGTAATTGCCCGAATCTTGTAAGGAAGCGGATTCTATTTTCAGGCCCGCGCTCTTTCTTCCCGGCAACAATTTGCCATCTTTGTACCACTGATACGTCGTGTTATCGGAAGCCCCCACTACTTTGGATGTGATCTCAAATCCTTTTTTCTCCTGAACCTCCAGCGATGTTTTGCTAAGGCTGACCTTGGCAGGCGCAGGAGCGGGCGTTACAACAGTTTCTCCCCTCTTCTCTTCCTTCTGACGGACACTTTCAGCGACAAACTGTGCTTCAATAATATCACCGTCCACAAAGTCGCCATATACGGCTTTTACCGTCATGGATTTATTATCCGTAATCTTCTGGTATTTTCCGCCTACTACGAGAGCATCTATCACATACCCCTGTTCAGCCTGCACATTGAGTGATTTACTCTCGCCTGATTTAAGGGTAAGGATACCCTCTGCCCCGGTAATCTGCCCTCCCTGTGAATTTGATAGAATAATTGATTTGGTATTTTCAATATTTTTGCCGTTATCCTCTACTGCCACGATGGCAAAAGGACTGAACGATTTACAGGTTATCACCAGCCCATAACGCGTAATCACGCAGGGTACTTCCTCCACTTTTACAATTTCTCCATATCTGTCCCGCTTAAAATGATAGGCTTTAAACGTAACGCCTTCGTCATCGGGTCCATAACCAGCAGGAAATCCAACCGACAGCCTGACTGAATCACCCAGACTGATTATATTCTGGTTACAGGTCAGCAGACTGATATTGTAAGTCTCACTTTTGAGTACTTTATCCTGGGGGAATTGGTTTTCAATCAGCCCATTCATGGTATCTGTCTGCGCAGGGGAGGTAGATGTCGTCACAAGCGTAAGCCCCGTCACCATATCCGGGGTAACGCCCTCCCCAGTCTCAGTCTTCCACTCTTGCAGGTTCTTCTTAGAAAGGTCTGAACTTTCCAAAAGCTGAGGCCTTCCAAATAGATTTAAATAATATCCTTGCGCCCGGTAAGCACATACTGACTTCTTATAGGCAGCCGTGTAACCAATACTTTTCGGCACCTTTTCACTGTCCACGCCAATTAAACCTGTCGTCTCAAAAATATAGTCAACCGTATCATCCAGCCACATTTCACTAGGTGTAAAATCAAACTCCACGGTAGCCGTACCGTTCCATTTAAAGTTCTCAACTCTACAGTGTTCCAGCGCAGAGTTCTGCTGTTGAAGGACAGAGACTTTTATCCCCGCTTCCTTTGCCCCTTCTGCTAATTTTAAATCCTCATCATACAAAAGCGTAATATGGTGTGTTTTGCCAATATAAATCCTTGATGTATTGGACGGCGTTGCTTTCCTGACATAAGGCGGCGGCGTATAGGTGCCGCTTGGATTATATAATAGTTCCGTATACGCATCAAACAACAGCGTATCCCCATGGAAACTCAGGTTTTCCAGGCTTCCGCCCTCAGTGGTTTTATAATTGCCCGGCGCTTTGCTGGTAATTGCAAATTCCACATACTGCGAACCTGGAACACTCAAAATAACTTCCTCTTCTGTATCTTTGAGCTGATATACATCCGGCAAAATATATGCCCAGCTTCCATATACCCATTTGTTCGCATTAGGATAATACTTGGTCTCCTTCATCAGCATATACTTGCCGCTTTCAATCGTCTTGGCAGCTCCCATACCGTTATAGCTCACTTTATATATTCCGGTCTTCAAGTCGCCATCCGTTCCCTCTTCGTTGTAATCAACTTTCAAACCGTTATTATTATACACTCCATGAAAGAAAAGATCCTGTCCTGCGATCTTTGGGTATGTAAACTCAAAATCCGCCTCCGACATGACACCGTCCGGCACATGTCTTTTGCCCATAACATCGCCGCCTACCATGAGATAATCCGAACGTTCCAAGCCGTCCAGACCATTTTCACCGGGAAGGGGTGATTTAGGGTCATCCATGGTGGCATCCACGCCATACCACTCATTGCCAACCTTTACATAATTCCACATATGCGGCTCCAGACTGCCTTCCTTGTCTTTGCTCTGGTAGCCTCCCTGCACCAGCACACAGGGAATATCCATGCGGTCTAATACAGCCTTGACTGCCCTTGCATAACCTTCACAAAGGCTCTCCCCTTTCACCAGTGCACCATACGCTGTTCGGATATGCCCGCCATTTCCTTTTGTACAAGTATTCTCCAGTCGGTAGGACGTATGCCGGATAATCTCATCATGGGCATACTTAATCTTCTTCTCCTCGATGGTCTTCCCATCGTCCGGCGTAAGTTTCTCTGTCCCTTTTAAGATATCATCCACCCTGCTGTTATACTCCACCAGTGCTGCCTCAACATCATCTTTGCCGGTAAACCCATTGACATAATAAGTGTCTTTTCTCCCAGGCCCAAGATACGCGTGGTAGGCGCCTGCTTTCTGTGTCACACGCAAAGTCAAGAGCGAAAAATCAACATAAAATATTTCAGGATAATCCGCATAAAAGGCATCCCTCGCTGCTCCCATATAAGTAAGCAGCGTCATATTCCCACATGCATATCCGTCAAGCTGCTCCTGGGTTACATGGCCGCCTGCGACAAGATCATATTCCCCTGTCCCCGTCTTAAATATCCCCTCTTCATACATATGATACATTGCCTCATACAGCCCCTTTGCTTCATCTGGGAGTTGTCCATAGTAATACCTCCCTATCCCCCCAACCTGGGCGTCTACGGCTTTTGAGCCGGCATATGCAGACTCCCCGCCGCCACAAATACCCAGTGGCAATACAAGAAGCATTGCCAGCAGAAAACTAACGAATCTCTTCATTTTCACTCTTTCGTCCTCCCTTTCTTTCCTGTATCATTTATGCCTTGGAAGCACAGAATAACACGAAGGAAAACCTTACGTCAAGACAGAAAAGGAAATTTGTGCCAGAACAAATTTACCGTTCAGCATTGTACAATTTATCATAATCTCCAAGGCTGAATGATAAACAAACCCGCGCCGGATAGAATCCCCAAACGGCGCGGGCAAAACGTTTTTTTATTTATTTAATTCTCTCTTCATAACAGCTCCTGTCGCGCCGGAGGTAACCATCTGCGCGTAGCGCGCCAGATACCCTTCTGTCACTTTCGGCTCCCTTGGCTGCCACTGCTCTCTCCTCTTGTCAAGCACATCCTGCGGCACATCCAATTCCAGTTTCATTTCCGGGATATTGATTTTGATTATGTCTCCTTCTTCTACCAACGCAATCGTTCCTCCAACTGCAGCCTCCGGGGAGACATGCCCAATGGAAGCTCCACGGCTGGCACCCGAGAAACGTCCGTCCGTAATCAGGGCAACGGTGGAACCGAGCCCCATTCCGGCAATGGCGGAAGTGGGATTTAACATCTCACGCATACCCGGGCCGCCTTTGGGTCCTTCATAGCGGATAACCACAACATCGCCGGCAACAATCCTGCCACCTTTGATGGCTGCGATCGCATCCTCCTCACAGTCAAATACGCGTGCCGGACCTTCATGCACCATCATTTCCGGCGCCACTGCGGAACGTTTGACAACGCTGCCCTCCATCGCCAGGTTACCTTTGAGCACAGCAAGCCCGCCGGTTGTACTATAGGGATTATCTAAAGGACGGATAACTTGCGGATTCCTGTTGACACAGCCCTTGATATTCTCCCCTACTGTCTTGCCTGTCACTGACAGGCAGTCCAAATTCAAAAGCCCAAGCTCTGCCAGCTCATTCATAACGGCATACACGCCGCCCGCCTCATTCAAATCCTCCATATAGGTAGGGCCTGCCGGAGCCAGATGGCAAAGGTTCGGCGTCTTCTCACTGATTTCATTGGCAAAACCTATATCAAAGTCAAAGCCAATCTCATGGGCGATTGCCGGCAGATGCAGCATACTGTTGGTAGAACAGCCCAATGCCATATCTACGGTAAGCGCATTCAATACTGCTTCTTTCGTCATAATGTCCCTGGGACAAATATTCTTGCGGTACATCTCCATCACCGCCATACCTGCATGTTTCGCCAGCCGCAGGCGGTCAGAATATACAGCAGGTATCGTGCCGTTCCCCTGAAGCCCCATACCTAATGCCTCCGTCAGGCAATTCATGGAGTTTGCCGTATACATGCCTGAACAGGAACCGCAGGTAGGGCATGCCTTCTCCTCAAATTCACATACATCTTCTTCGCTCATTGTGCCTGCCGCATAAGAGCCAACCGCCTCAAACATAGAAGAAAGGCTGGTCTTCTTACCTTTTACATGCCCTGCCAGCATAGGTCCGCCGGAGACAAATACCGTCGGCACATTGACCCTCGCCGCCGCCATCAGAAGCCCCGGCACATTCTTATCGCAGTTGGGCACCATCACCAAAGCGTCAAACTGATGTGCCAATGCCATACACTCCGTAGAATCCGCGATCAAATCTCTCGTTACCAGGGAATATTTCATGCCGGTATGTCCCATTGCAATACCGTCACAGACTGCAATTGCCGGAAATACCACCGGTACGCCGCCTGCCTCTGCAACGCCCATCTTTACGGCATTTACAATCTTATCCAGATTCATGTGCCCCGGTACAATTTCATTGTACGAACTTACAATACCGACCAAGGGTTTATCCATTTCTTCCTTTGTAAATCCCAGCGCATTAAACAAGGAACGGTGGGGCGCTTGCTGCATCCCTTTTTTTACATTATCACTTCTCATCTGCCTCTCTCCTTTTCTGATTACTGCAAATCTTTTCCACCTGGAATACCGGCTCTGCAACCGTATTGCCAGGTACAGATTTAAAACAACTGTAACGTTTGCCATGTCATTATAATATCACCATAGTTGTCTGCTGTCAATAGTGTTGTCTGCTTTCTTTGTATCTTTGACATAATTATAACATGAGAAGCTTATATCGTGAATTTTTTTTACTTTTTTATCTGTCCAAATAATGACAGGACAGTAAATATATGTTAAACTTTTTTATATTGAAATAAATATATAAACTCAGAGGGAATATTACCATGAACGAACAATTATTGGATCACAACTTAATTGAATATATGCTGACTTTACTGGAAATACCAGAAAGCGAACACATGGATACCGAACAGCTCATGGAAGCCAACCAGGCAGCAGGGTCGTCATTTGTCCTGAATCCGTCAGATATTCAGAGAGCTCAGGAAATCATCAAGTTTATGGACGAAATGCCAGGTGGTTTTTTAATCTACCATGCCGATGGGAACGAGGATATTATTTATGCCAACAAAGCGCTTTTGCGCATTTTCCGCTGTGATACCCTTAACGAGTTTAAGGAACTGACCGGCAATTCTTTCAAGGGCATCGTACACCCTTACGATTTAGACACCGTGGAGAAAAGCATCAAAAAACAGATCGCCGACAGCCAGTATGATTTAGACTATGTGGAATACCGTGCCATACGCAAGGACGGTTCTATCTGCTGGATTGAAGACTTCGGGCATTACCTGGAGATTGAAGGGCTAGGGGGCGTTTTCTACGTTTTCCTCACGGATGCAACCGCCAAGAAGAATCATTACCTGATAGAACGCGCTGCCCTGATCGATAAGAAGGAACAGAAAATAGAGCACATGATGGCAGCTTACGACCGGGAGAAGAAATTGATCCACCAGGAACATCTGCGTCGTCTGGAAGTTATCGAAGGGCTCAGTATCAATTATGATTCTATCCTTTACGCTGATTTAGATAGTGACAGAATCTTTCCATACCGTTTGAGCAGCAGAACCAAGCGTCAATTTGACGATAGATATCAGATTGTCGGCTTCCACTGGTATGTTGTTAATTATGTGGAGACCTGGGTTCACCCAGAGGATCGTGAAATGGTTGCACAGCTTACAGATCCTGACTATATTCGTAAGAAATTGTCCAAGAAGAAGACTTACTACATAAACTACCGTGTCATCAACAATGGAGAACTGCAATATTTGCAGCTTCGCATTGTAAACGTCGGTAAGAAAGAGAAAATTACCCAGATTGTCATGGGTTACCGCAGGGTAGATGTAGAAGTAATGCAAGAAATGGAGCAGAAACAGATATTGGAAGACGCCCTGGACAAGGCAAATCTGGCAATTGTAGCCAAGAATACATTCCTCTCCAACATGTCGCACGATATGCGTACGCCATTAAATGCGATTTTTGGGTTTTCTACGCTCGCCAGACAACAGATTTCAGACAAAGAGGCTGTTCTCGATTACCTGGACAAAATTGAAACAGCGGGAAGCCAGCTCCTAGACCTCATTGAAAAGGTGTTGCAAATTTCCTGGACAGAATCAAATGACGCAAAAATCTCAGAAAGCGAATGTAATTTATCCGATATCCTTGAGGAAGTTCATGGTACGCTGCTTCCCCAGGCAGCCGAGAAAGACATTTCCTTCATCTTGGATTCTCAGAAACTTTTGCATGAAAATATTTACGGCGACGCCGACAAACTGCGTCAGGTTCTTTTGTATCTTGCCAACAATGCTGTGACCTACACGAATTTTGGCGGCAGGGTGGAGCTTACTGTCCGCGAATTGGAAGTCCTGCCCAATCATTTTGTCACTTACGAGTTCTGTGTAATTGATAATGGCATTGGTATCAGCAAAGATTTCATCGCTCATATTTTTGAACCGTTTGAGCGTGAAAACAATACTACGTTCAGCGGCATTCATGGCACCGGTGTAAGCCTTGCGATCGCCAAAAAAATTATCAAAATGATGGGAGGCAAGATTGAGGTAGAAAGCGCCGTGGGTAAAGGCAGCACTTTCACAGTCACACTGCGTCTGCGCGTACAAGATTCCCACGTTCATACTACATCTGAGGACATGCCGGAATGTCCTACGGATTTAAAGATTCTACTGGTGGAAGATAATATGATAAACATGAAAATTGAGACAGAGATACTCCGCACGATCGGCTTTACTGTGGAGACCGCTGAGAATGGCAGTATTGCTGTAGAAAAGACGGCAGCCTCCGCCCCCGGGGATTTTGATTTAATTTTAATGGACATTCAGATGCCGGTAATGGACGGACGGCAAGCAGCAGAGACAATCCGCAAGCTCGAGAACCCTCTGTTAGCAAATATTCCGATTATCGCCCTGTCTGCCAACGCCTTCGAGAGTGACAAACGCATGTCCATAGAGAGCGGTATGAATGCGCACCTGACAAAACCGATGGATGTTCCTCTGCTGTTAGAAACGATGGGGCAAGTACTCAAAAAGCATCATTCCAGCACCCGCGGGTGGGGAAAATAGCTGAAAACCGCTTTGCCAATGATATCCTCTTTTTCCACAAATGTGTGTTCCCAGTAGCGGGAATCCCAGGAATCATTGCGGTTGTCTCCCATCATAAAATAGCATTCTTCCGGCACTGTAAAGGGTCCGAAGTCGTCATAACTTATCTCCTGGGTGAAATCATGTTCTAACGCTTTACCGTCAATGTAGATGATACCGTCCTTTCCCTGGATTGTCTCTCCAGGCAGGGCCATGACCCGCTTGAGGTAAAGCGTTTCCCCATCATCCGGGTAAATAAAAGTTACAATATCGCCCCTCTGTGGCTCTGCAAACGCATAAGACAAGCGGTTTACGAAAATTCTGTCCCCCGCCATCACAGTTGTCTCCATCGAACCGGAAGGCACCTGCGCATTGGCAATCACAAATTTGTTCAAAAACATACCGATTGCCAAAGCAATCGCCACCATTGTTAAATCAATAAAAATTTCTTTTCGGAATTTCCCTGTCATATTAAACCTTCCTTTCCTTGCAAAAGCATCCTGTCGGTTCGGCAGCTACTCCATCGGCAATTGTTCCATCGCATGCAAGATATGTATGCGCATAGCGTCCTTTGCCCCCTGTGCATTTCTTGCCTTTAAGAAATCCATAATCATCTTATGGTCCGTAAGCGTAGCCTGCTCCACTTCCTCGAGCGCCCGAGAAAGCTGCACGCCCTTATCAATCCCCTCATAGATCACCGGCATAAGCCGGTTCATGAATTCATTGTGGGTCGCCCGGGCAATAGATTTATGAAACGCCTGTTCCACTTTCGTGCGGTCTTTTTTCCGATGTATGCTCTCTTCAATTTCCGCTCCCAGAATAAGAATCCGCTGAAGTTCTTCCTCCGTTGCGCGCTGGGCTGCATAATAAGCAGCCTCCGGCTCAAAAATCAGACGCATTTCATATAAGTCTCTGATTTTTACCTTAGCCGAGGTCAGGGAAGACATCCCCTCCATCCGCCCCGGCTCAAAGTCTTCCCGGACAAACGTACCGCGCCCGCGGCGGATTTCCAGGATGCCCCCGGTAGCAAGGATACGGATGGCCTCGCGCAGCGTCGTACGGCTGACATTCAGCTCTTCCGACAATATATTTTCATTGGGCAGCTTACTTCCCGGCAAAAACCGCTGCTCCACTGTAATCATGGACAATATGCTGTCCGCAATCCGATCTGATAATCTGCTCTCCGTTTCCATTCCTGACCCTTTCCCTACAATTGCCTCTATTGCCAAATTTACTCTGTACAATTCGTTTATCTACTAACTTTTTTAATTTTGTTTCATTAACCCTTATCGCTTTTTCACTTTTACAGTGATGGCAGCTTTCTTTTTGTTGTAAGTCTTCACCGTAATTTTCGCGGTTCCTACTTTCTTAGCTGTCACCCTGCCTTTGGCGGTGACGGACGCCACCGATTTCTTACTGGAAGAAAATGATAATTTCCGGCTGGCTGTCCCTGCGGGCAGTTTCACTTTCAGCGTTGTGCTCTTACCCTTTTTCAGAGTGAGGGATTTCTTACGAAAAGCTATCTTTTTGGGCGCTTTTTTGACGGTTATCTTACATGTTGCCTTTTTGCCGTTAGAAGACATAACTGTAATGGTAGCTTTTCCCTTCTTCTTAGCCTTTATCCTGCCTTTCTTGCTCACAGAAACAATTTTGGGGGCAGAGGATTTCCAGCGATAAGTCGTTTTCGCCTTAGCAGGCGTTTTTTTCGCTTTTAGATCTAATGTCTCGCCGACGCCCACTGTCGCTTGTTTCACATTGAGCGTGACTTTTTTTACCGTAACTATAGAGGGCTTACTCGGGGGCGTCACCGGATTCACCGGAGCCTTGACAATTATCTTTGCCATATCTAAATACATTGTTTCTTTAAAGTCATCCCTATATCCTCCACAGAAAATCCTTACATCATCCAGGCAGCCTTCGAAATTATCATCCTCGATGCGAAAAGACTGTCCTAACATAACGGAAAGATTTTCTCCAATATCCCTGGCTGAAACTTTCACGTCTTTCTTCTCTGCAATTAACTCTCCATTCTGGTACAGGCTCAAAGTGGTAGGGGTCACTTCCAATACTACGAAAAACCATGCATCTGCGGGAGAGTAATCAAAGCTCTTTTCTGTCTCAAATGAAACTCCATTTTTTACAATCTTGGACGTTATCTGTGCAGCGCCGCCGGAAATGTCCAGAAAACTTTTCTCACTGCTGCCAAACGAGAAAATTCTCCCGTCCGCAGTTGGTTTTACATACATACGAACTGTAAAACAATCATTACCCTCTAAAAGTTTTTGTGGCAGTTGGGCAAACGTCCCATAGACGCCATCCAGCGACAAGACATGCGACTCCATCTCCCTGTCATAAACAATCTCGGCATTGCCGGACAAGGCCAATGCTTCTTTGCTTAGCCCCTTGCTCTTGAGCCTGTCACTTTCACTGTTTCCCTCGAAGTCAAAATAATACATGAGATATTTCAAGTTATCTGCCGCTCTCATCAAGGCTGCGGCCTTCTCCCGAAATTCTGCGGTTGCACAGGAACGTTTTCCCTCGGCCAGCGCCGCTGAATATGCACTCTGAAACTGTTCTGCTGATTGCTTCTCATAATTCCCGCTGGCAACTCCTTTGACACATTCTGCCAGGAGTCCATACACGGAATCATAGACGTAAACATTTCTGCTGCAATAGGAAACCGCGCCATTTTTCTCGGCAAAATAGCGCAAGGTATATTCTTTCCCTGCCTGTCCTGCCGACGGCGTCCATTGCAACGTTCCTTTGGCCTTGTCAAAAGAAGCGTTCTCCGGCAGTCCCTGTACGCCGTAAATAACTCCTTCGACCGCATCTGAAAGTACAACCTTTGTCTGATATTTCCCCCCTACGGCAACGTATTGCTTCACAGCGCCATCTTTCAATGTCTGTGACAGAACGTCATTTTCATGGTGGATTTCCTGAATCTGAGGCGCTGCCTGCGCCGGGTCAAATTCCAGATAATCCATATCCACCTGTGTAGCGTTCCCGGTAATCGTGTAATACACCATACTTGCCGCTGTATTCTCAGACTTTGACAAGTCGTAGTACACTGTCTGCCACTTTCCGCCCGTGTTATGGACCTCAAAAACTGCCGCCGGGTCATGGTCTGCTTCCTGACATCCCAAACGGATGCGCGCATCGCCATTACTCCTGACTTTCAACGCTGCAAGCCCCTTCCTGGGATAGCCAAAATGGTGAATAACGAACTCCGTCCCCGCTCCGGCAGCGTCCGCCCTCACAAAAGTAACATCGCCCTCTTTCATGACCTGTGCCGTTCCTCTGCGAAGCGCAGAGAAGTATTCCGTCTGGCTGATGGTCTCTGTATCGCCGCTGAAATCTTTCTTGCGGGAAATCCCATCCGCCGCTGCCGCCTCAGGCGTAAACATAAGCGTGGAAAGCCCGATAAAATCACCGGACGCCCCCTCTGGCATAATGCTCTCATAGGCATCCGCCACATAGCGGTATTTCTCCTGGCTCATATCTGCCTTGGCAATATATTTATAGTAATTATAGACAATTCCATAATAATTAGAAAGATTTCCTTTCCAGGGATAGCCGTTGATGGACTTATAAATACCGTTGGGCGAGGACGAACTCACACCGCTGTCCGCCGGAACCCAGGTTACCTCATAGCCCAGGTGATACTTTGCCAGATAAGAGGCCCCCGCCAGCAGACGGTCGTCCTGGAACTCAAAGGGATTGACAGCGTTCGCCGCTGTCGATATGGTTCCCTCCTCCGGGTCCACCAACGTTCCCTGGGCATAAATGCTCGCCACCAGTTCGGAAAGCCCACCCAAGTTGCCATAGGCATGCCCCTGGTCACGCCCCATCTCCATCAACTGAATATTGGGCTCCTTCAACAGCTCTCCTGTCAGGTCATTCTTTTCCACCTTGCGGATCTGGTATTTAACAGAGCCATTTCTCCCTCCATGCTCACCTTCCGTATTGACGAGCGTGCGCTCCACAGCCTTTCCATACATGACGGCGTCGTTGGTAAATATGGATTCGCCCATCATTCCCAATACCGTAAAACTGTGCTGATTCATCCAGAACCAGGTAGCATCATAGAACTTGTGCACAATATCCATAAACCCTGTCAGCTTATCCGTATCTTCCTGCGTCCACTGCAATTCTTCGTTATCACACTCCGTATAGCGTAGGATTTCAGCTGCAAAACAGAGATTATAAACAACGTCCCCAAAACGGAAATCCGTGTGATCTACTGCCGATTCCACCAGGGCAAAATTGTCAAGAATTGCAAAGACATTCCTGCGGTACTGCTCATTTCCGGTAATATACCACATCAATGCCTGGTGCGCTGCCGTCAGGCTGTCCATCTGACAGCGCTGAGAAACAAATTCTCCTGGGTTGCTATAGCCCTCAATCGCCCAGGGTCCAGGAATATGGATAAAAATATCATTATCCGGCTGAAAATACAGCCTGGGATTTAACGACGCCTTCGGATTATTTATCAGCGCGCCATAACCGCTGAGCCAAGGCTCATCCCCTGCGCGCACATGGCGCTGCATAGTCTCAAGCTGTTCGGCAGACATGCCGACGCCCGGATGGCTCAAGCCAGAGGATGCGTCCGTGGTCCTGCGAATCTGCGGTATGTATTCCGTAATTCCTGCTGGCTCTTTTTCCGTACTTTCATTTGCAGCATCATAGGCAGCCCTCCCCGCCTCGTACTGTTCCTGTATCTGTGCCTGCGTCAAAACGCCGCCGTAAATGCGTAAGTCTTTCATAGAACCTGCAAATGCCTGGTCTTTGGCATAACCCGACCTGCCAAGATATACGAGAAGGTTCTGCCCGAAGTCCGTTGTCGTCCGCGACTTTTGCGCTGTACC
>CAJUTD010000007.1:8494-38212 GCA_910589635.1 uncultured Lachnospiraceae bacterium | reverse complement strand
GGACGAAATACTGTCCGCCGTAAGCACCATCGTATACTGCGCCCACTTGCGCTCAAGCCCTGTGGTGTCTCCCTCTGTCACACCGACTTCCGTGCGAAACGGTTCCTTCACATTCACACTATTGGTGAAAACATTTTTAAATACCCCATCGGGATTCGAGGGCACAAAAAGCCAGTAATTGGGGGAATCCGCTCCAGCTTCTACAGGGGAACAGAAAGACATCGCCGCATAATTCCCCTTACCTGTACGGTTTTTCAACCAGACAGAAATTGTCAACGTATCTTGTCCATCCAGCATCCCCTGCGGCAGCTCGGCATAATTTGTAC
Source organism: uncultured Lachnospiraceae bacterium (assembly GCA_910589635.1). Lineage (GTDB taxonomy): Bacteria > Bacillota > Clostridia > Lachnospirales > Lachnospiraceae > Petralouisia. Next base: position 37,886 of record CAJUTD010000007.1, on the reverse strand, counting down.
TGCTGTCGTTATTCCCCGGAAAAGTGAGCCCATTGTAATAGCGAAGGTTCCCCACCGCCTTTCCATCACGCCCATTCCCCGAAACATCCTTCAAATCGGTAAGCAGCGGGTAACTCGCCAGCAATTCCGGCAAATCTGCCTGCGCCGCTTCTACTGTCATAAGGTTCTCCCCCATAGGGAATCCCATCGCTATTACCATGCAAAGGCATAACCATACGGATACGATTCTTTTAATTCTGCTGCATTGTTCCATAACTCTGCTCCTTTTTATTTCATCCTATATAGGCAGTTCTAACTGAATTCTTACAACATCCTTATTAAACCTTTACTTCCGACGGGTCTTCTACTCTAATAGAAAAATCTGTAAAAATTCCCACCGGCGCTTCTTCGCCAAACGCATACTCCTCCCCATCCTCTTTCTCAAAATTTGGTTCTTCTAGCTTTATGGCTTGCATACAGAACCCTCCTTGTAAATTACTGCATCCTTTTTACGAAATCCGCCATCGCCTCTGAGATTTTAATCTGCTGCGGACAGACCGCCTCACAGCTCCGGCAGCCTACGCAGGCGCTCGGTTTCTTTTCTTCTGGCACTGCCATCAAAGCCATCGGCGCAATAAAGCCGCCTTCCGTATAGCTGTGTTCATTGTAAAGCCCTAGCAAGGAAGGAATATCAAGCCCCTTGGGACAATGGCTCACGCAGTAATGGCAAGCAGTACAGGGCACGGTCTTCGTCTTTAGCATATCTGCCGCAATCTGCTGCAAAGCGTCAAACTCCTCCTGATTTAAAGGCGCCTCACCGGAGAAAGTCTCAATATTTTCTTTTAACTGCTCAAAGTTTGACATACCGGAAAGCGTTACCACGACTTCTGGCAATGACTGTAAGAAACGAAACGCCATGCCTGCGGCTGTCTCCTGTGGGCGAAGGGCTTTTATTTTATCAACTTCTTCTTTCTGCAAATTGCACAGTCTTCCGCCGCGCAACGGCTCCATCACCCACACCGGAATCTTGTACTCCGATAGCAGCTCCACTTTTCCTTTCGCATCCTGGAAAGACCAGTCCAGCCAATTCAACTGAATCTGGCAAAACTCCATTTGCTCGCCATAAGCTTCCAGGAACCGCTTCATTACCTCGCAGCTGCCGTGCGCAGAAAATCCCAGATGACGGATGCGCCCCTTCTCTTTTTGCTCCATTAAGTAATCAAAAATATGGTACTTCTCATCGAGGTACGCGTCTATGTTCATTTCACAGACATTGTGAAACAGATAAAAATCAAAATAAGTAACCCCGCATTTCTCAAGCTGCCGCTCAAAAATCTCCTCCACTTTGTCCATGTTGGACAAGTCATAGCCTGGAAACTTCGTGGCAAGGTAGTATTTCTCACGCGGATATCTGTTAAGCACCCTGCCCATCACAAGCTCTGAATTGCCATTATGATAGCCCCATGCGGTATCATAATAATTGACGCCCTGTTCCATCGCATAAGCCACCATTTCCGCAGTCTTCTCCTCATCAACGTCTGCGTCCTTGCCATTAATAACCGGAAGACGCATAGCCCCCATGCCCAAAGCAGATAATTTCAAATCCTGAAATTCTTTGTATACCATGATAATTCCCTCTCCTTTCACAATTACCCATTCAGGCATTTGCGAAACTATCAAGTTGTCAAAATTATTGAGTTTCGCCAACGCCTATTACCTATCAACTAAAATAAATCAACTCGTCCTCCGGTTTCTCGGCCGGCTGCACATCCAGGGCATACAAAACCGGCCCTTTACCTTTATACTCCAATGCAAATTCCGTTTTCATCTCCGCAGTCACCGTAACCCAGGACTTATGGGCAATCTCTGCTGCCTTGCTGTATTTACATTTAAACCCTATAAACGTAATATCATCCACGCAGCAAGTCATGGCAAAACGCCCAGGGATCAAAACATCTTTTTTCATCTTCTGCGGGCGGTATACAAGCGCCAGGAACCGCACCTTCTTGCCCTCATACTTCCTGGGATCATCTAAAGCGTCCATATACCAGATACCGTAATCCATATCTGTGATATCTATAATTTCCTGGTTTAAATCATAGGGCAATTCCTCCATATCGTTCTCATCAATCGTACCGTCCGCCCGCTCGTAGGCAATCTGCGCCTTGCGGTTCAATGCCTTAATCGCACGGCGGAATTTACCCTTAGGCGTGTCGTCGTCGCAGCGATTGATAATCACTACGTCCGCCCGAAAGAGCTGTTCCATAATCATGGCGCGCATATTCGTCAAATACATCTCAAATGTAGTGGCATCCACTGTGGCAAGCGACTGTACCAGAATCCAGTCTTTCGGCAAATCCATTTCCAGAAATGTCGCCATCTGCCATGTTCCGTTGTATTCAATAAATACCTGGTCGGGCTGATAGGCAAGCTGTAATTCCTTTAACTTTGCTGGAGTAAATGATGCTTCCTCCTCGATCATTACCATCTTGGCATTTACGCTCTCAAGTTCCGCTTCCTCAAATTCCACTTCCCCATCCTCACAGAGAATCAAAAGCGTCCTGCCGCCCTCTCCAAAGTCTCCCTCTATCAAAGTCTCCCGAATCAGAGAACTCTTTCCGCTGTCCATAAAGCCGGAAAATAAATATACCGGAATTTCCATATCCATATGATCACAACCTTTCTCTTCCCATGGAAATCATTCTGACAATTAAAGTCCAAATAACTCCAGCAATTTCCCTTCTTCCACATCAGTGCCGATAACACAGAGACGTCCGGTATAATCTGCTTCCCCGGTACGCAGCTCATACTCGCCGTCCACCATATCAAAGTAAATCCATGTTCCATCCTTACAGGGCACTATCCCCTTGGCGCGCAAGACCGTACCGTAATCTTCTGTATCACAGAACGCCTTCAATGCATGTTCAATTGTCTTACGCTCAAACACATGCGGCGTTTCCTTCCCCCAGCTTGTAAATACTTCATCTGCATGGTGATGCCCATGCTCATGATGATGCTCATGGTCGTGGCAGCCACAGGTGCAATCATCCCCATGCTCGTGATGATGTTCATGGTGCTCATGCTCACAATGTTCATGCTCGTGATGGTGCTCGTGCTCACAATGTTCATGCCCGTGATGGTGCTTATGCTCCTCCATCAATTCTTCTTCCATCGTCTTCTGCTGCTCAATCACTTTATAAATCTGCTTGCCGTCAATTTCGTCCCAAGGCGTTGTGATAATGGCCGCCTTGGGATTCTTCTCCCGAATTGCCGCTGTCACAAGCTCAGTCTGCTCCGGTTTCACATTCTGCGTGCGGCTCAATACCACCACGGTTGCATATTCTATCTGGTTATTAAAGAACTCGCCAAACGCTTTCATCTGTTTGGTAGCTTTTGGCGTGTTGACAACGGTGATTCTGCCATTTAGTTTCACCTCGTTCTCTGCTTCCACTTCCTGCACGGATTTCATAACATCTGAAAGCTTGCCCACGCCGGACGGCTCAATCAAAATACGGTCTGGATGAAAACGCTCCATCACTTCCCTGAGATTCTTTCCAAAATCGCCTACCAGGGAACAACAGATGCAGCCGGAATTCAGCTCGCTGATTTCAATGCCCGAATCCTTGAGAAACCCGCCGTCTATACCAATCTCACCAAATTCATTCTCAATCAATACAATCTTTTCCCCCTGAAAGACATCCTCTAACATCTTCTTGATGAATGTCGTCTTTCCTGCGCCCAGAAAACCTGAAATAATATCAATCTTTGTCATGTCCAATTCCTCCTGCTTCTATGTCATATGCTTATTTTAACATTACAATTCCTATATTTCTATTTCATATACTTATTTTAACATTACAATTCTTATGCTTCTATCTCATATGCCTATTTTAACGTTACAATTCCCTTTTCCACCAAAAATACCGGGCGATAAGAAAGCTTTGCCTTACGAAGCCCTTCTGCTCCGGTGTCCTCCTCACGGTTTACATAACGGTACTCTGCGGCCGCATGTTCCGCAAACTGCTGGTTTATCATGGGATACGCACCTTGTATTTCGGCAAATGCTTTCTCAATATGCACGACAAACGTATCAGGGTTCAAGGGTTCCCCAATGGTAAATGCGATGACCTCTCCCCCCGGCTCTGACCGCAGCAACCCGCCTTGTAATTCCAGCTCTTCCATCAGGCGCAAAGCATTCAATGTCACACACATCTCATCCCGCTTTTCCACGTCATATTCACACTGCATTTCCTCCCGCCATTTCAAGGCCATCTGGAAACAGTCCTCCACATTCTCTGTTGTTATAGGTTCATAAAGCCAATCTGGGTTGGCCTCTTTGAAACGGTTGATATGGTTACGCTTACCATGAAGCTTCTTTCCCGCAAGACTTATCAGCTTGTCCGCCTCGTACACATAATCCGCCGCATCCCGGTTATATGCAATTTGCAACTTCCCAGGGTACCATGCTTCTAATTGTTCAAACTCTTTTACCTGCACCAGATGCATGTTAAACTGCGCCTGCTGCTCTTCAAACCACAAAAACATTACATCCATAGCCTTACGGATTTGCCCTTCCTCCCCAATGGGGAACGTGATACTCGGCGTACCGTCCTCCTGAAAGCCGCAAAATACCAACGTATCTTCCACTATTGCAAATTCCGTGCGGTATTTCCTGCTCCACAAAAAAATATTGGCAAAAACCAAATCACAACTCCGGTATGGCTTCTGTTTTAAGTAGCCGGTGAGTAGTTCCTTGTCTTCCAGTTCTATTTTCCGAAACAATATCTCCATAAATCTTTCTTATCTCCTATCTTCTATCCTGTAAATCTAACAGCTCCATCACGCCGTGCGCAAAATTCTACACTAGTTTTAATCTGCTGTCTGAACGGTTGCTGCAAACTGCAGGCTGTACAGTTTCGCGTAAATACCTTTCTTCTCAAGCAACTCCTGATGCGTCCCTTCTTCCTCAATGCCGGTATCGGTCAACACTAAAATCTTCCTTGCATTGCGGATTGTGGAAAGCCTGTGGGCAATCACAAATGTTGTGCGGTTCTTGGCGAGTTTCTCCAAAGACTCCTGCACGACTTTCTCACTCTCATTGTCTAACGATGAAGTCGCCTCGTCAAATATAAGTATGGGCGGATTTTTTAAAAATACCCTGGCAATCGACAGCCTCTGTTTCTGTCCACCAGACAGTTTCACGCCGCGCTGACCGATATCCGTGTCGTAACCGTCGGGCAGCGACATAATAAATTCATGGGCGTTGGCGTTTTTTGCCGCTTCAATAATTTCCTCCCTGGAAGCATCTGGCTTCCCATAACGAATATTGTCAAGCACTGTTCCCACAAACAGGTAAACATCCTGCTGCACAATGCCTACCTGGCTGCGCAAGCTCTTTAACGTAATATCGCGGACATCTATGCCATCAATTTTGACTGCTCCCTCTGTCACATCATAAAAGCGCGGAATCAAATTACAAAGCGTGCTTTTTCCCGCCCCCGAGGAACCTACAAGCGCAACATAATCCCCCGCTTCTACATTGAGGTTAATATGGTGCAACACCGTCTCCGTGTTCTCCTCGTAATGAAAAGACACATCCTCAAAGGAAATATCACCCTTCACCGCGTCAAGCTCTGCCGCGCCCGGCCGATCCTCAATATCTGGCTGCACAGCCATCATCTCCATGAACCGCTCATAACCAGTATACCCGTTTTGAAACTGTTCTGTAAAATTAATCAGCTTCTTCACCGGCTCCGTAAACGTATTGATATAGAGGAGAAATGTCACAAGGTCCGCCACATCCGCCTGCCCATGGGTAATCAGCGAAGCCCCGGCAATCAGCACGGCGATTGTAATCAGCGTTGTCAACGCACCCAGGCCGGAATGGTAACCTGCCATATAATAGTAACTATTCTTCTTCGCCGCCAAAAAACCCCGGTTTCCCTTGGCAAATTTCTCCATCTCTATATCCTCATTGGCAAAAGACTTTACCACGCGGATACCGGAAAGGTTATCCTCAATCTGGCTGTTGACGTCGGCAATTTTCTCCCGGTTGCGTTTGAATGCGCGCTTCATCCTGGTATTGAAATAGGCGGCGTACACAAGCATCACCGGCACAAAAGCAAACGCAACCAATGTCAGCCGCACATCAATCTGAATTAAAATGACAAAAGACCCGATGATCTTGATTAAAGAAATCACCAGATCCTCCGGTCCATGGTGTAAGAGCTCGCTGATGTCAAACAAATCACTGGTAATACGTGACAGGAGCTGCCCCACCTTCTGGTTATTAAAAAAAGAAAAGGACAGTTTCTGGTAGTGTGCAAAAATCTCCGCCCGCATATCGAACTCGATTTTCGCTCCCATCACATGCCCAAAATTTGTTATAAAATAGTTACAAAAACACTCCACAGCGACAAGCGCCAGCATCCATATACCCAGTGTAAAAATCTGACTGGATGCCTCAGCTAAGCCAAGGGCAAGCACCTCATTGGTAATGTAACGCACGATTAACGGAATTGCGAGCGTCACGCCCGCCCCTGTCACTGCAAAAAACATATCCGCAAGAAACAAAGGCATGTATGGTCTGTAATACGATGCCAGTTTCCTTAAAATCTTTGCCATAAGTTTCAAATCCCTTCCAAGTTCTCTACTACATATATCGCCTCTAGGGAAGCGATATGCATAACAATTTGAACTATCTATTATTACCAACCACTTATTTCGGTCAGCTTTTGCTCAAATTCTGTGACTGCTAACGGCCTGTCAAAATAGAAGCCCTGCGCCAGATAGCAATTGCTCTCTTTTAATAGCTTTATCTGTTCTACGTTTTCCACGCCCTCCACAATACACTCAATTTCCATATCCTGCGCCAATGCAACTAAATGCCGGAACATTACGCGCTTCTGCCTGTCATCATCCGATTTACCCGGCAGGAAACTCTTATCAATCTTAAGCACGTTCCAGGGAAGCTCACGTATCAGATTCATAGAAGAATATCCTGTGCCAAAATCATCCACAGAAGTGCTGATTCCCTGGCTGCGCAGCCCGGAAACAAGTGTTTTCAGGTGTTCAAACCCTACATCCGTGCCCGTCTCCGTAAGTTCAATCTCAATATATCTATGGGGTACCTGATATTTGTCAATAATAGCGAGTATATTCTGCAAAAGATCCATATCGCCCATATGCACTCGCGAAAGGTTCACGGAAATAGTGACTACTTCCTTCCCCTCGTCCAGCCATCTGCGGATGTCCCGGCAGACATGCTCCAACATATAGAAATCCAACATGCAAATCAACCTGCTCTTCTCCAGGACAGGTATAAATTCACCCGGAGCAACCACTTTGCCATTCTGAAACCAGCGGCACAATGCCTCCGCGCCGACCAGATGATAACTCTTCAAATCAATCTTTGGCTGATAGTAAACATGGAATTCCTCTCTCCTGAGAGCTTCCGGCAGATTTGCCTCAATCATCTTGCCCACACGGATTCCCTGCATGAGTTCAGCGTCAAAAAATGCATACTCCGACTTGCGCACATTGCGCGCCATGTTAATAGCAATTGCCAGACAATCCACAATACTTGCGGCGCTATCGCAGTTGGCAGGTATCATATAATAGCCGGCATGGGTCGTTACCCATACGCGCTTTCCCTCTTTCTCATCATAAACAATGCCCGTACCCTTTAAATATTCCATTACCATATTCAGGTTGCTCTTAAAAAACAACGCCACGAAATTATCTCCGCTTACCCGGCAGACTAACTCCTTACTGCTAAGCATCTGCTGAAACTGACGGATAAATTTGCCCAACACTCTGCTGCCGCGCTCCCGTCCTATCTCCTGATTCACCACAGAAAAATGGCGGATATTAAACTGGCAGGCTGCATATTTGCTAATCTCCCCAGCAGAAATAATCTGATTGGCGCTTTTCATGAACCATGCCATATTATACATGCCAAGCTCCTGGTCACGGAACGTAAGCCTCTCCACCACCTGCTGCATACGGGTGCGGCCATTAAACGTGAGGAGCACTTTCAGAAAAACTTGTATCTTCTCCCGCTCGGTCTCATCCCATTCCGGCTGCCCCTTCATCGGTGAAATCGCATATTTCATCAAGTTGCCTTCTTCCGTCCATTCCTTGTATACGATGCTCCTCTCAGTGTCGCACTCTCCATTATGGTAAAAAACGGCGCGGCCTCCCCACTTCTCCTCTTCATACCCCAGATTCTCATATAAATCGGCCTCTACTCTGGCAATCCTCAGTACCTGGCATAAACTGTCCATAGCAGCCTGCGTTTCCGGGTTGATTAAGTCTGGAATCTTTTCCATGTGAATGATGAACTTATCCAATGCTTGCGCATATCCTTTTACATTAAATCCCATGAGCCATTCCCCCCTTGACTTCAAGTTGCGGCAAACTTACCGTAAATACAGTTCCACCATCAGGCTTTCCATGTACCTCAAATTTCCCTGACATATGCCGGGTCAGAAAACTCACGATAGAAAACCCCAGCTCCGGCCTTCCTTCCCACTCCATCTCCTGAATACTGCCGCTTTGCACGTATTCACGTATTTTATTAAGCTGTGCAGACGACAGCACCAAAGCAGAATCTTCCACGGAAATACTCAGCACAACCGCATAAGAGGATTTGCGGCTAGTCGCCCGAATGGTAATTTCCCCGCCATTGGCGCTGCTAATACAATTAAACAACAATTTATAGAGAACCTGCCCTAACCGCCCAGCATCGCCCAACATAAATTCCGGCACCTTCTCATCTACCTGAATGATGATTTGTTTATCATTATCTCCAAAATGGCTGGTGACATTTTCTACAATCTCCTGCAATAATGTCCTGATCCGGTAATTATCCTCACTCAGTTCTACCTTCCCATCCGACATTTTTATGTACTCAACGGCATCTTCCACCATAGAATAGACTTCAGTGCCCTGCTTGAGCAACGTCCGCATATTGTCTACCGCCGGGCTGTCCACCTGTTCCACCAAATCCCCCGCATGTTCCATCCATGCTTCCATATTCTGCTTCATATGCAAGCTCAGATTCATGACAAAATCAGACTGTGAACGCGCCGCCCGCTCTGCTTTGCGATATTCCTGTATGGCAAGATAGCTGTGATATGCGATTGCGGACAACGCTTCTGTTATTCTAGACAAAAATACTGCCGCTTTCTCCACATCTTCCCAAGCCAGATAATTCGTCTCTTGAATAGTCTTGACATAAATTTCCGGGTCTATTCCAATATCCCGCGCTTTCTCACGCATTTGATCCATGTCAAGTTCTGATGTCCTCACTTGTCCCCCTATAAAACTCCCAATTACTTTATCCGCTACCATAATCGGCGCTGCATAATCTGTGAGCCCTGCATGGCACTGATAGACTGAGATTTCCCCAGTTCGCAGAACTTTAAACGCCCCATCTCTATCACACACTTCACATCTTCTGCCGCCTACCTCAGATTTTCTCACCAGTTCCTTACAAAATTTTGTAAATCCGCTCCCCTTCGTTACCGGTACTCCATCTGCATCTGTAATTAGTGATGCCATCCCTGTATAAGCCGAGAATCCATCCTGAATTTTTTGCAGGATATTTACATCAATCAGCTCCTGTAAATCTACCTTCTCCATATCTTACACCCTCCGAAAATTGTGTAATATCATAATAACATATTTTGTCAAAAATATCAATTTTTGATAACTTTTTGTGTTTGCAATTTAGCAATTTTATAATACCAAGAAATTAGTATGACAATGTGATGGAAACACATTACACAAAATCGGAGCCTGGATGAACATTACCTCTCCATCCCAGGCTCCGCCCCTCTAACTTTTAAATTTCTCCGACTGCTCCCGAATCAACTCGTCATCCGCAAAGTAATTAATCTTCATAGCGCTGCGCACGCCTTCTAAGGTCTGCGCCGCCACACACCTCGCCTCTTCGCTTCCCTTTTTCAGCACTTCATAAATATAGGGAATATCCTTCTGCAATTCTTTCCTGCGGTTACGGATAGGCTCTAACTCTTCCTGCAAAACGTTGTTGAGGAATTTCTTAACCTTCACATCCCCAAGGCCGCCGCGCTGGTAATGCGCTTTCAATTCATCCAGATTCGCATATTCCGGCAGATAACGCTCAAAATGTTCCTCTTTGCAAAAAGCGTCGAGATAAGTAAACACCGTATTCCCCTCCAGGGAACCGGGGTCTTCCACCCTCAAATGATTGGGGTCGGTAAACATGCTCATGACTTTTTTCTTAATCACATCTGCCTCCTCCGACAGATAAATGCAGTTCCCGAGCGATTTGCTCATCTTAGCCTTGCCGTCAATGCCCGGCAGACGCAAACATGCCTGATTATCCGGCAGCAAAATCTGGGGTTCCGTCAAGGTCTCTCCATACACAGTATTGAATTTATGCACAATCTCTCTGGTCTGCTCTAACATTGGCATCTGGTCTTCCCCAACCGGAACTGTAGTCGCCTGAAAAGCAGTGATGTCTGCTGCCTGGCTGATTGGATATGTGAAAAAACCAACCGGTATGCTAGCCTCAAAATTGCGCATCTGAATCTCAGCCTTCACCGTAGGGTTTCGCTGCAAGCGGGACACTGTCACCAGATTCATATAATAAAAGGACAACTCGCAGAGCTCGGGAATCTGAGACTGTATAAACAACGTAGACTTCGCTGGATCCAGCCCGCAAGCCATGTAATCAAGAGCTACCTCCACCACATTCTGCCGCACCTTCTCCGGGTGCTCCGCATTGTCAGTCAATGCCTGCGCGTCCGCAATCATTATAAATATCTTATCAAACTCACCGGAATTCTGAAGCTCTACCCTGCGCCTCAAAGAACCCACATAATGCCCAACATGGAGTTTCCCGGTGGGTCTGTCACCTGTCAAAATAATTTTACCCATTTTATTCACCTATTTCCTAATTTTGTTTCTTACACTATAATATAGATTTAGAATTGCTGTCAAGATGATAAATTTTTGAGACGCGGAAATCAATTTTCATATTTGTCTCTATTATCTGTATGCAATTTGACTCTGCTGCTATAGCAGCAGGTCCTTTTGGCATTTGATATTTCTAACAAAATTGATTTCTGTGTTTTTGAGATTTCACCCGTTTAAAAATTCAATTAGAAATCGCTTTCACCGGACAAGCGTTCTTACATGCGCCGCAGCGAATGCATTCTGGATGGTTGGCATTCTTCACAGGGTCCACCTGCATTTTGCAGGCTTTTGCACATGCGCCGCAGTTCGTACACTTTTCCTTATCGACCCGATAGCGGAATACCGAAACCGGGTTAAACACAGAATACACAGCGCCCAATGGACATATGTATTTACAAAAAGGCCGGTAAATCAAGATAGAGAGAATTACCGTGATAAACAGCAACGCATTTTTCCAGGCATACAAGACGCCCAGCGCGCTTTGCATAGATTTATTCATCAATACCAATGGTACGCCGCCTTCCAGCGTGCCCGCCGGACAAATCAGTTTGCAGAAATAGGGCGCGCCCTGTCCAAGAACATCCACCAGCACAAGCGGAAGCAATATGACAAACACGGCAAAAATCACATACTTCAGTTTCCTTAACAGTTTATCGCCCTTAAACGTGCCAATCTTCTTGGGAAAAGGAATCTTATTCAGTAAATCCTGGATCAGTCCGAAGGGACACAGCCAACCGCAGACAAAACGTCCCATCAGCGCACCCACAAACATCAGAAAGCCCGCCACATAAAAGGCAAACTTAAAATTCCAGCTGCCTATCACCGCCTGCATAGCACCGATGGGGCAGGCTCCCAGCGCTCCCGGACAAGAATAGCAATTGAGGCCCGGAACACAGAGGCTTTTCAGTTTTCCTTTATAAATTTTCCCCTGGGCAAAACCCAGCAGATAGCTGTTAGTAAGCAGCGCCCAGAGCGCTTGTACGCCATGGCGTTTCCATTCATTTGTACTTTTTCTTTTATCCAATTCCAATACACTCCATACAGATATTAATTGCCTTTTCCAAAACTACGGGCACCTCTCCCCGTAAAATTCCAAATCCCATCATAACAAGTCCTATCGCCGCCAGACAGATTCCACCTCGCGGAGCACACACAATCTTCTTCATTGCGCCACCCCTTTCAGCTCCGTCTGCACGATTTCTTTCCACTCTTCCAGTGAACGGCTGCCGGAATACGTCTCGCCCACAATGTTCCCCTCCTTGTCCACAAAGAAAGTCTCCGGGACAGCATTGATTCCAGAAAGCCGGCCGTTTAAGTAGCCCGCGTCCGGTATTAAGAAAGGATAAGACGCTCCCGTATATTCAGCCAGCCTCTTCGCTATTTCTACGGTTTCTGCATCAGCGCTGCCGGAAGGTCCGATTGTATCTAAGGCAATCCCTACCACATTGACCCCCTGCTCTTTCATTTCCTCACACAATTTCTGTAAATCAGGAATTTCATTAATGCACGGCGAACACCAGGTTGTAAATACATTCACCATTGTCAAATCGTAATCTGCAAATATTTCCTGTGTATAAGTCTGCCCTTCTATATCCTGCATGGAGAATTCCCCAACGTTATTTGCTGCCGATGGACTTTCTTCCCCGGATGTATTCTCTTCCCCGGAAGCGCTCTCTTCCCCGGATGTATTCTCTTCTCTGGACGATGCTTCTTCTCCAGGCTCCGTTTTTTCTCCCGATGCACAGCCGCCCAGTGCCATAACACCGCATATTATCGTTGACAGTATCAACAGATACAATCTTCTTTTTACTTTCATATCGATATCTCCTCTCCGTTTTCTCTTCGTCATTCCTGTGAACATCTATCTATCTTGTCCCTTATCTTTTGCATCCGGTAATCCAATTCTTCGATGGAGTCCGCGCAGGCTTTTAGCTGTGCGACGATCTCATCCGCATCTGACCTATCCCAATTTTTTTTATATCTCAGCTTATGCTCCAGGCTCGCCCAGAAATCCATAGCAATTGTGCGGAACTGCACTTCCACATTCATATACTTCTTCTCATGGGAAAGAAAGATGGGGACGTCCAGTATATAGTGAAGGCTCCTGTAGCCATTGGGTTTCGGATTTTTGATATAATCCTTGGCCTGCAAAAGGATTATATCATCCTGTTTCGTCAACAGATTTCCAATCCGGTAAATATCATCGGGAAAGGAACAAATAACGCGCACACCCGCCACATCTGAGAGATTATCCCTGATTGCTTCCAATGTCAGCGGATAACCTTTGCGCCGCAATTTCTCAAAAATGCTGGAAGGCGTTTTTAATCTGCTCTTTATGGACTCAAAAGGATTACGGTTATATTCCTGAGAAAATTCTTCATTCAATACTTGTAGTTTAGTCTCCACCTCCTTAATTGCCGAGCGGTACTCCATCATCAGACGGTTAAACGATCGTTCCTCCCTGAGCTTTTCTGCCTGAATACGGATAATCTCTTCCTGCTCCCTGAGTGTCTCCGCCTGCTCTTCTATTTTCCGTTCCAATTGGTTCCTTCTCGAAAACAGCTCCATCGTATTGCGGATTCTGTTGCGGACAATGGAACTCTCGAAAGGCTTATGGATAAAGTCAGAGACACCGAGTTCAAAACAGCGGCTTTCCACCTCTACCGCATACTCGCCGCTGATGATAAGCACGGGAATCTTGGGCATCCATCCCCTGCGCTTCATCTCCTCAATGACAGCCATTCCATCCATCCTGGGCATCTGTATATCCAGCAAAAGCGCCGCTGTGTCCTCATGACCCTCTACTAAATAGCCAATGGCCTGCTCGCCATCTTCCGCTATCTCTACTATATAATCATCTTCTAATATTTCCCGCAACAATTCACGGTTTACTTCCACATCATCTACTACCAGTATCTTTTGCATAATAACCAACTTCCTTATGTAATGCGCTTAACACTTTCATACGATTGCTTACTATCTCATTTATTTCTTTCACAATACACGCGTACCATAATTATAGATTATTTTTGAGGGTTATACAACACCTCCCAACACTTTCATTCAAAAACAGAGGCCATCCCAATGTTATGTCCTGGGACGCCTCTGTTCAGACTTTGTTATTTTACTAGAAATTCTGCATACACTGGCCGAATTTCTGCTTTGCCTCATCTACCTTCTGGGTCTCCGCGGAAGGCGTGGGATAGTAACCTCTGTCGTGCATCATATTAAATACCTGGTTCTGAATGGTGTGCTCTTTTTCCAAACAGTCCAGAATGGCACTTCTCACATTCTCATGGACACATTCATTAGAAAAGGTATTGTAAAGCGTGGTAGCTGTTTTTTCTGCGGTCAGCGCATCCGCAAGCATTTCTTTCTCTGAATAAAATGTCTGCTGCATGTTCTTCCTCCTAACTCAACTGAGAATACAAGTTGCGAAAATGCTCCTTGTGCTCGTTGGAAATCTCAGTAAATTTTGCTTTGATTTCAGTGTCGGTGCTGTTGTCTGCCAACACTTGGAATTTCTTAATCAGAAGTTCCTCGCCGGAAAGCAGATCGTTCAGTGCTGATAACTCTTTTTCTGATATCTGGTTCATGGATATCTCCTTTCGTTATGATATTTGTCACTGATAGTATCTGCTGTTTCTTCCAGATTATGTATCTTGGGAATTTTTTCTGATTTCTTCCGCAGGTATGTTGAGTCGGATATTCGGCGCATACTTTTCCAAAGCATCATTAAATTCTTTGTAATCCTTTTCGTTTTCCATGGAAACTCCGCCCATTCGTTCCCCTTTCGCGTCCAGCAGAAGGACGTCAAATAATCTCCCTTTTGGTTTGAGGATCACAGGATTTTTACTTATTGCACTCCAGGTAGCGTCTATATCGGAAAGGCGAAAAATGCCATAATCAATTTCTTTCATATATAAAAAGGCTGCTTTGAGATAATGCTCCGTAATCGTAATAGATTTATCAAATTTCTTACCGTTTTGGAGGAACAAAAGCGGTTCCGCCCTCATTTCCTCGTCAAACTGCTGTAACTCCTCGGAAGAAAGTTCAAGCTTCTCCAAACATTTTGCAGCGAACGGAAGTTTCGGTTTTGATAAGGAAGATTTCGTCTTCACAAACAAAAACGCCATCAGAAAAAATCCCACAAAACCGATAACGCCAAAAAACGAAAGTATCTTATACCCCGGAATCATCCGGCCTATGAGAAAGACTGCCGCCTCTATTACTGCAAATATGAATGCTAAAGCCAAAATATATTTAGGGCTCAAGGCCGATTTACTTCTGTCTTGTTGTATTTTGTCCATTTCTTCTTGTAACCATAATGACATTTTTAATCCTCCTACTACAAAATCCATATCCAAATTCTTCTGGTATCTTTATTTTAAATATGATATACTGCATAGTAATGTATTTTTATAACCACTCAGGAAGGAGATATCATGACGAGATTTTATTTTTATCTGCTGGCAGGCTATCTCTCCGGCAGCGTATTGTACGCACATATATGGGGACGGCTCCTCTGTCGCAAAGATGTCACTGCTGGAACGCGTGACGGAAATCCCGGCACGGCAAACGCCTTTTTGGAGGGAGGATTCTGGTGCGGCATACTCACCTTACTCTGCGACCTCGCAAAGGGATTTGTGCCAGTATGGCTGTTCCTGCGGCAGACAGACAGTACGGATTTCGCACTGGCCTTTGTGCTCGCTGCCCCGGTCATTGGGCACATACTCCCACTTTTTCACCATTTCCACGGCGGAAAAGGCATTGCCACATCTTTTGGCTGCCTCCTGGGACTGTATCCCTCCTTGACCTGCGCGTTGATTCTTGCCGGCTGCTTCATCGTCTTTTCTACGGTTCTGGTAATCTCACCGCATTATTATCGAACGCTGGCAGCTTATCTCGCCGCATTAATTATTACCTTCCTGACCGTGAAAATTTTAGCCATTCGCTTTGGCATGCTGCTGATTTCGGGTGCTGTTTCCTGCAAGCTCCTAACTTGCAATGAAAAAAATGAACGATTTAAGGTGAAATTATTATGAATATCCTAATTTTGTCCTGTAATACCGGCGCTGGACACAACACCACCGGGCTGGCCGTCCTTGAGGAATTGAAACGGAGAGGACACCACGCTAAAATGAAAGACCCTTTTCAGTTGTCCCAGAGTTTGATCGCCCGAAACATAGGCGCTTTCTATGTGAAAATAGTGCAGAGACATCCCCGCCTGTTCGGTTTTGCCTACCAACTGGGAATGCTCGTAACAAAGATGCCTTTCCTGTCGCCTGTTTACTATGCAAACGGCCTGATGGCAGATCATATGAATCGTTACTTGTCTGATAATCCGACCGATATAGTAGTTGCGCCGCATTTATATCCGGCAGAGATTCTCACCTACATGAAACGCCACCATATTGCTTGCCCGAAATTACTCTTTATTGCCACAGACTACGCCTGTATTCCTTTTACTGAGGAGACGGACTGCGAGTATTATGTGATTCCCCACGAATCGCTGACAAAATCGTTTACCAGACGGGGCATCCCATCCGAGAAACTTATGCCCTTCGGCATCCCGGTGCGCAGTGCGTTCACCCAAAACCTGACAAAGGCAGAAGCCAGAAAGCAGCTGGGGCTTTCCCCGCATGATGTCTGCTATCTGGTAATGGGCGGCAGCATGGGCGCCGGAAAGGTAAAACAGATTGTAGCTGATTTGGCAAAATATCGCTGGGAGAATGAACATGTTATTGTAATCTGCGGGAACAATGCAGCTTTGGAAAAATCCTTAGCAAACCATTATGGCAATACTCCCGGTATTTCTATCCTCGGATCCACCAGGCAGATGGCGCTTTATATGTATGCCTGCGACCTCCTCTACTCCAAACCGGGCGGACTGACCTCTACAGAGGCAGCCGTCGTCGGCATCCCGCTCGTACATACTGCACCTATCCCGGGATGCGAAACGATCAACCGCTCATTTTTTCAAAAACATGGCATGTCAGTATCTGCCAAACAGGCAAAACAACAGGCTGCGCTGGGACGCAGGTTATTGCACAGCCCCAAAGCTCTGCATGAAATGAAAAAGCAACAAAACGCTTTTACTTATAAGGATTCAGTAATAAAAATCTGCGACCTGATCGAGGAGATGGGTCGTTAATTCTACAACATTTGTTATGGGATGTGCAGCTTGTAGCCAACTACATTTTTTCGGGCGCCTCAAATCCCAGCACTTCAATACAGATTTCCAACACCTGTTTTGTCAGTTCCAACAGACAGATATAGCCTGCCTGCACTATTGCGTCCGGCTCTGCGAGAATTTTTGTCTCATGATAGAAATGGTTGAAGGCATTGGCAAGGTCATAAATGTAAGCGCACACCTTATGGGGCGCGGTATCTACAAAGGCCGACTCCATCATACCATTAAATTTGCTTATCTCTAACATCAACGCTTTCTCACTGTCGGAATGAGCCGCCAAAATCTGCGCTGATTCCGGCAAGGTCTTCTCTGCCTGATATTTTTTCAAAATAGACTTAATCCTGACAATCGTATACAGGATATATGGGCCCGTGTTTCCTTCAAAAGAAGTAAATCTCTCCACATCAAAAATATAGTCTTTGGCCGCCTGGTTGGACAAATCGCCATATTTGATAGCAGAAAGAGCTACCATTCTAGCGGTTTTGCGCCCCTCTTCCTCCTCCACCGTATGATTGTCCGCAATCTTCTTATACATTTCTTCATTTATCTCATTTACCAGATATTCCAGACGCATGACACCGCCTTCACGTGTCTTGAACGGCTTACCGTCTTTGCCGTTCATCGTGCCGAAACCTAAAAACTTCAGCTCCGTCTCCGGCCCGACCAATCCCGTCTTCCTTGCACAGCGAAAGACCTGTGTAAAGTATAACTCCTGCCGCTTGTCCACCACATAAATGATCTCGTCCGGGCGGTAATCCTGCATACGCCATACGAGCGTCGCCAAATCTGTAGTATTATAGAGGGAAGCGCCATCTGATTTGAGAATCATGCACGGCGGAATTTCCTTGGTATCACTGTCCTCTTTTACATCCACAACCAATGCTCCCTCACTCAAATGGGCAAAGCCGTCGTCCTTCATTTTTTGCACCATATCGGGTATATAAGGCTGGGCATCCGATTCACCCTTCCATAATTCAAAGGAGACGTTGAGGTTCTCATAATTGCGCTTTAAATCGCTGACGGAAACGTTCAGAATATGCGAAAGCAAAGCCTGATATCCCTTGCGCCCATGTTGAAGCTCGTAAGTCGCCTGCATAGCCGCCTCTTTGTATGCTTCATCCTCTTTGGACTTTGCGCTGGCTGTGGGATAAATGTCTTCAAGCTCGGAAATCGTAAACGGCGCATCCTTAGGATATTCCCCCTCGTAATCGTCTTGAAAATACACAAGTTCCGGCTTACGCACTTTCAACTCTGTGATAATCAGTCCCATCTGCAATCCCCAATCTCCCAGGTGCACGTCGCCGATCATCGTATGACCCATAAATCTACCAATCCGCTTGACGCTCTCGCCGATAATGGCAGAACGCAGATGACCTACGTGCAAAGGCTTTGCCACATTCGGTCCGCCGTAATCAATCATAATTTTCTTAGGTTCTTTACTCTTTTCACAGCCAAGACGCCCAGCATCTGCGCTCATCTGCCGTAGAAATACTGCGAGATATTCATTATCCAACCTGAGATTTAAAAATCCAGGCTTCACCGAATCCACGGCTGAAAACATGGTATTATCCTTTAAACTATCTGCAACCTTATCTGAAATCAGAAAGGGTGCGCACTTGTATTCCTTCGCCGCCGCCATCGCTCCGTTACATTGATATTCACATAAATCCGGGCGGTTAGAAAGGCTCACTCTGCCAAACTTTCTGTCATAGCCGTTGACTTCAAAGGCTTCCTCTACTTCCCTGCTGATAAGATCCAGTATCTTTTCCATTTCTCTTCCTCTTCCTTCCTAAATTTACACTGTTCTTCTTATCATATCAAAAAGTGCGGCAGATGTCACTATTTTTTCCATCTTGAGTTCCTTCTTAAATCAATAAAAGTATTCGCCACAGTAAGGGCAGCATTCCATCCCCCACCAGCCAACAAGCGGATAAATATGATGGCAGGACGAGCAGCGCATTTTCAAATGCACAAAAATGAAAGATGCAACCAACATGACACCTCCGACCAAGCACATGACAGCACAAAGTGTAAATGGAATTTCTTCTGACAGATAAAGCCCCACCATTGCTCCCATCAAAATAACTCCTCCATCACATAAAAATAAAAAAATCCATTGTTTTGTAGTAAATGTCATATTTATCCACTCCTTCTTCTAATTCCAATATCCTAATTGCATTGCCGTTGATGGGTGAATATGTTCCTATATAAGAAACGTAGAAAGAGAACAAATCACTACCAATATTTTACAATATTTTTTTTAAATTTTATATGACTATTCGTACGACCTAGAAATTTGAGGGAGAATGCTGAATATACACAAGAATACATTACACAATCATAAAGATTGGAAAGAGCCCCACCCGCCATTCCCCGGCAAACATACCGGACAACGGCGCTAGAGCTGCAAGATGAAAGAAATACAAAAACTTGCGGCTACGCAAAAAAATGCTCCGCCAATGTGAACGTACCCACCTGTTCGACGCTCCCTGTCATATAAATCGTATCTGTATGATCTATTTCCACAACCAGATCGCCGCCCTGCATATGCACGGTCACGATATTGTCCACAAGTCCCATACGCTTTGCCGCAGCTGCGGCCGCACAAGCTCCGGTGCCAGAGGCAAGCGTATAGCCGGCTCCCCTCTCATAGATTTCAATGACAATGTTCTCCCTGTCAATTACTTTGCACAACTGCATATTTGTGCGGTTTGGAAAATAGGATGCCTGCTCCACATAGGGGCCAAGCAATTTAGCATTCTGCGGCGTCACCTCCTCCATCATAATCACGCAGTTGGGATTCCCCACAGACAGGCATGTCGTGTTGTAATCATTATCCCAAAACCGCAGATGGGCATTGACAACCTCTCCTTCCAGGCCATTGAGCTTCATCCCCGGTCCTGCATACATAGGCCTGCCCATGTTGACGCGCATACTGCTGCCGTTTTCCTCGAGAAACTCCACCTTCACCTCGCCTGCCAACGTATCCAACGTAAGCTCTCTGCCCTTTATATATCCCTCGTCCAGCAGGTATTTAGCAAAAATGCGTACGCCGTTACCGCTCTGTTCCGCCTCTGAACCATCCGGGTTAAATACGCGGACTTTCCACTTGTCATTCTCCCAAATGGGCCCATATAAGAGACCGTCCGCTCCCACCCCAAAATTTCTCCTACACAACATTTCTATATTACGGCTCTGCAGCGGCAATTTATTTTTATTGGGGTCTAACACCAGGTAATCATTGCCTAACCCGTGGTACTTCTTTAATGTGATTTCATTCATAACGCAACTTTTCCTTGCAATATATCTTTACCCTATCTTATGCCCCCGTTTTTCGGGATATGTACGCGTCAAACTAATCCGGCTTTCGCGTGACAAGTTCTTTCCTATAGAATAAAAAAACGGCACAACCACGAATGGCTATACCGTAATTCTCCTAAATACAACGAAATCTCATATGAAATTAAAAACAAGCTCACTGACGAATGTAAATTCCCTGTTGCTCAATGAAATCTTCCAATTCGTCCTGGGCATCCTGGGACCAGGTCTCATTGAGAGGAGCCTGCTTGCCTGGCTCTTGCTCATCCTGTCTCCGTACCATATCTTCCGGCTTGTCCTCTTGCCTGCTCATAGGCGCCTCCTTCCTGAAAGGGCACACGTTCCGTGCTTAAAGCCCTCACAAAACTTCCACCAAACCTGTCTTTGCAAACGATAAAACGACTTCTTAATCTGCTTCTTCTGTCTGGGGGATATCTGCTTCATCATCTGATGGTAATGCTTCCTCCATTTCTTGGCTCTTTTGCCCATTGTCAACGCTGTGCGCAGCGATAAGATCTTGTAACTGTTTGCTCTTCTCACTCAGAATCGCCTCCACTCTCTCCTGGGTCACTCCGCTCATAGGATGCCTGCCACTGGCATCCATTCCGGTCTCAAGTTGCCGCTCAAGCATCTCCCGCTCAGCAATCAGCCTCTGTATTTCCATTGCCATCTTCTTATTCTGCTCATCTTTGAGCTTTTTAACAACTTCCTCCGCAGCCTCCCGCTCTTCCTGCATCTGCTTGTGCTTCTCTTCTTGCGCCCTTCGTTCAAGTTCCTCTTTACTTGTATAGATAACGTTGCTGCGCTTTACAATACTTCTGGCAATTCTTTCCCTCTCATTTCTTTTATCAATCGCATCCTTCATACCTCTATCTCCTATTTCCAGCTTTGAAATCCATAAAAATCCCATCTTCTTGGGGAATCTCATTTTCTACAGTATAGCACGAAATTTCTATGAATAAAAGTAGTAAATTTCGCGCATCATTTTATTATAAGATTATTGTTACGAAAAAAGGGAGGTAACATAATGGCGGCATACAAAGTAGAAATCTGTGGAGTGAATACATCAAAACTCCCTGTATTAAAGGACGAAGAGAAAGACGGCCTCTTTTCCCGCATCAAAGCCGGGGACATGGAGGCGCGTGAAACGTATATCAAAGGAAATCTCCGTCTTGTTCTGAGTGTCATCAAACGTTTTGCCGGCAGCAATGAAAATGTGGATGACCTGTTTCAAATCGGCTGCATCGGCCTAATCAAATCCATCGACAACTTCAACCCGGAAATCGGCGTCAAATTTTCTACTTATGCAGTGCCAATGAATATACCTTGTCGAAAACATTATAGAGAAAAGTCTATGTGCACATGTGAATCCGTGATAACCACCTTATTAACCAGCTTGCGGACAATATGCTTTTTCTGCCGCACATCCATGGTATCCCACAATTCTCTCACCGTCAATAAGAGCTCCGTTTTTTCTTGTCTGCGCGCCAGAACAATATCATCCTGCTCATTCAATTCTATCTGCTGATTGATCGAAGAGAGTTTCTTTTTTAACTCTTCAATGGTCTCAAGCAATATATCATTATCCTCCTCCGCCGCGTAGATGTTATACAGCTTTTTGATCTTTTTATTGAGGCTTGTCTGCTGCTCATACAGTAAAGAGAGCGTATCGCCGGGCGCAAGCGACTCCGTTTCACTGGGCTTATAATTATTGGCAAACGCAAAAATTGCCTGGACGACTTCTCCCTCCACCTCATCTGCCCAGACCCTTTCCTGCTCACAATTGGGGTCTTTGACTAAATATGTCTTAGATTTCTGTTGAGAGTAGCAAACTAACTTACATCCCTTATTTCCCCATTTCTGATAACGCATCTTGGCACCGCATTTCCCACAATGCAAAAGCCCGGTCAGAAGGTGTTCTGACGTGTTTGCCCGCACAAATTTGCGTTCGAGCATACAGCGCATAGCTATGTCATACATTTCTTTAGAGATAATCGGCTCGTGCTGCCCCTGGTATTCCTCCCCATTATATTCAATGATTCCATAGTTGCTCTTGCGCGTCAAAATCTGATATACCAGCCTGTCGTACTTTAAGCCCAAAAGATTAGCGATCTCCTGCGGCGCTTTCCCTTCTATATATAATTTATAAATCTGCCTAACCTTCTCTGCGTCGCGGTTTGGCACAAGCACGCCTTTGTCTTTATCATAGTCATAGCCGAACGGCACCCGGCCGCCGCCCATCCACAGCCCTGACTTGACGCGCTCCTTCATGCCCATCCGTGTACGGAGCCGGATGTTTTCACGCTCTAACTGTGCAAATGCCGATAAAATTCCCAACATAAGGCGCCCCATGGGCGTGGACGTATCCATGCTCTCGTTGAGCGATACGAAATCAACACCATGGGGATTAAACACGTCCTCAATCAGATACAGCGTGTCTTTCTGAGAACGCGACAGACGGTCAAGCTTATAGACAATGACATGCGAAATCTTGTCCGCATTCACATCTTCAATCAGCCTCTGCATCTCAGGACGCTCGATGTTGCTGCCCGACCAGCCGCCGTCAATATAGAATTCATATTTCTTGATACCCTTTGACACACAGTATGCAGAAAGCTGCTCTTTCTGTGCGTCAATGGAATATCCTTCCTCCGCCTGTGAATCAGTCGACACCCTTATGTAGATTGCTGCCGTTTTCATCCTATGCCCTGTGTCCTTTCTACAAGGGGAGCAGACGCTTTGCCCTGCTCCCGATAACTGTTGCCTGCACTCTGCTTGATTGCCTCGACGTAATCTATATAATCCTTCTTCGTGATCTGTATCTCTTTCAGTTCTTCCGGTTTTATTGATTTTCCATTGATGGAATAGCTTACGGTCATAAATATGCCACCTCTATTATAATACTTCCATATTGTTGATGAAAGTATTCCCAATAAAAGGAAAAGTATGCAAAAATCTACCCCAGAGCCACATCTAACGCCATCATCAGCGTAAATCCCAGCGCAAACACCACCGTTCCAACGTTAGACTGTTTCCCTACTGACATTTCGGGAACCAATTCTTCCACCACGACATAGACCATGGCGCCTGCTGCAAAACTCAAAAGATACGGCAGCACCGGAACAATAATACCCGAAGCCAGAACCGTAAGAAATGCGGCGGCAGGCTCTACGGCTCCCGATAACACACCGCACAAGAACGCCGTCCGTTTTTTCATCCCCCCTGCCTGCAAAGGCATGGAAATAATCGCCCCTTCCGGGAAATTCTGAATGGCAATGCCCACGGAAAGCGCCACTGCCTCTGCCATGCTAATCTGTCTGTTCCCGGACAGGCAGCCGGCGAACACCGCTCCTACAGCCATCCCTTCCGGGATATTGTGCAGTGTCACAGCGAGCACCAGCATAGCGTTGCCTTTTTTCGCCGTCCATGACGACTTCGGCTTGCCGTTCCCTTGATACAGATGAGGGATTGCCCGATCCATCGCCAACAAGAACAAGACACCGAACCAAAAACCGCACACGGCCGGTACAAACGCCCACTGTCCCATGGGCGCTGCCTGTTCCACTGCCGGAGTCAGCAGGCTCCAGATAGACGCCGCCACCATAACGCCTGCCGCAAAACCATTCATAACCCTTTGCAGGGAATCACTGAGCATATTTTTCATAAACAACACGCAAGATGCCCCCAGCGTCGTACCCAGAAACGGAATCAAGATACCTTGAATTACTTCAATCTGCATATTTCTTACCTCTAAAAGCCCAAATCGGCTCTCTGTTTATATTAAATATATGACGCTTCCCTATATTTGCTAATGGAACACTGTACCTTTGCCGGCAAATAGTTTATAATTTTATCGTAACTATTTCCATATGTTTGTGAATTATATTCCAGCATAAGTTTCATTCACACTAAGGAGACCGCAGATGAAGAGAATCATATGCCTTGTATTCATTATTGTTGTCACTATTTTTACTGTAATGGGAATTTTATTCCGAAAAAAGATTCCAAGAATTGCTATCAAAAGAAATATTACTTACATCGGGCATTCAGACGGCCCTACTTCTGTTTTCCTTGCCGGGAAAATTAACAGAGGGCCCAAAATTTCTTGATACGCCACTGTTGCTAAAAAGCAGCCATTTCTCTCTTCAGAAAGAAATGGCTGCGCGCTGTTCACACGACATTACCGCCTTCTTTCTGATGGTAGTACATATATAATTTTACGAATTCGCCGTGTTTCTTTTTGGATAAACATACGGTTTCGCCGCCGCTAAGCGTGATACTGTCGCTGTCATACTCCGTGATATACGCCATATTCACCAGATACCCCCTATGGCAGCGGTAAAATCCCTCCCCTAATTTGCGGGTAAGTTCCTCCATTGTGGCGTATATCTCAATCAATTCCTGGCTGCCAATCGTGTGGATTTCAACTTTTTTGCCCCTGTTTTCAATAAATAATATATCGTTTTTGTCTATCGTAAAACTTCTGTTTTTCTCCCTCACAAGAATAATTTCCTCACGCTGCCCCCTATGTCTTTTGGCTTCATTGGCTGCGCGCTCAAATACCTCCATAAACTTGCGTTCCTCTATGGGCTTTACCAAATAATGGAAAGCTGATACGTCGAAAGCCTCCAACACGTATTCCTGGGTATCTGCAAGGAATACTAACACGGTATCTTCCTGCTGCCCGCGGTAAATCCGCGCAGTCTCGATGCCATTTTGCCCTTTTAATTGTATGTCGAGGAAAATCAAGTCAAACCTCTTGCCGGCTGCCAGCAATTCTTCCCCAGTGGAAAAAATTTCCAGCCGGCAGTCCGGTCTATGGTTCCTGATGTAACTGCATATCTTTTTCTGCGTAAATTGTTCATCACCTACAATGGCTGCTTCCATATTTCCCCACCTTGTATTTTCTGCCTCTGTAAATCCGTCACTTATTTTATCGGCAGATTATGATATTTCTTTTCCCAAGTGGAACGAAATCACCATTAAGAGGGAACGAATGGCATTTATGCAGGGCTTTAGGGCATCAGATTATAAATCTCACTTTTTTATTCTCCTGAAAGCAACGCTCGCGGAGCGATTTTCCTTATTTTCAAAGATAACAGGCAAACCGTCGCAAATGCAAACAGCACAAGCCCGGCGCCGCAAAGGACAGTAAATCCCACAGGAACTGCAAAGTTACATTTTACGATGCCGATACCGCTTAAAAATAACGCGATCAAGGGGTTGATAATAAAACTGCATAGAACCAGCCCCACAACGGTAGAAAAAATCGTGGTCGGCATAAACGACAACGCCGTTTGCAAAATAAGCTGTCCCGTTGTAAATCCAAGTGCTTTCATAATTCCATAATCACGAATCTTATTGTTAAGCATGATACGCACAAGCAGATACAATACAAAAGCAATAATAATCGCGGAGAGCACAAGTATGGCTATCACAATAATTGTCATTAACGAAACATATACGCCCGACATGCTTTCCATTGTCGTCATAATATTTATCGTGTCATCTATGCTGCCGGCAAATTTCTCTTGCATTTCCTGATTAAACGCATCAATATCGGTTTCATCTGTAAGATTAATAAAATAATTTGTATTTGCGAGCGTTCCTAATTTTTCATAGCCCGTCCGCGTAAGCGAACAGTCTCTGCCAAGATTATTACTGATTTGTGTGAAGCCGCAAATCAGATACTTTTCCTGGTTTCCGTTTGCCGTTATTTCTATTTCATCTCCAATCTTGAACCCGTTTTCTTTTGCATATTTGGCGGCAATGGCAATCTCATTGCCATACTTGGGCAGCCGTCCCTCAATTACAATACTCTGAATATTGATCTTTGAAAAATCTTCGCAAATCGCCGCCATAAGATCCACGCCGCCCATATGCGTTACATTCAAAAAAGTATAGAGATAACTCTTTTCCACGCGGCTGTCCCTATGTATTTCCCGTAAAACATCATTCTCTTTTTCGGCCTGCACGCTGATCGCGCTATCCGCAGTTTCTCCTACGACCATATTCATAAACGGCGTCATATCTTCGATTACATTTTCTTTCATCAGACCGGAAAACACGACTACAAGCGAAAGTACGAGCATTGTGACTGAGATGGTTACGTTGTGCTTTACCCCGGAAAGTGTGCTTTTGAGTGCAAGAGCAAGCGTAAGGGGCGCTTTTGTATGTACAAGGGGAACGTGATTGCGTTTAAAATTGTGCGTCTGAATGCCACTGCGAAGCGCCACAATCGGCTCTATTTTTTTGATTCTGCGCGAAGCAAGCCATACAGAACAGGCAACGGAGCCGCCTAATGCCGCAAGCGAAAGCACAAAAGGCAGTGGTAAAAAATGCGTCGCGTACGGAATACCCGTCTGCGAAACCATCATGACGTTGACCGCGGGAAATAGAAGGTACGAGAGCGCTATGCCAATAAACGCCGCCAGAAAAGACAGACTCAGAAACTGCAATAACAGACAACAAATCAACTGCCTTGACGTATAGCCTGTGGCTTTCAGCGCACCAATATTTTTCATATTGACCTGTATATAATTGATGATGTTTGATACAATCACCACAAGTGCAATCAGCAGCACAAAAAACGCCATGGCGCTCACGATTCCTGAACAGATCATCTGCGAAATATAACGGGATTGTGAAACGGTATCATAGCAATTGCTCACCATATTACGATTCGGCTGCTGTTGTGAAACCATACTTTTCAGAGACGCTTCATAATTCAAATTTTCTGATATGTCGTTTAAACGCACCCCGCACAGCGTCGCCTGCGGCGCATATCCACTGCTGGCAAGCTCTGCATACTTATCTTCCGTAAGCACAATTTCAATCAATGCGCAATTATGTGAACCCATCATTATGCTATTAAAAAAGCCGCACACCGTATACGTCTCTTTCTGGTTGCCGATGGAAATGGTAATTTGTTTGCCTATGGCGATATCGTCTGTCTTATAAAGCAACGGCAGATATACACCGCTTGTCAAATCGCCTTCTTCAACAACTTCAATTTTGCCGATAGAGCGCGTGAAAGCCGTCTGCTTATCCATAAAAACAAACCAGCTGCTTATCTCACCGCCATTATATGAAAATCTGCCGGTCATGTTCATACAGTTATCCAGACTGTATTGCGCGATGCTGCTGTCGCCCTCAAGCTTATGCGACAGAAATGCTTGAAATTCATCCGTATTGCTATCTACCGCTAAAGTAACATGTTCAGCGTTGAGTTTATCATGGTATCTGTCAAAGTTAGATTTGTAATCCATCGAAAGCATAAGCCAAAGATTAAACATGAAAGCAGCAATCAAAATCAAAATGATAATCGCCGCCGTCTGGCCTTTTGATTTGCGGATATTAGAGCGGACGATCAGAAAACTTCTTTTCATCTTACCACCCCCTGTCATTTAAAAATGCAGAAAGCTTTTCGTGCCTTTGCGCATCGCCGTGCACATACCTGCCTAAGTCACATTCGCCTAAAATCACGCCGTCCTCTAAGTAGAGAATACGATTGCCGCGACGCGCAGAACGCATATCGTGCGTTACCATGACAACGCTTTGTCCCTGTTCGTTAAACCTTGTAAGCGTATCTAAAACGCCAAGCCCTGTTTTAGAGTTCAACGCGCCTGTGGGTTCATCTGCAAACAGTATTTCCGGTGAATTGATAAGCGCCCGCACAATTCCCACTCGCTGCGCCTCACCGCCTGATATCTGCGTCGGAAATTTCTTTTGCGTCTCTTCGGAAATATCAACCGCCTCAAACAATTCTCTTGCCCTTGCCACAAGCGCCTTTTTATCCTTGTTCACAAGAAGCCCTGCGGAAAGCACATTATCCATGACACTCATGCCGTCAATTAGATAAATCTGTTGGAACACGAATCCACAGTGGCTGCGACGGAACACGGCAAGCCCATCCTGAGACAATTCGGAAATAACCTGATCTGTGAAAGTAATCTTGCCAAGCGTAGGCGTGTCCATTCCCGACAAGGCATATAGAAGCGTGGATTTTCCTGCGCCGCTTGCCCCCATGATAACCGTAAAGTCACCTTTGTACAACTGTAAGTCAATATTTTTCAGAACGTGCTGCATGGCGCCGCCGTTTGAAAAGGACTTGCTTAATTTTTCGGTCTTCAATAAAACTTCTTTCATACAAAATGTCCTCCTTTTCACACGTTCTATTGTACGTTCGCAATCCTTAACTGTCCTTATGCAATTCTTAAATATCCCTTAAATGGCGCTGCCAAGGGCAACCCAAACAATTGCCCTCAGTCCCTTTGAGCCATTTTCAATCGCAAGGCGCCCCTGCATTCCCTTCATACAGCAATCGGCGATATACAGCCCCAGGCCTGCCCCCTCCACGTTGTTTGTATTACTGCCGCGCTTAAATTTCTCTTTCAAAAGCGGCAGCTCCGATTCACCGACGCCGCCGCCGCAATCTTCCATAGTAACCGCCAGATAATGCCCCTCCAGGCCTACCGTTACAATTATTTCGGTATCGGCATATTTATAGGAATTGGCAAAAATATTATCAAATACCTGCTGCAAACGGAGCTTGTCTGCAAACAATAAGCAATCAGGAACAGGAGGTATTACCGCGCGGTGCAGATAATCGGCATTCTCCAGTAACGTCCGCAATTCTTTGCTTTCCATCTCCGAAGGCGTTACCGTCAGCTCATGAAGTTCCTCCAGCGTAGCAGAAAATAGATTCGTAACCAGTGTATTAATCTGATCCGCCTTGTGTATAATCTGCCTGTAATTTTCCTTGCTTTTATCATCCGGCGACAATGCCGCGCCTACTTCGGAAGCCGCCTTGATACTTGCAACCGGCGTTTTTATATCATGCGACAGTTTGGCAACCAATTCTTTTTTGCTCTCGTTTGCCCTTGCCTCGGCAATTCTTGCCTTTTTTAATTGAGAACGCATGATATCAAAGCTCTC